>JAEUMX010000055.1 GCA_016791285.1 Burkholderiales bacterium
GATGCCCTTCTTGTCGATGGTGCGCAGACCGGCTTGGCTCACGCGAAGACGCACCCAGCGGTTCTCGCTCTCGACCCAGAAGCGACGGTACTGGAGATTCGGCAGGTAGCGCCGCTTGGTCTTGTTGTTGGCGTGCGAAACATGGTGCCCCCCGAGCGGGCGCTTGCCCGTGACTTCACAAACCCGTGCCATGGTGCTGCTCCGGCAATCTTGAAAAGTCGCGCATTGTAGCCGCTCGTAGGCCCCGCTTCAAGCCGAGCTATCCGGGCACCCCCACCTGGCTGCGAGAACGGGCGACGGCGTCGCGCCACCCGGCGTAGCGCTCCCCTGCCCTCTCGCGGCTCATCCGCGGCTCGAAACGGCGCTCCTCGGACCAGAGGGAGGCGAGCTGATCGCGGTCGCTCCAGTAGCCCACGGCGAGCCCGGCGAGAAATGCCGCGCCCAGCGCCGTGGTCTCCGTGTTGCGAGGCCGCACCACCGGCACGCCGAGCATGTCGGCCTGGAACTGCATGAGCAGATTGTTGCGCGCGGCACCCCCGTCGACCCGCAGCTGGGCCACCTCGATCCCGGCATCCGCCTGCATGGCCCGCAACACATCCGTGGTCTGGAACGCCATGCTCTCCAGCGCGGCACGGGCGAGATGCCCGGCCGTGCTGCCGCGCGTGAGCCCGCAGATGACCCCGCGCGCGTTCGGATCCCAGTACGGCGCGCCCAGCCCGGTAAACGCCGGGACCAGGTGCACGCCGGCGCTGTCGGGCACGCTCACCGCCAGCCGCTCGACCTCGTCCGCCGAGCGAATGAGGCCGAGCCCGTCGCGCAGCCACTGCACGATCGCCCCGCCGATGAAGATGCTGCCTTCGTCGGCGAACTCCGTGCGTTCGCCGATCCTCCAGGCCACCGTGGCGAGCAGGCGGTTCTTCGAATGCGACGGCACGCAACCGGTATGCATGAGCAGAAAGCAGCCGGTGCCGTAAGTGTTCTTGGCCATGCCGGGCACGTGACAGCACTGGCCGAAGAGGGCCGCCTGCTGGTCGCCGACGATCCCCGCGATCGGAATTCGCGCCGAGTAGAGGTCGGGTTGGGTGAGCACCACCTCGCCGCTCGAGGGCACGACTTCCGGCAGCATGGAACGCGGCACGCCGAGAATGCCGAGCAGCTTGTCGTCCCACACTCCGGCGTGGATGTTGTACATCAGCGTGCGCGAGGCATTGCTCGCATCGGTGACGTGGCGCTTGCCGCCCGAGAGGTTCCACACGAGCCAGCTGTCGACGGTCCCGAACGCGAGCTGACCACTCTCCGCCGCCTCCCGCGCGCCGGGCACCTGGTCGAGGATCCAGCGCACCTTCGAACCCGAGAAATACGGGTCGATCACGAGGCCGGTCCGGCTTTCGAACAGCGGCTCCAGTCCCTGGCGCTTCAGGCGTTCGCAGAACGGGGCCGTGCGCCGGTCCTGCCAGACGATGGCGTTGCAGATTGGCTCGCCGGTCCGGCGATGCCACACGAGGGTGGTCTCCCGCTGGTTCGCGATGCCAATGGCCGCGATCTCATGCGGCGACACGCCGGCACGACTCAGCGCCTCGGCCGCCACGCCGACCTGCGACGACCAGATCTCACGCGGATCCTGCTCCACCCATCCCGGCTGCGGGTATCTCTGGGTGAGCTCCTTCTGGGCGACGGCACGCACCTGCGCGGCCGCATCGAAGACGATCGCGCGGGAGCTGGTGGTGCCCTGATCGAGCGCGAGGATATAGCCCGCCATCAGCGCCCCGCAAAGGCGGATGGAATGCGCCCGGCAACCGGGCCGCGGCAACGGCGAAGGGTGAACGCGAGCATGGCGAGGGTGGTGGAGTTTGGAAGGACTGCGGGCATCTCGGCCGCCGCGATTTTCATTGTGGCGGATTGTGCACTGCATTACCAGACAAGTCTGCAGCCAAGAGAGAGCCCGATTCTCGCGTGGAGTACAATCGGGCGTTTCCCCCTGGCAGCCACACGGACGACCATCCGATGAATCCAGCACTGCCCGAGTCGATGCGCGCGGTGGAAATCTCCGCCCCTGGCGGTCCGGAGGTTCTGGCGCCGACGCGCCGTGCGACACCGCGACTGGCGCCGGGCGACGTGCTGATCGAGGTGTTCGCCGCCGGTATCAATCGGCCCGATGTGCTGCAACGTCAGGGCGTGTATCCGCCGCCCAAGGATGCTTCCGATCTTCCGGGGCTCGAGGTTGCGGGTCGAATCGCGGCCGTGGCCGAGGGCGTCACCGGCTGGAGCATCGGTGATGCCGTGTGCGCGCTGGCCAATGGCGGTGGTTACGCGGAGTATTGCGCAGTGCCTGCCAGTCAGTGCCTGCCCGTCCCGCATGGGCTGGATTTCGTGCAGGCGGCATCCCTGCCGGAAACGTGCTTCACGGTGTGGACCAATGTCTTCGACCGCGGCCGGCTCGAACCGGGTGAGACCTTCCTCGTTCAGGGCGGTACCAGCGGGATCGGCGTCACCGCCATCCAGATGGTGCACGCCTTCGGCAATCGCGTCTTCGCCACGGCCGGCAGTGACGAAAAATGCGCCGCCTGCATTGAGCTCGGCGCGGAAGTGGCAATCAACTACCGGACCGAGGACTTTGTCGAGGTGGTCAAGCGGACCACCGGCGGACGGGGCGTGGACGTGATCCTCGACATGGTGGGCGGCGACTACGTCCCGCGCGAGCTGAAGACGCTGGCCAACGACGGCCGCTTGGTGCTCATCGCCTTCTTGGGCGGTGCAAAAGCGACCGTGAATCTCGCCGACATCATGATGCGTCGCCTCGTGCTCACCGGATCCACCCTGCGCGCGCGCACGGCAGCGGTCAAGGCCGACATCGCGCGCGGCCTGCGCGACCAGGTCTGGCCGTTGATCGAGGCAGGCAAGATGCGCCCGGTGGTGCACGCGATGTTCCCGCTCGATCAGGCCGCCGACGCTCACGCGCTCATGGAAAGCGGCACCCATGTCGGCAAGATAGTCCTGAAGGTCCGTTAGCTGCCGGGTGCTCCTGCTGCCGCGGCCTTAAGGTCGCAAGGCAGGAAACTTGCTCGAACCCTTGTGTGCGGCGGGACATCACGGCGGCAGCCGCTCCGGCTCTCGATCCCGCGACAAACACCCTGCCACCGGCCCCGCCCGGCGTGCGCCATGTTCGACAACGCTGGGACGAACGGGATCCTCCAGGGACGCCTTTCGCGACCGAACCGACTCAGGCTAAGCAGGTATGGAATTTCAGGCCATTTTCTCCAAGACCCCCCGCGGCGTCAGTGAAGTCAAGAACCGCGCGGCGCGCTTGCCGCGCAATCTCCTGAGCGTGCTGGCGCTCATCGACGGCAAGTCGACCCTGGAGCGGCTGCTGCGCGAATCCAAGCTCTCGGAAATGAAGTTCCGCCAGGCGATCGAGCGCCTGGAAGAAGAAGGCTTCATCAAAGCCTGCGGCGCGGGAGTCGCGGGCGAATCGGCCCCGGTCAACCGTCCGCGGCGGGTTCGGCCCGCAGGTGCTGAGAGTCTCGATGAGCTCGATTTCTCGGCCATAACCCGCAGCGCGCTCGAGGAAAAGGGAGAGGAGACCGCGGACGATGCCCCTCGGGTCACGCCCGCAGCGACGCCTGCGGCGAACAACGATGCCGCGCTACGCGCCGCCGCAGAGGCCGAGGCGCGGCGCGTCACCGAAGAGGCGCTAAAAGCACAGGCGGTAGCGGAAGCCAAGGCGCGTGCCGACGAGGAAGCGCGTGTGCGCGCCGAGACCCAGGTCAGGACCGAAATGGAGCTGCGCGCCCGCATGGCGGCGGAGTCCGAGGCGCGGTCCAAGGCCGAAGCCCGTGCGCGCCTCGAAGCTAACATGAAGGCAGAGGCCGAGCGGAAGGCCAGGACCGAGGCGGAACGGCGCGCAGAAGAGGAACGGCAAGCGCGCGAAGCGCTGGAGGCTCGCCTCGAAGCAGAAAAGGCGGCACGCGTCGAGGCCGAGCAGAAAGCGCGCGAGGAAGCGCAGCGTAAGGCCAGGGAAGAAGCCGACGCGCGACTGGCGGAAGAGGTCAGAAATCGCGAAGAGGCCGAGCAGCGGGCACGGCAGGAGGGCGAGCGCAAGGCCAGAGAAGAGCTCGAGGCCCGGCTCGCCGAGGAACGCGTCGCGCGGGAAGAAGCGGAGCGCCGTGCGCGCGAGGAAGCCGAGCAGAGAGCCCGCGAAGAGATGGAGGCGAGGCTCGCGGCGGAGCGCAAGGCGCGTGAAGAGCTGGAAGCGCAGCTCGCGGTCGAGCAGCGTGCAAAGGAAGAAGCCGAGCAGCAGGTACGCGAGGCCGTCGAGCGCAAGGCGCAGGACGAATCCGAGCGCCGTGCGCGCGAGGAAGCAGAACGGCTGGCGCACGAGGAATCCGAGCGGCTGGCGCGGGAAGCATTCGAATCGCGGCTCGCCGCCGAACGGCGCGCGCGTGAGGAAGCCGAACGGCGCGCCGCGGAAGAACACGAGCTGCGCCAGCGCGAGGAGGCCGAGCGCCGCGCCCAGGAGGAAGCAGACCGCAAGGCGCGTGCGGAGGCGGAACGCCGTGCCGCCGAGGAGACGGAGCTTCGTGCGCGCGAGGAGGCCGAGCAGCGGGCTCGCGAGGACGCAGAACGCAGGATGCGTGAAGAGCTGGAAGCAAACCTCGCGGCCGAGCGCAAGGCCCGTGAGGACGCCGAGCGCAGGGCGCAGGAGGAAGCCGACGCACGCGCGCACAAGGATCGCGAAGACGCAGAGCGTCGGGCGCTCGAGGAGGCGGCGCGTGCAGCGGCGGAAGAGAGCGCCCGCGAGCAGAAGGAAGAAGCCGAACGGCAGGCCCGTGCAGTGGCCGAGGCAAAGGCGCTCAACGATTCAATGCTGCAGATGCACGAGGCGGCCGCGCGCGAGGCTGCCGATGATCAAGCAGGCATCGACGCCAATGAGAGCGCACCTCCCGCGACGACGGAAGCAGAGGCTGCCTCCGATCCCGCGGGGAACGCCGAATCCGCGAACATCCCGGAAGTGGATGCAACGCCCTTCTTCGAGATAGACCTCGATGCGCTGGATGCCCGGGAACGCGAGCTTCGGGCCGAAGAGGAAGAGAAGCTCAAGCGCGAGGCCGAGCGTCACGCGCGCGAGCTCGCCGAGAATGAGGAAGCGGGCCGCGAAGCACTGGCCGAGGCGGCCCGGCTCGAGCGCGAGGCCGAGGAAAGCGCCCGCAGGGCAGCCGAAGAAGCCCAGCGGTGCGCGGAAGAGGAAGAGCAAAGACGTCGGGAGGAAGAGCGCAGGCGCCAGGAGGCACTGGAACGCGCGCGCCAGGAGGAACTGGAACTCAGACGCCGCGAAGAAGAAGAGCGGCGGACTGCGGAGGAGACCCTGCGCCGGGAGCGCGCGGAAGCCGAGCAACGCATGCGCGCCGAAGCCGAGCGCCGCGATCGCGAAGAGGCGGCAGCGAAGGCGCAGGCGGAGGCAGATCGGAAAGCCGAGCAGAAACTACAGAAGCAACGCGAGAAGGAAGAGCAAAAGGCCCGCAAGCGTGCAGCAGCGGAGGAGAAGGCCCGTGCCCGCGAGGCGGCCAAAGCGGCTGCGACACCGCGAACCCGCGGCGCGGCGCGCAAGACCAACTGGCAGAAGCCGGCCGCCATATCCGCTGCGCTCGTCCTTGCTGCGGCCATTGCAGTCGTGCACGTCGTGCCGTGGGACAGCTCTGGCATGGAGCGACTGGCCGAGAGCGCCCTCGGCGAGCAGGTGAAGATCGGTTCGGTTCGCGCGGCGGTGTTCCCGTCACCTCATTTCATGCTCGAGGGTGTGGTCATCGGCAAGGAGCAGGACACAAGGATCGCTGCCGTGCGCGCGGTGCCGGAGTTGTCGTCGCTGTTTTCCGAGCAGAAAGTGCTGTCGGATCTCGAGCTCGACTCCGTGACCGTCGATGCGAACGTGCTAGGCCGGCTGCCAAGCTGGGTCGCGCCGGGAAATGGCAAGTCGCTGCAGGTCGCGAAGGTGGCGCTCAGGAACGTGAAGCTCGAAGGCAGCGCGATCGCCGTGCCGCCGTTCGGCGGCGAGGTCGGTCTCGACGCCACCGGCGCGTTCACCAAGGCGGTGTTGCGCAGCGCGGACGGCAAGCTGAAGGTCGAGTTGCGCAGCAAGCCGGAGGGCGTGGAGGCCGAGTTCACCGGGCGCAGCTGGAAATCGCCCTACGGACCGAGTATCGAGTTCGACGAGATCGCCGGCAAGGCCATGATACGTGGGAAGGAACTCACCGTGAGCGACCTTGCGGCGCGGCTCTACGGAGGCACGGCGAGCGGTCGCGCGACGCTGGTCTGGAACAGCCCCTGGACGCTCACTGGCGACTTCAACGCAGATCAGCTCGATCTGGCGCCGACCCTCAAGGCCTTCACCAGCCAGTTCCGCGCCACCGGGCAGCTCGCGGCAAGCGGCCGGTACACGGCTCAGTCGCCGTCGCTCGACCGCCTCTTCACCGAACCCGCCGTGGAAGCCGGATTCAAGGTCCAGCGCGGCGAGATCGACAACGTGGATCTCACGCGCGCCTTGCAGCAAGCAGCAGCCGGTGTGCCGGTGCGCGGTGGAAAGACGCAGTTCGCGGAGCTCTCCGGGACGGTCAAGATCTCCGCGAAGAACTACCAGTACCGACAGCTTGCCTTGGCTTCGGGAATTCTGCTCGCGAATGGCAGCACCGACATGGTGCCGTCGGGAGATCTCGCGGGACGTCTCAACGTCGAGCTCGCGGCGAAGCCGAACCCGATCCGCGCGCTGATCGCCGTGTCGGGCAAACTGTCCGATCCACAGCTCAAAGCGTCACGCTGACGCGGTCAGTGATCACAGCCGATCGAAGTCGATCGGCCCTTCGCCATCACCGAATCCGTCGTCGTCGGTAAACGCGATGTCGATCCCGGCATCGGATACCGCAAGACCCTCCTCGGAGCCGGTGTCGGGATCCGTGGTGTACTGCATGTCTTCCATGGCTTCCCAGAGCGAAGCGAAAGGACCGTAGGTGCGATCGGTGTCCTTGTCCTGCCAGTAGAAGCCGTCGGGACGCTCGATCACACGAGCGCGGTCGAAATCGGGCGGGGTTTCGGGGATCATCGTGGCCATGCCGGCTCCCTTCTGATGTCCTGTCGCGAGTTCCTATCAAACCACCACGCCCATGACATTTCAAGGTAAACCGGTGCGATTGATCGCGGCGGTCACCGCGCCGAAGAACTCATCGAAGCGTTCCGGCCGCAGCCAACGCGCCACGACCACGAGATCGTTCGCCGGATCGATCCAGATCACATTGCCGCCCGACCCCTGGGCGAAGAAGCTCTCGGCAGAGGCTGCGGGGTAGAGCTGACGTCCCGTGTTCAGCCACCAGAGATAACCGTAGCTCGGCATCAGGGCAGACGGAGTCAGCGCCTGTTTCACCCACTTCTCGGATACCACCGGTTTGCCGGCCCATTCGCCGCGCCGGAGGAACAGGTACCCGTAGCGCGCGTGGTCCCAGGCACTCGCCCAGAGGCCGCCGCCCCAGTGTCCGCCCCCGCTCACGGAAGCGACAGCGCGACCGTCGATGTTGACGTAGGAATTGCGGTAGCCGTGCCACTGCCAAGTGCCGGACGCGCCGATCGGGTCCATCACGTACTCTTTCAGCACATCCGGCAACGGGCGCTGCCACACCTTGGTGAGCGCAAAGGCGAGCGCATTCACGCGTACGTCGTTGTATTCCCAGAACGACCCCGGCTCCTGCAGACTGCGATCGCGGCCAGCGCGACGATCCGCCGCATCGGGCTTCCCCCACATCTCGCCCTGCCACTCGCTCGTCTGCTGCAGCAGCTGCTGCCACGTCACGCGCGAATTGCGGCGACTGTCGAAGTTCTCGCGGATGTAGGTGGCGACGCGGTCGCGCGGATCGATGATGCGACCCTGCTCCATTGCCAGACCGGCGACCGTCGAGAGATAGCTCTTCGTAATGCTGAAGGCCATCTCGACCCGATCGGGATCGCCCCATTCGGCGACGACGTAGCCATGGCGGAGGATGACCCCGCTCGGACCGCCGCGGTCGAGAGTCGGGCCGAGCGGCACGGCGCCCGCAGGTTCGAGAACGCTGTCGTGGAAGATCTGTTCACCGAGCTCGCGGCGCCACGGCATCTCGTTCTTGCGCGCGAGCTTGACTGCCGCTTCGAGCCTGCCGGGATCCATCCCCACACGGTCGGCCGCGCGTCGCTCCCATGTCTTGCTCGGCCCCGGCGGCGGAAAATAGGGTCCTTCGGCGGTTGGCGCCTGCGCGCCGATCGGCGTCGCGAGGACCGCCAGCAAGAGCGGCCAGAACGAGATTGCAGTCGATGGGCGCATGGCGTGGCGTTAGCGTCTGATGACGAGCGAGAGGAGGAAGTCTCCACGCACGACGTTGAGCGTGGCCGATTTCCCGCCCGCCCTGAGGGCGGCGAGGAGCTCTTGCACCGACGCGACCTTCCTGCGATTGACGCCGACGATAAGGTCGCCGGGGCGCAAGCCGTGGTTCCAGGCCGGGCTGCCGTACTCCACCGCCGCCACGCCGACGCCGTCGCTGCGCGCACCGTTGCCGCGCCCACGCTCGATGTCGACGACCGACGCGCCTGCAAGCTCGGCCAGCGTTTCGCCGCGACCCGCGCGCGGCTTGACCGGCTCGATCGTCGCCCGCACGGTCCGCTCGCGACCTTCACGCTGCACCGTGATCTCGACCGTCTCCCCCACCGGCACCAGACCGAGCTGATTGCGCAGATCGAGCGAGCTCCTCACGGGCCTGCCATTGAGGGCCACGACCACGTCCGCCGGCTTGAGGCCGGCCTTGTCGGCGGCGGATCCGGCTGCCACGTCGACGACGGCCGCGCCCTGGGTCGTGCCAGCCTTGAGCGCCTTCGCCATTTCCGGCGACAGGTCCTGACTGGTGACGCCGAAAACGCCGCGGCGCACCTCGCCGAACTTCGCGAGCTGCGTCATTACCGCCCGCACCATGTTGCTCGGCACGGCGAACCCGATGCCGACATTACCGCCGGCGGGTCCGATGATCGCCGTGTTGATACCGACGAGTTCACCCTTCAGATTGACCAGCGCGCCGCCCGAATTGCCGGGATTGATCGACGCGTCGGTCTGGATGAAGTCCTCGTAGCCTTCGATGTCGAGCCCGCTGCGCCCCAGCGCGCTCACGATGCCCGAAGTCACGGTCTGGCCGAGGCCGAACGGGTTGCCGATCGCCACCACGTAGTCGCCGACGGCGAGCTGATCGGAGTCGCCGAACTTCACCGCTTTCAGGCCTGCGGCCTCGATCTTCAGGAGGGCGATGTCGGTGCCCGCATCCGACCCCACCAGCTTGGCCTTGAACTCGCGCCGGTCCTTCAGCGTGACGACGATCTCTTGCGCGTTCTTCACGACGTGATGGTTGGTGAGCACGAATCCTCGCCCGCCATCCACGACCACACCCGAGCCCGCGGATAGTTGCGGCTTTGGCCGCGATGGCAGGTCGAAGAAGCGACGGAAGAACGGGTCCTGAAGGAGCGGGTTCTCGACTTCGGGCGAACGTGAGAGCACCGAGATGTTCACCACCGCCGGGGTCACCGTCTCCAGCATCGGCGCGAGCGTCGGTATGCCGTCACGACCCGGCACACCGGGCAATGCGCCCAGCGTGGCACCGCAGGTTGCGAGCAGGACAGCGGCGAGCAGGCCGTGCAGGCTTACCGAGAAGTCGAGCCTCATACGATCGTGACGAGGAGTCAGCAAGGCGCAATTGTTGGAGGGCAGGAAGCGAGCGTCAAGCCGCCGCGAGCGGCACAGGGGTACTACGGGTTCGCGACAGTCGGCGCCAGAGCGGCGCTGACCAGACTTCAGTGAAACGTCACCCGCTGGGTCATGAGGGCGTCGAGCTCGCCGAGGAAATCATCCACGTCCTCCTCCGATGGGCCCACGGCGATCATGCCCTGCATACTGCAGCGAAAGCGCTGGGCAAGATCGCCGGTGAGAAACGTACCGCGCCGCGTGTATTTGTCGACGACTTCGAAGCCCTGCTCCGAAGGATATTCGACGACGTAGAAACTTTCGCTGTTGTAGACGATGACCATGGCGGAGGCTGGAAGCAGGGTGGGCGCCGGGGTGGGCAGCATCGTCGGGTCACGCGCCGGACGGGATCGACGCTTCGTGTGCCAGAAGCTGCTGCCGCGATCACCCGCAGGCGCCCGCCCGATCTCAGCAATCGCCGTGCCTCCTCACGACTCGGCGCTGCGCACGGCACCGGACGGAACGGGCCGGTGTGCGCCGCTGATCAGCCGGTACGGGTGACGCGAGCCAGAAAATCAAGCAGAACGGCGTTGAACGCTTCGGTTTGCTCGATGTTGCACAGGTGCGAGGCCGAAGAGATCACTTGGAGCTCGGCGCCCGGTATGCCGCGCTGGATCGTCTGCGCCATCGCGACCGGCGTTCCGGCGTCGTGCTCGCCGACGACGACCAGGGTCGGACAGTCGATGGCGCCAAGCCGCATCGTCGTGTCGATGGTGGGGACCGCCGCGCCGCAGCCGATGTAGCCCTCGGCGGGCGTGTTGCGAATCATCGCTCCGATGCGCGCCATCACGTCCGGGTGCGCCGCGCGGAACGCCGGGGTGAACCAGCGCTCCAGCGTGGCCTCGACGAGAGGACCCACGCCCTGCGCGCGCACCGCCGCGATGCGCTCCTGCCAGATCTTGTCGGTGCCTTCCGGGTAACGGCTGGTGGTGTCACACAGGACCAGGCTCGCGACGCGCCGGGGATACGCCAGCGCGAACTCCTGCGCCACCATTCCCCCGAGCGAGATGCCGACGAAGTGAGCCCGCTCGATACATAGCGCGGCAAAGAGTCCATCGACGTCGCGCGCCAGTTGATCGAAGCTGTAAGGCGCGGGCGAAACGCCGCTCGCACCATGCCCGCGGGTGTCGAAGCGGAGCACGCGAAAGCGCTCCCGCAGCGCCGGCATCTGATCGTCCCACATGCCAAGGTCACAGGCGAGGGCGTGGGACAATACGACCCACGGCCCCTCGCCCTCGATCTCGCAGTGGACATCCAGGCCGTGCGCGTCGACCTTCATGTACGCCCGCAGAGCATGAAGCTCAATGAAGCTTGGAGAAATCGGGGATCAGAAGCACGTCGATGCCCTCGTCTTCGAGCTCGCCGACATCTTCCAGACTCGCCCGGCCCCGGATGCTGCGGGCGGGTACCTCGCGATAGTGGATCTTGCGCGCTTCATCCGGGAACCGGTCGCCGACGTCTTCGGTGAGGCTCTGGAGCATCCCCAGCAGCTTGCGCAGCTCGATCGGCGGCTCCTGCTCGGCATCCTGCGGGGCGGTTGGGCGGAGAGTCTGGACATGCGGTGCCGAGGGCAGGCGCGATACCAGCTTGCTCTCGCACATGGGACAAAGGATCGCTCCGGCGTCGCGCTGGTGCTCGTAGTCGTCGCTGGACTGAAACCAGCCCTCGAAACGGTGCTCGTGATCACAAACCAGGCGGAAGACGATCATGGGCCGGGGCTGGGAAGTGGTTTTGGACGCAACGCAGCATAGCATACCGGCAGGCATCCCAGCAGTGCTAGAATCCCCCTGTTACCAAGACACGACGCGGAGACCATCGCGGCCATGTACGAGTCGGATCTCACCAAATTCATGCGAGATCTCTTTCGCCTGAACCCCCACCTGAAGGAAGCGCAACGGGAAGCGCGCGCCATCTGGTGGGACAAGAAGGTGGATTTCGAGGAGCTCAAGCGGATGCAGGAATCCCAGGTCCCGGTGCGGGGCTATGTCTACTATCCGTTGATTCAGCGACCGGCGGCTCGCAGTTCGGCGGATCCGGCGCAGCACGGCGCGGCCGATTCGTAAGCGGATTGCCCGCAGCAGCCCGCGCCCGCTTCCACGACAAGGAGCAGTAACGATGCGCATCGAAGTGCATGTCCACGGCGATTTGACGATCTGCAAGGGCGTGACACGCGCGCAGGTGGAGGCAGCCATCGCGCCGTGGCTCGAGTACGTGGACGTCGATACCCTGGACGACGCGAAGAGCAGCATTCCCGAAGAACCCGGCATCAATTTCGATCCCACGAATCGCATGCTCGAGATCTGCTGGACCGGTCAGATCGGCCGCAGCTTCCAGCAGCGGCTGGAACAGGCCCTGCACGCGCTGGGTCCGCTCACCGAGCAGGCGGCGGAGGTCGACGTGAACCTCTACCACGAAAACGGCGACGAGGAGAATCAGATCATCTTCGTCGGCCCGACACCCGAAGCCATTCACGAGGCGCAGCGGCAGCGGATGATCGAGGACGTCACCCATCTGCTCTCGCGCCAGTTCGGGCAGGAGGCGGTGGACGAGGTGGTGGCCGTGGTCGACGGCCTGTTCGCCCGCGAGTGGGATCGCAAGCTCAACAGCGAGGGCGATCTCGAACGCGCCTTCCTGCAGAACTCCACCGCCCCGGGCCGGCGTCACCTGCACTGATCCCTTACAGGAAGCAGGAATGGCGGCGCGCATGCGCCGCCCGCTTCCACCGCCGTCGTAGTCGTACGACAGACGCTGTCGGAGCGCAGCTCCGGTCAGTTCGTCGCGACCGCCCCTCGCAATTCATTCCCCTGCTGTCGATCGAAATGCGCCGCGGCGGCGACCGCCCGCGCACCCGGGACCGAGGCGGCCGGGGTCCGCTCCGCTGACTGCCCCGCGGTCGGTGTCAGCGGGATGCGCGGTCGATCAACCTGCCCGAGGAGAGCTCGATGTTGAGCGATAACAACGGTCGCTACGTGCGCGATCTGTGGCGGCTCGTCCGCCCCTACTGGTACTCCGAGGAGAAATGGTCGGCACGGGCGCTCCTTGCCGCCATCGTCGCGCTCACCCTCGGTATGGTGTGGGTCAATGTCGAGATCAACCAGTGGCAGAACGCGTTCTTCAACTCCCTCCAGGACAAGAAACAGGACGACTTCTTCTCGCTCCTGATCCGTTTTGGCTGGCTCGCCGCTGCGTTCATCGTGATGGCCGTCTACCAGCTCTACCTGAACCAGTGGCTGCAGATCCGCTGGCGGCGCTGGCTGACGGATCTCTACCTCGGCGAATGGCTTGCGGGACGCACGTACTACCGCATGCAGCTCGCCGATCGCGGTACCGACAACCCGGACCAGCGCATCGCCGAGGACTTCAGGCTGTTCATCGAACAGACCCTTACGCTCACCCTGGGCTTCATCAACTCGCTGGTGACGCTCGTCTCCTTCATCGGCATTCTGTGGGGGCTGTCGGGCGTGCTCGACTTCACGGTCGGCGGTGCCACCTACGAAATCTCCGGCTACCTGGTCTGGGTTGCGCTGGCCTATGCAGCGCTCGGCACCTGGCTCACGCACCGCATCGGCAAGCCGCTCATAGGCTTCAATTTCAATCAGCAGCGCTACGAGGCGGACTTCCGATTCGGGCTGGTGCGCTTTCGCGAGAACGCGGAAGGGGTGGCGCTCTACCGGGGCGAAGCGCAGGAGCTCGGGGAGTTCCGGCGCCGCTTCGGGGACGTCGTGGCGAACTGGATCCGGATCATGGTGCAGCAGAAGCGACTGACCTGGTTCACTGCCGGCTATTCCCAGGTCGCGGTCATCTTTCCTTACGTCGTCGCCGCGCCGCGATACTTTTCGGGAGCCGTCCCGCTGGGCGGACTCATGCAGACGGCAAGCGCCTTCTCGCAGGTGCAGGGGGCGCTCTCCTGGTTCATCGACGCGTACACGACCTTCGCGGAATGGCGGGCCTCGGCGGAACGGCTCATCACATTCCAGCACGCCATGCAGCGGGCGATCGAACAACGGGATAACGACGGCGCGACGGTCGAGGACACGAATGGTGCGAAGCTGGAGATCCATGACCTCGATCTCGCGCTGCCGAATGCGCACCCGCTACTCGAGCACGGCAGCCTCACGATTGCGCCCGGGGAGAGTGTGCTGCTCACCGGTCCGTCGGGCAGCGGCAAGAGCACCCTCTTTCGCGCGATTGCCGGCATCTGGCCTTTCGCGAAGGGGCGGATCCTGCGTCCGGCCGGCCCCGCTCTGTTCCTGCCGCAACGCCCCTACATTCCGATCGGCAGCCTGCGCCGCGCGGTGACCTTCCCCGCCGAGCCAGGTCGCTTTACCGACGAAGCGATCCGCGAGTCCCTGATCACGTGTGGATTGCCGCGGCTGGCCGACCGTCTCGACGAGGATCAGCACTGGGCGCTGCAGCTCTCTCCAGGCGAGCAGCAAAGACTCGCGTTCGCGCGCGCGCTGCTGTTGAAACCGGCGTGGCTCTACCTCGACGAGGCCACCGCAGCACTCGACGAACCTACCGAGGAACGGATGTACCGTTTGCTGCAGGAAAGGCTGCCCGGGACGACGCTGTTTAGCATCGGGCATCGGCCGACGCTGCGGCGCCTCCACCAGCGGCGTCTGGATCTGCGCACTACGGGAACGGGTCCGGCACGGCTCGCAGCCGTCCCGCTCACGGCCTGACCCTCACACGCGGTACATCGAGCGACGGTCGCGGGCGAACTCGACGATCGCGGCCGGCAGCTCCCCGAAGCTGCGGCCGAAGCTCGCGCGACCCGTGCCATCGAGCAGCAGTTCCTCCCGCAGCACGTGCACCTCGACACCGTTCTGAAAGCGGACGAAGGTACCGTTCACGCTTCGATCCTCGAGATAGAAGTTCGTGTGGCGCAGAAGAATGTTCGCATGTTGCTGGGAGACGAACATGTCGGCGAGAACGATGTCGTTGTCAACGCCGCGCCCGATCGCAAGCACGGGGTGCAGCCGGTTCACCGCCAGACTTCGGTTGCCTTGTTGCACGCGCATGCTGCCGAGATCGGACGGCAGCAGCCGCCGGGCCTTCGAATTGATCAGGGTGGTGAACCGATCATCTGGCTTCCAGATCATCTGGTAGACGGCTGTTGAATTCAGGTGACCCTTGAGCAGGGCGCTGAAGAGCGGGCGGACACCGACCTTGGCCGCGGCGGAGAGCGCTGTGGCCATCCTTTGCGTGACCAGGATCTGGTCCGCGGAAGCAACCGCCGCCAGATATGCTGCCACGTTGACCGTATCGCCGAAGACATCGCCGCCGTCTTCGATCACCGGACCGAAGTCCATGCCGGTATGGATGCGGATAGCTTCGCCACCCGGCTGCGACTGCGCGAGCACCCCATGCATGCGACGCGCGGCGCGCGCCGCGCTATCGGGGCTGTCAAACACGCTCAGCATGCAGTCCCCGATGGTTTTCACCATGCGCCCCCCATGCTCGGGCAATGTGCCCGCCAGGAGCTCCATCGACTCCCCGACGATGCGCTGGGCAGGGCCGTCGCCCAGGCGCCGGTAGAGACGTGCGCTACCGGAGATATCGGTGAAGAGTACGGCGCAAGGAGAGCGGGTTCTTGGCACGGCCGGTGTGGTGTGGCGGATCCGGCCTCGCTAGCAAGATTCGTGATCCGTTCGCGCTACGCAACGGCGCGTCCGACATGGAGCCAGAAGGTCGCGGGTCCGTCGTTGACCAGCGCCACCTGCATCTGTGCGCCGAACCGCCCGCTCGCCACGTGCGAGTGGCTCGCATTGGCTCGCTCGCACAGGTGCGAGAAGAGCCGCATCCCGATCTCGGGTGGCGCTGCCGGCGTGAAGCTCGGGCGCATGCCCTTGCGCGTGTCGGCAGGGAGGGTGAACTGCGGCACCAGCAAGAGCGCTCCGTCTATGTCCCGCAGCGACCGGTTCATCTTTCCTTCGCCGTCGGGGAACACGCGATATCCCAGCAAGCGCTCGAGCAGCCGTTCCGCCACGCCCTCGTCATCGCCGCGCTCGACACCCACCAGAACACACAGCCCGCGGCCGATGGCCGCAATGCTGTCCCCGTCCACCGTGACGCGTGCCTCCGTGACCCGCTGCAGGAGTCCGATCATGCCGCCGCGTCGGGGCGTTGGCGCGCGCAGCGGCACGCTTGTTGCTCGACGGTGCGCCAGCCATTGTCCTGTCGAGTCGCAACCGGGGCAAGCCCCTGCCGGCGAGCGCCCAACCGGCACCAGCGCGGCGGGTCGCGGCGATCCCGATCAGAACCATCGATCATCCCCTTCAATGTCATGAGCATCCTAAAGCAAGAAAGCCTGCTTCCCCTGGAAGAGGAACTGCGCGGCTTCTCCCGGACGATCGCAGAGATCGACTGGCTGATGCTTATCGTCGTGCTGGCGTTCCAGTTCATTCAGCCGCTCGGCGAGGAAAGCCGCACCGCCAT
Organism: Burkholderiales bacterium; assembly: GCA_016791285.1. The sequence goes on from JAEUMX010000055.1 coordinate 16,232, forward strand.
CATGATGGCGCTCTTCTTCTTCGCGGCGTTCATCCTATCGTTCCGCTACGCCAACTTCTACAAGCGCGAGACGCGCTGGAAGCTGGCACTCGAGACCCTCGTGATGATCCTGTTCATCACCTGGGTGGTATGGTACTCGGGCAAGCTTGACAGCCCGCTCCTGAGTCTCTATCTGCTGCCCATCATCGCCAGCGCGCTCGCGCTCGGCAAGGTGGCGACGCTGCTCGAGATGACCCTGGTGACCGCCTGCTACATCTTCTTTTCCGCCGTCGGCTCCGGCCACCCGGTCCTCTCCCTGAACTTTGGCGTCGAACTCGCCGCGAAGCTCTCGCCAGTGCTGCTCGTCGCCTACATCACGACCATGCTGTCGGCCGACATCCATTACGCCCTCAACAAGGCGAAGCTCTTCTCCGAGACCGATCCGCTCACCGGGCTCTACAATCTGCGCGCGTTCAACATCATTGCCGACCGCGCGTTCAATCAGGCGATCCGCTACTCGCGGCCGATGAGCCTCGTCATGATCGACTCCGACAACCTCAAGCGCGTGAACGACACGTTCGGCCACGAAACCGGCAATCGCCTGCTGCAGCAGATCGTGGCCGGCGTCAAGGCGCAGTTGCGGTCGACGGACGTGCTCGCGCGCTACGGCGGCGACGAGTTCATGGTGCTGCTGCCGGACACCGGCGCCCGGGGTGCGCGCGAGGTTGCCGAACGCATCCGCCGCTCGGTCGAAGCCATTGGCCTTACGGTCCGTGACACCCGGGTTCCGACGACGGTCAGCCTCGGTGTCGCGAGCTATCCGGACGATGGCGTCGATCTCTCGCTGCTGCTCGACAAGGCCGACAAGGCCATGTATCGGTCGAAACAGGGGGGCCGCAACCGGTCGACGCACTCGACCCACGACACACCCGAGGTTGCCCATCCCGCACCGCTCCGGGTCGCCACGGCCTGCCCGAACGTACGCTGACGACCGCGGTGCCGAGAATCCTGTTCTCGTAACCCTTGCCGTCACCGCCCAGCACGCGCTCGTCGCGGACCGATAGCGGAATCCCCCTGGCATTGCGTACGCCGGCTGCCGACAGGCAGCGCCGGAAGCGAAGCGCAATCGCCCACCGGGCTCGCGATCGAGGGCGCTATGCGGCCGAGGCGATGCGCGCCGACTCCGACGGTGACGACGCGAGCGGCGCGACGCCCGCGTGCAGAAACCAGCCATCGAGTACGACGCGGCGCGTGAACCACCTGCTTGCCATCAGCGCGCGGCCCAGCGCGCTCTTGAATCCGCCAGGCAAATACTTGGCGACGCTGCACGACTGGCGCGGGCCAAAGCGCGCCGTGAGCCGCTCGCAATAGGGCGCGAGCCGCTCGACCCCATAGGCGCCCGCTGCACCGAGGATGGTCTCGGCGGCCATGAGCGCCGATTCCACCGCGGGCCGGATGCCCTCGCCGCTTTGCGTATACGCCAGTCCCGCCGCATCGCCGATGAGTAGGGCCGCGTCTGCGACCAGCTCGCGCGGTGCATGGCCGTACAGGAGATACGCGTGACCGCTGCAGCGCGCCGGCAGATCGAAATCGACGGTGCCCCGGTGTCGCAGGAACTCGCGAAAGCCGGCCAGGTGATCGGCGAGGCGGTGATTGTCTTCCCGCCCGAGACCGATGTTCAGATAGCGCCCCTTGCGGAAGCACCAGCCATAGCCCTTGAAATCGGCGCAGAAGTAGAGCTCCGGGCGCTCGCCGAGCGCGGCGCACTTCCGGACCTGCTCCGGCGTCATCGCGAACTCGACCTCCTGCGCGGCGATGATCGATTCGGACGAACCGAGATCGGCGCCGAGGTGCCGCGCCACCGGACAGAAATGACCGCCCGCACCGACCAGCATCCGCGCGCGGATGCGCCCGTTGACGAGCCAGCCGCCGCCCGCGCGCTCGAGCGTGCGCAGCGTCTCGCCCAGCTCGAGCCGCGCGCCGCAGCGGCGCAGCAGATAGTCGTCGAACTCGAAACGCCGGATGCCGAAGCTCACCGCGTCGGAGTAGTCGGTGTCGACCTCCCGCCCGCCGAGCACCCCGGTGCGAAAGCCGGTGATGGGCTGGAACACGCGGCCGCGGCGATACGCTTCGACGTCGAGCTGCAGCGACTCGACGACCGCCGGTGTGATCCAGCCAGCGCAAACCTTGTCGCGCGGAAAGGTGCGCTTGTCCATGACGACCACGTCGACACCAGCGCGCGCCAGCGCCCAGGCGCATGTCGATCCGCCCGGCCCGCCGCCGACCACCAGCACCTCGCACGACGCGTCTGCTGTCATGTCACTTCATCGCGGTACATCCAGGCGCGCGTCAGGGGCCAGTCGCTCACCGTCGGCCGCGCGAACAGCACCTGAAAGAGCTGGAGCTCGCCGCCGATGAACGCCGCCTTCGACCCCGCGAGATACAGTCGCCACATGCGGACGAAGCGTTCGTCATACATCTTCCGTACTTCCTCGCGCGACGCCTCGAACCGCTCGAGCCAGTGGTGCAGCGTGATCGCGTAGTGCGGGCGCAGGTTCTCGACGTCGAGCACCGACAGCCGGCGCGTCTCGAAGATCTGCATCATCTCCGACAAGGCAGCCGGATGCGCGCCGGGGAAGATGCGTCGCTCGATCCAGGGGTGCATATACCCCGGACGATTGCGGCCGATACTGTGAATGAGGCCGCGGCCCTCGGGCGCGAGCGAGCGATGGATGACTTCGCCGAGATCCCGGTAGTTGTCGACGCCGACGTGCTCGAGCATCCCGACCGAGACGAACACATCGTAGCGGCCATCGATGTTGCGGTAGTCGTCGAGGACGTACTCGACGCGGTCCGCGAGGCCTTCCCGCTGCGCGCGCTCGCGGGCGAACCGTACCTGCTCCTCCGAGATGTTGTAGGCGCGCACGCGGGCGACGCCGAAATGCCGCGCCATGTGCAGTGCGAGCCCACCCCAGCCGCAGCCCGCTTCCACCACGGTGTCGTTCGGGGTCAGCCTGAGCTTGCGGCAGACGTGATCGAGCTTGGCCATCTGCGCTGCCTCGAGGGTGGCCTCGGCGTCGCGAAAATATGCGCAGGTGTACTGCATTTCGGCATCGAGCCACAGCCGGTAGAAGGCATTGCCGATGTCGTAATGGTGGTGGATGTGCTCGCGCGATGCCTTCAGGGTGTTGCGGCGCGGCCTTCTGTCCACCGGGAAGATCTTGAGCCCCGCCGCGCTGAACGGCATGTCGACGGTGGCCGCGTACAGCGTCGCGAGAAATCCGACGAAATCACCTTCGATGTCGATCTCCCCGTTCGCGTAGTCATCACCGAAATTCAGGTTTGGATCCCACAGCATGCGGTAGAACGCGCTGCGTGTGTGGACGAAGAGCGTCGCGATCGGCGCCCGGTCGCCGCTCACGATCTCCGTGCCGTCCCAGAGCACGATGCGAAACGGCGGGTCGGCGAGCTTGCGCAGCATTTGCTGGAGCAGTCCGCGCTCGACGGCGTGCACCTTGCCATCGCGCGTCTCGAAAGGCGACTCTGCGACGCGGTCGTCCGTCAGCGGTGCCGCGGGAGCGCTGGCGACGTCCTCGTCGACAGCGGACGAATCGAAGGTGTGGGCATTCTGATTTTTCATCGCGGTCGGAGTGCGCGCAAGTCGAGTTCACGTTCGACGATCCCAGCCTCGCGTTGAAAATTGAAGCACGTTTTCGGACGTCGGACAACCTCGCGCCGGCAACGTTCCTGTCATGCTTCTGTCACTTGACTGCCCCCGGCGCGGTCCGCGCGGCGCCGCGCAGGGTGCGCGCGATCAGCACGGCCAGGATGGTCGCCAGCGCCGCGGCCCAGCCGACGCTGCCGTAGTGGGTCAGCGCACCGTCCGCGCTGCGGCCGATCACCAGACCGGCGCCGAGCGCTGCGGCCGACGAGCCGAACTGCTGCACCGATGCATGCACGCTCATGAAGCTGCCGCGCAACCGCGGCTCGACGCTCGCCGTGATCATCGCCATGGCCGGCACGAAGCGGCCCGACACCAGCACCATGAAAAGCGTCGTGACCGCGATCGCCGCCGCAAGCGGCGCCGCCGGCAGATGCGTCACGAGCAGGATGGGCACGAGCGAGAGCAGCGCCGTCGCCACGAACACGCGACGCTTGCCGTGCCGGTCCGCGAGATGACCGATGAGGCGCGCCGTAAAGAGCGTCATCAGACCTCCCGCCAGATATATGAACGGCAGGTCGTCGAGCGTGAGCCCGACGTTCGCGACCATGTAGGGGCTGATGAAGGGGATGACGGAGAAGGCGCTCAGCGTGAGCGCCGCCACCATGGCAAACGCGCGCAGGTGGTTGCGATGGCCGAAAACTTCCGTCACCTGGGCCACCGCGCTGCGCCCCGTGGCGTGGTGCACATGCCGACTGAGGCGGGGAACGTAGCGCGGCACGAACACGGCGATCGCGAGGCTCACCGCGGTCAGGAACAGGAATGGCGCACGCCAGCCATAAGCGTTCGCCAGGACGAGTCCGATCGGCACGCCCGCCACGGCTGCCAGCGAGAAGGCGGACATCACCGTACCCATCGCCGCGCCCCGTCGCGACTCCGGAATGACATCACCGACGATGGCGAAGACGCTCGCACCGAGCACTCCGCCAAACGCCCCTGCGGCGGCACGCGCAACCAGCAGCCACGCGTAGCCCGGCGCCAGCCCGCACGCGAGCGTTGCCGCGATGAAGCCGGCGTAGAGTGCGAGCAGCGCATGGCGCCGATCAAAGCGGTCGATGAAGAGCGCGGCGACCAGGCCGACCAGGCCGGCGCTCAGCGTATAGGAGGCGACCAGCAGGCTGAACTGCGTCGGCCCGATGCCGAAGAGAGCCATGAACTGCGGCCCGAGCGGCATCATGATCATGAAGTCGACGATGTGCGTGAACTGAATGCCGGCCAGCACCGCCAGCAGCGGCCGTTCGCGATGAAGCTCGAGATGCGGCAGCGCGGACTCCTCGGCGCAGTCCACGCACGGCGGATCGTCGTCGATCCCCTGCGCGGCGCCGCCACCCCGGCGCGGCGCGATCAACGCCGGACCTCGTCCGATGGTCCGAGTTCGTGAATGGACAGAAACCGCAGCGCCCCCGCGGCGTCGCGATCGGGCTGCAGTCCGGGCACTACGCGCACATCGAGAACGCGGCAGTCGGCTAGCAGTGAGCGTATCGAATGCGCCACCTCGGTGAGATCGTCGAACACGCCGAGCGGCCAGCGCAAGCCGTGCAGGACGCTCGCATCGAAGGGCGAGCTCAGACTCACCCGCACATCGCACCCCGCGTGCACGGAGAGCACCGCCACCGGCTCGCCGACCGACGCGCGCAGTTGCCGCAACACGCTGCTCGCAAAGAGACTCAGGCGGGTCTCCTGCAGCGCAAAGCGCCCTGCCGCTGCCGCGACCAACAACGACTTGGGCGGACGCGGCAGCGGCAGCAGGGTGAGGCCCTGCTGCCCGAGCTGGGCGGCGAGCGCACGCGTGACGGCAAGGCCCCACGCACCGATGCGGGAGCCGGACTCGACGAACGACAGACCCTGGGCGGGTGCTACGCCGGCGCCCACCAGAAAGCGCAGATGGGCGCGCTCTTCGACGGCGTCGATCTGGATGTCGGTGCCTGACAGCGCGCGGGGTCCCGCGTCCGCGTCGCCGATGCTGCGCGTCCAGCGATACAGCTCGCTCGGTTGCAGACGCTCGAGTGTCTCGGCGGTCACCAGCGCCGCGGCGAGGCCGAAGTTCTCGGTCTGGCCGAGCGCCCCGTGCTGGCGCAGCAAGCCGCCGATCGCCGCCGCATCGGGGATGAGACCGGGCACCACCGCACCGGCGCGACCGCCGGCTACGAACACGACGGGCAGCGCGAACACGCGTGCGAGCAAGCCGCCATCTTCTTCCGGCGCGGGGTCGTCGATTGCCGCCTTCAACGCCTCGAGCAGGAAGCGCCGCACGGTCTGGTCCGGAGCCGCGGCGAAAGCGGCGGCAATCGCGGCATCGTCGCCCACCGCGGCCAGTTCACGAAATTTCGCCGTCAACGCACCCCGCGTGCCGCGTTCGGCGCGAGCAAGCGCCACGAGCGGATGATCCGGGCTCTCGGCGCCGTACGCGCGCGGGTCCGGCCACTCGACCTGCGCCTGCACCGCACCCTTCACGGTCGATTCTCGGGCGGCAGGATGCGCCGCGGCGGCCATTCCCAGTCGCCCTTGCCGTGGATGCCGATCAGGGTTTCCAGCGTCGCCGAGCGGAACTCGCGCAGATAGAGAACGCCCACGACCCCGGCCGTGGTCGCCGCAAATAACAGCGGGTGCAGAAACCAGGCAAGCGCCGCCAGGCCGAAATAGTAGGTGCGCAGTCCGTTGTTGAAGTTCTCGCCGGCGTAGACGGAGACGTCGGTGGCGCGCGATATGAAGTCCTCCTCCGCCGGCGCGTCGCCGCCAGCGGACGGCGCAGCCCCCACGAGAATCGCCAGCATGTTGAACTGCCGCAGCGCCCAGGTGAACTTGAAGAACGCGAAGCCGAAGATGCCGATCAGCAGCAAGATCTTCATCTCCCACAGGCGGTGGCTCCCTTTCACCGCGAACGGCAGCTCGGCCATGACGTCGACCGCCTTCTCGGTCGTGCCGAGCAGCGCGACGAGACCGCCCAGGATGAGGACAGTGGTGGATGCGAGAAACGTCGCCACGTTCGACAGCATGCTGATCAGGCTCGAATCCACGATCCGGTTCTCGCGCTCGACGATGCGTTCCATCCACTTGCGGCGATACAGATTCATCGCGCCGAGCAGGCTCGGCGCCCGCTGCGCCTTGCGCGCCGCGAAGCGCACATAGCCGAAGGAGGCAACGAAGAACCACAGCAGCGCGGCGTAGTCGATCGGACTCAGGAGAGAAAACAGCGCGCTCAAGTTCGCCGGCCTCCTTGACAGGTCGTCACAGGAACAGGGTCAGAACGCCGGTGTATCCGTACAGGCGATCGTGGGAGATCTCGCCGTTGCAGAAGAACCCCACGAGTGGAATTTCCCCCAGGCTCTGCCGGATCAACGTGAGCTCCTCCGAATTCGGACCGAACAGGCTCGCGCCGCGGCCGAGACACGAGTAGTAGACGGCACCGCGCGGCCGCGTGAAGAGCCCATCCTTGATGCTCTCCAGCATCCGCACCATGTCCTCGACCGCGCTCGCCGCATCGCGCCGGCAGAACATCATCGGCATGCCTTCGCGCAGCGACTCGCCGATCGCGACGAGCTTCGACTCCGGATCGACGCCGATCAGATTGCGCACCAGGTAATCGTCGCGGTCCGAGCCGGGCACCGGGAAGCCGGCGAAGATGCGCCCGCCGAGCCGCTGCGGACTGCGCACGAGGCGGCGTCCGACATCTTCCGAGAGCACGTCGAAGGCGGGCCGGCCGTCGAGGGTGACGATCACGTTCTTCTGGCATTCCGTGATCGTATGGCGGGGCCCGGCCGGGCTGCAGCCCTGCGTGAGACGTGTCGATACCACCACGTCGCCGCTGAAGAGCACACCGGACACGCCACCCGTGGTGGGGACGTTGGCGATCTGGTAGTAACCGCGGCGCGAACTCGTGAGCCCGCCCACCGCAAAACCACTTTCGAGCCTTTTCGAGACGGCGTTTACGAGCGCGCTCGCGTGGCCGTTGCGTGGGTCGGCGTGGACGATGGCGAAGTTCGCGCGCGCGCCATGGACCCGTAGCGGCTCGGGCGGCAAACCCTCGGGGCCGCGCAGCGTCGGCAGGATCTCGAAGGAACCTTCGGGGAACTCGCCCAGCATGAGCGCGATGGCGGGCTCGTCCAAATACTCCTGGCCGCTCGCGCAGACCCCGATGCCAACGCTGCCCACCCACTGCTGGACGCCCGTGCGCTCCCGCACCAGGTCGAGGATCGGTTCGAGCTGACCGGAAAACGTGTCGGCCGCGTACAGGAATCCGAGGTTGGCGCCCGGCGCGTGGGTGGCCGCCTGTTCGACGCAGCGTTCGACGATCGAGCGCCAGTCGCTGCCTGCCGCGTGCCCGTAGCCGAAGGTTCTCATTGCGGAAGAGTGCGGTTGATCGCTGGCGCGCGCGAGCCGGTCAAGGAAAGCAGCGGGCGGATCTCGTAACGGTTGCCCGAGTGCTCGGAATCGTAAGGCTTCACGCTCCCCTCCGCGGCCGCGCCACCGCGGCGATGCCGGCATTATCCGCGTCGTGCCGCGAGGCCACAACCGAAGCGCCGCCCCGGCTATAATGCGCACCATCCGACACCGCCACGGAGCCCACCCGCGATGAGCCTGCGACTTGTCCCTTCCGGCAACGACCTGCCCAACGATTTCAATGTCGTGATCGAGATTCCGATGCGAGGGGACCCGGTCAAGTACGAAGTCGACAAGGGGAGCGGGGCCATGTTCGTCGACCGCTTCATGGCCACCGCGATGCACTATCCCTGCAACTACGGCTATATCCCGCATACCCTCTCGGACGACGGCGACCCGGTGGATGTGCTGGTGATCACGCCGGTGCCGCTCATTTCCGGTTCGGTGGTGCGCTGCCGCCCGGTCGGCGTGCTCAAGATGGAGGACGAAGCCGGCGACGACTCGAAGCTGCTCGCGGTGCCGGTCGAGAAGCTGTGGCCAGCCTATCGCGAGATCGAAACGCCGCGCGATCTGCCGGAGATGACGCTCGCCCAGATCACCCATTTCTTCGAGCACTACAAGGATCTCGAGCGCGGCAAGTGGGTAAAGATCAAGGGTTGGTACGGGCCCGAGGAAGCCAAGAAGGAGATTCTGTCCGGGGTGGAGGGCTTCAACAACGCCAAGGTCAAGCCGGCGTTCTGAGCGCGCTTAAGGGACTCGCGCAATGACACCTTCCGCCGCCCGCGACGACGCGTCCCTGCTCCTGCGCGAGGACGATCGGGGCATCACGACGTTGACCCTGAATCGCCCGGCGCAGTACAACGCACTGTCGCGACCATTGCTCGAGGCGCTGGCGGCCGAGCTGGCACGGCTCCATGGCGACGAATCGGTACGGGTGGTCATCATCGCGGGGGCGGGCAAGGCGTTTTGCGCAGGCCATGACCTGAAAGAGCTCGCGACCCTCAACGACCCCGTGCTCGCGCATCCCGTGTTCGCGCTCTGCGGCGACGTGATGCTGAAAATAATGGCCCTGCCGCAGCCCGTGATCGCCCGCGTCCACGGCATCGCCACCGCCGCGGGTTGCCAGCTCGTGGGCACCTGCGATCTCGCGGTGGCTTCGACCGAGGCGCGCTTCGCCGCCTCCGGCATCAACGTCGGCCTTTTCTGCAGTACGCCGGGTGTGGCCCTCGCCCGCAACGTCCCGCGCAAGAAGGCGCTGGAGATGCTGCTCACGGGCGATCTGCTGGATGCCCAGGACGCGCTCGCGCACGGGCTCGTCAACCACGTGGTGGCACCGGACGCGCTCGACGCCGCGGTCCGCGCACTCGCCGAGAAGATCGCGGCCAAGCCACGTGGCGCGATCGCCGATGGCAAGCGCGTCTTCTACGAACAGGTCGAGATGAACGCCGAGGGCGCGTATTCCCTGGCCGCCGACGAGATCACCTGCAACCTTTTCGCCTCCGAGACGCAGGAAGGCATCGACGCGTTTCTGCACAAGCGCGCGCCGCGCTGGTCCTGATTCGCGGGCACCGGCTCGCCCGCGAGTGATCCCGGGATGTGCGCAGGTCGGGGAGGTGCCCGCTCAGCGCAGGCATCGGCACGGCTCCCGCACGACCTGATCGCGCGGGCCGCCGGTACCGGGGCGGGTGAACTCGTAGCTGCGAAAACCCTCCGCCTCGCACTTGCGCGCACACGCCTGCTCCTGCTCCGCCATGTCCGGTGTCCTGAAGCCGTGTTGAAAGGCGAGCACGAACACGATCACCATCAGCAGGAGAAGCAGGGTGCGCATGCCGGCTCGCTCGAGCAGGTACTTCAGTCGGGCTTGTCTGTCGTCGACGCATCACTCACCGGCCCGGCCGCCATCGCCAGCATGAGTTCGTTCAGCCGCCGCACGAACGACGCCGGATCATCGAGCTGACCGCCTTCGGCGAGCAGCGCCTGGTCGAAGAGCACGCTCGCCAGATCGTCGAACCGCGCACCGGCGGCCTCGCCCTGCAATCGTTCGACCAGCGGGTGGTGCGGGTTGACCTCGAGGATCGGCTTGGTGCCGGGCACCTTTTGCCCAGCCGCCTTGAGCAGCCGCTCCAGGTTGCCGCTCATGCCGTACTGGTCCGCCACCAGGCACGCGGGCGAACCCGTGAGGCGATAGGTCACGCGCACCTCCTTCACCCGCTCGCCCAGTGTCTTCGCGATGCGCTCGGTGAGGCCCTTCAATTCGCCCGCTTCCCGTTCCTGCTCCTGCTTCTCCGCTTCGTCCGCGAGCTTGCCCAGGTCCAGATCGCCCTTCGCGACCGACTGCAATGACTTGCCCTCGAATTCTTGCAGGTGGGCTGTCACCCACTCATCCACGCGCTCGTACATGAGCAGGACCTCGATGCCCTTCTTGCGGAAGATCTCGAGGTGCGGACTGTTCTTCGCGGCAGCAAAGCTGTCGGCGGTGATGTAGTAGATCTTGTCTTGCCCCTCCTTCATGCGCGACACATAGTCGGCGAGCGACACCGACTGCTCGTCCGTATCGTTGTGGGTGGAGGCCACGCGCAGGAGCTTCGCGATGCGCTCGCGGTTCGCGTGATCCTCGCCAACGCCCTCCTTGAACGCGCGCCCGAACTCGCGCCAGAAGGTGGTGAACTTGTCCGGCTGGTTGGCGGCAAGATCCTCGATCAGGCCGAGCACCTTCTTCACCGATCCGGCGCGGATCGCCTCGACGTCGCGCGAGTGCTGCAGGATCTCGCGGGAGACGTTGAGCGGCAGGTCGTTCGAGTCGATCACGCCGCGCACGAAGCGCAGGTACAGCGGCATGAGCTGATCCGCGTCGTCCATGATGAAGACGCGGCGCACGTAGAGCTTGATGCCGTGGCGGTGCTCGCGGTCCCACAGGTCGAACGGCGCGTGAGCGGGCAGGTAGAGCAGCTGGGTATAGTCCTGCTTGCCTTCCACCTTGGCGTGGACATGGGCGAGCGGCGGCTCGAAGTCGTGGGCCACGTGCTTGTAGAACTCGACGTACTGCTCGTCGGTGATCTCGGACTTGGGGCGCGCCCAGAGGGCGGAGGCCTGGTTGACCACCTCGGTCTCATGGGTGAGGACGTCCGCCTTTTTCTCTTCGTCCCACTGCTCCTTCACCATCGCGATCGGCACCTGGATGTGGTCCGAGTACTTGCGGATGATGGACTTGAGACGCCAGCCGTCGAGAAACTCGTCTTCGCCTTCGCGCAGGTGCAGGATCACGTCGGTGCCGCGCGCGGCGCGGTCCACCGTCTCGATCGTATAGTCGCCCTCCCCGGCCGACTCCCAGCGCACCGCATGCTCGTGGCCGAGGCCCGCACGGCGGGTGACGACGGTGACCTTGTCCGCGACGATGAACGAGGAGTAGAACCCCACCCCGAACTGGCCGATGAGCCGCGCGTCCTGCGCCTGGTCCCCGGTCAGCGCCCGGAAGAATTCCCGCGTGCCGGACTTGGCGATGGTGCCGATGTGGTCGATGACCTCCTGGCGCGACATGCCGATACCGTTGTCGGACACCGTGAGCGTGCGCGCCTCCTTGTCGAAGCTCACGCGGATCCTGAGATCGGAATCGCCCTCGAACAGGCTCGGATCGGAAAGCGCTTCGAAACGCAGCTTGTCGCAGGCGTCGGATGCATTGGAAATGAGCTCTCTCAGGAAGATCTCCTTGTTGCTGTACAAGGAGTGGATCATGAGGTTGAGCAGCTGCTTGACCTCGGCCTGAAAGCCGAGCGTTTCCTTGGTGGCGATGGTGGTCTCCACGGTGGGCAAAGCTCCCTGACTGAACGAATGCCTGCAACTTGGGGCGCCCAGGCGATTTTTCAAGAACCGGCGCCTCTGCCGTTGAGCCGCGCCTCCTCGTAGTCGAGTTCGCGTTGCAGCGACTGCAGCACTTCGGCGCCGATCGCCTCCTCGCGCCACAGCCGGATGAGTTCCCGGCGCTCCGCGCGCACCACTGCGCTGCGCAGTCGGAAGGCGAGATTGTCGACGTCGGCCGAAGCCGGCCGGCGCGGCTCGACGGATCGCAGACGGATCTCATACTCGGATCGCAGCGGATCCCGGATGTGGTCCGGGATGCGCTCCGTCTCGCTGAAGCGGTCGGCCTCGTTCAGCCCGGCTCGCGTCATGGCCTCGCGCGCGAGCTGTTCCTCTTCCCTGGGGCTCCAGTCGTCGCCTAGGCGCAGCAGCCGGATCAGCGGCGGCAGGGTGAGCCCCTGGACCACGAGGGTGAACAGGATCACCGCGAAGGCGAGGCAGATTACCAGGCTCCGATGCGGGAAGGCCGTGCCGTCGGGCAGGACGAGGGGCAGGGCGAGGGCGGCCGCGAGGGAAACGATCCCGCGCATCCCGCACCAGGACACGATGACCACCGGCCGCCACGGCGGATAGGCTTCCTGCGCGTGCAGCAGGGGGTTGAGAAAGCGAGGCATGAAGGTCGCCGGAAATACCCAGAGGAATCGCGTCACCACCGCGGTCACGCAGACCGCCAGCGCAAGCCAGACGAGTTGCTGCCTCGGCACCGCCTGGATGTCGTCCACGATGGCATTCAACTCCAGTCCGATGAGGATGAAAGCCAGGCAGTTCATGAGGAACTCGATGGTGCTCCAGACCGCTTGAACCTGGATTCGGCTCTCCGCCGTGAACATTTCGGGCGCATAGCGGGCCCGCATCAGGCCCGCCGCGACGACCGTCAGCACGCCGGAGACGTGCATGGCCTCTCCCCCCAGGTAGGCCACGTAGGGCAGCAGCAGCGAGAGCAGGATCTCGATCAGAGGATCGTGTTGCCACGCGTGGATCAGTACGAAGAGCCGGCCGAGCAGCAGGCCGAGGAGGACACCGCCAATCGCCACCACGAAGAACTGCACGGTGGCGTCCGGGAGGGAGAAGACGCCGGTCAGCGCCGCGGCCACCGCGAACTTGTAGAGCACGAGGCCGGTTGCGTCGTTGACCAGGCTCTCGCCCTCCAGGATGATTACGACACGACTGGACATCCGCAGGCGACTCAACACCGCGGTCGCGGCCACCGCGTCGGGGGGCGATACGATCGCACCAAGCGAGAACGCGACGGCCCAGGGCATGTCGGGGACGAGCACCCGCACGACCCCGGCGACGGCCACCGTAGTGACGATCACGAGCGGCACCGCGAGCAGCGTGATCGGCCGGATGTTGCGCTTGAAATCGCGCCAGGACGCGCGCAGTGCCGCGACGTACAGGACCGGCGGCAGGATGGTCACGAGCACGAGGTTCGGATCGAGCTCGACCTTCGGTCCGAACGGCAGGAATCCGAGCGCGGCGCCGCCCAACACCAGCGCGATGGGGTACGGCACGCCGAGCTTGCGCGCGAGCCAGCCCAGCGCGACGGCGCAGGCCAGCAGGACTGCAATCAGCTCGACAAACTCCACAGTTGCTAGAAGGGGTAGGGGCCAGGGAAACGGCCGGTGACGAGCGTGTGACTGATGAGACCGGTCTCGGTCGTCCAGGTGTGCAGCTGGAACCCCGGCGGCTCCATGGTATAGCAGAGCGCCTCGCCCGGTCGCAGGTCGAGCGCGACCTGGTGCGCCGTGCTCGGACAGACGGAGGCGAGCACGCCGTGCCAGCGCACCTGGATCGAGCGGTGCAGATGACCGCAGAGAATGCGCTCGACCTGCGGAAAGCGCGCGAGGAGGCAAGCGAGCTCTGCGGATCCCGCGAGCCCCATATCGTCGAGATTCGCGACCCCGGTCAGAAACGGCGGGTGATGCATGACGAGAACGGTCGGTCGGTCGGGCGCCTCCGCCAGCCGGTCCGCGAGCCAGCGCAGCCGCGCGTGGCACAGCGCACCGCCATCCTGGCCCGGGACCAGCGTGTCGAGGAAGACGAGGCGCAGCGGACCGGCATCGACCACGTAGTGCAGGAACCCGGACCGCGGCAACCCAGTCTCATCGCCGAACGCCGCGCGCAGGTGCTCGCGGTCGTCGTGATTCCCGGGGATGACGTAGATCGGCATGGCAAGCGGTGCGAGCAGCGCGCGCAGGTGGGCGTACTCCTCCGGCGTCGCGAGGTCCACGAGGTCGCCGCTCGCGATCACGAACCGCGGTGCCGGGTCGAGCTCGACGAGCCGCGTCACGCATGCGCGCAGCAGTCCGGCGGTGTCGACGCGATCCATGCAGGCGCGGCCCGGCGTGGTGACATGGAGGTCCGAGATCTGGGCAATGATCAATTCGTCCTGCCGATCGATTCGATGCGTCACGGGGTGTATGGTAGACGCTTCTCTTCGTCGACTGTAGCGAGCACTCATGCACTCTGCGATCAAGGCTCTGTGGTTCACTGCTCTCGCGAGCGTGGTCATTGCCGCGCCGTGCGTTTTTGCCCGCCCCCTGCCTCTGGACAAGATCGAGCTGCCGCCTGGTTTCGAGATCGCGGTTTATGCCGACAACGTTCCCGGCGCGCGGTCGCTCACGCTCGGCGCGAACGGCACCGTCTACGTCGGGACGCTCGGCGCGGGCAAGGTCTACGCGGTGATCGACCAGGACCAGGACGGCAAGGCGGACGAAGTGCGCACGGTGGCAGAGGGACTCAATTCTCCGAACGGTGTCGCCTTCCGCGACGGCAGTCTCTATGTCGCGGAGATCCACCGCATCCTGCGCTTCGACGACGTCGCACAGGTCCCGTCGGGTGGACACAAGCCGGTGGTGATCAGCGACGCGTTGCCGCGCGAGACGCACCACGGCTGGAAGTTCATTGCGTTCGGGCCGGATGGCTGGCTCTACGTGCAGGTGGGTGCCCCGTGCAACATCTGCGCGCCGGACCCGAAGCGCTACGCGAACATCATGCGCATGAAGCAAGACGGCAGCGGTCTCGAGGTCTTCGCCAGGGGTGTGCGCAACTCGCTCGGTTTCGACTGGAACCCGCAGGACCGGACGCTATGGTTCACCGACAACGGACGAGACTGGCTCGGCGACGACTCGCCCTCGTGCGAACTCAACCACGCGCCGAAGGCGGGCCTGCACTTCGGCTTTCCCTACTGCCATGAAGGCACGGTGGCGGACCCGCAGTTCGGTGCCGAGCGGAGGTGTCGCGAGTTCACCCCCCCGGTCGCCAAGCTGGGCGCACACGTCGCCCCGCTCGGCATGCGCTTCTACACCGGCAAGATGTTTCCGCCGGACTACGCGAACCGGATCTTCGTCGCCGAGCACGGATCCTGGAACCGCTCGAAGAAGGTCGGCTACCGCGTGGTCGCGGTGGACGTCGGCAACAGGAAGGCCGTCAAACAGCAGGTCTTCGCGGCAGGCTGGCTGCAGGGCGAGGAGAGCTGGGGTCGTCCGGTGGACGTGCTGGTGATGCCGGACGGCGCGCTGCTCGTCTCCGACGACCAGGCGGGTGTCATCTACCGCATCTCGTACAAGCCCTGATCGGCGGCACCGGCCCGGAGCCGCCGCGGCGCTCGCGCCTCAGGTGCCGATGATGCCGCCGTCGCGGCGTCGAATGGCGATGGTGGCGGAGCGGGGCCGACCGCCCTTGGGCCCGTCGGGTCAGGTGCTGATGGCCTGCGGCTTCTTCGGATCGTTGCGCCCGGGATGGGGTAGCGGCGCCTCACCCGGATGCTGGATGTTGACGAACATCGTGCGCATGTCGGGCGTGATGATCGTACCCGTGATCTCGCAGCCGACCGGCCCAGTCAGGAAGCGCCGCACCTCCCCCGTTTCGGGATCCGCGGCGAGCATCTGGTTGTTGCCGATGTTCGACCAGTCCTTGCTCGCCATCAGCTGGGCCGACGAATCGGTCTGAATCCAGAGCACACCGCGCCGGTCGCAGTACAGTCCGTCGGGCTGTGCGAAAGCAACACCGCCCTTCACGTCGCCCCGTTTGAGTGGATCGCTGCTCTGCGGATCCCCCGCCTGCAGGAATACGTCCCACTCGAACCGGGTAGCGGTCAGATCGCCGCCGGCCTCACGCCATCGCACGATATGCCCCATCAGATTGGGCCCGCGCGGGTTCGCGGCGTCGGCGCCGACGATTTCCTTGCCACCGATGGGCTTGCCCTTGCCACGCGCCGTGCTCCATTTCGTCCGTCGAACTGGATCTCGAAGACGCCGAGCCCGTGTGCATTCTTGGATTTCTGCACCTTCTCGCCGGTCCAGGTCGTCATGCCGTCCGGGCTGAGAAGATTGTCGTCCGTGTACTCATAGTTGATCGCGATCAGCCCGTGGGTCGAGGAACTCGACGCCTTGGGCAGCGGGAAATAGTGCATGCCATCGTGGAACATGCCCGCCTGCTTCGCCTGCTCCGTCGCCGACTGACTGGCGTCGCCAAGAAATTCGGGCGCGCCGAGCATGATCGGATCGCCCCAGGCGTTCACGACCTGCCAGGTGTATTCGGGAGCGACCGCCACCGCGTCCGCCTTCGAAGCCGGGATCGGCGAAAAGCCGAGCTTCGGCCCCGTGCCGTTCTCGAGCGCATCGCGCATGGACTGACAGCCGCCGAAGAGGGACATCGCCGCGAGACCCAGCGATCCTCTCAGGACCGAGCGTCGGAACAACCGCGCGATGAGTATGTCGTCGAAAGTACTGCCGACTCGAAAGGAAGGGGGGCGATCCGAGGAGACGGACATGGTAATCCTCCTTTATCAGTCCCTCGCCCGCATGGAACCACACCGCTTTCCATTCAGACGATGGATCGGTCGTCATGCAGTCCCAAAAAAAGCTCAACGCGGCGGTCGACCCGCCTTGACGCCTTTAGCTACCGCGACTTCTGATCGTCCCCGAGGGGCGCAGCGACACCACGATACCAGGATCATACCGCTCGATGCTGGAAGGATCGAGTCCGGCGACGAGGGTTTGCAGGGCGACATAGTCGACCTTGCCGCTGCCCAGCAGCGGGAGCTTCTCCACTGGGACGATGTTGCGCGCCACGGCGAGCTCGTGACCGCCGAGCTTGCGCGCGGCCTGGAGCAGCGCGATTCGATTGAGCTGCGGGTCGGTAGTGAAGAGCGCGGTGCTCTCGCCGAGCTCGCTCACGATCAGCACCGTCGCCGCGTGTTGGTGATCCGGCGACGCATGGCGTGCGATGCGCTCGACCGCTTCGAGTGAGACCATCTCTCCCGCCACCTTGGCGAAACGCTTCACCCGACCGCGTACGCAGATGAAGCCATCCTCGTCCATCTCGACTACATCGCCGGTCGCGTACCAGCCCTCACCCAACTCCGAGCGTGGCGGTTTGAGCACCCCCGGATCCTCCGGGAACAGGTAGCCGAGCATGACGTTCGGGCCTCGCACGTGCAGCTCGCCGCCCTTGGCGATGCTCGGCACGGACACGATCCGATGCTCGATGTTCGGCAGCAGCCGGCCGACGGTGCAGGGCTTGTAAGCGAGCGGCGCGTTCAGCGCGAGCACGGGCGAGCACTCCGTGGTGCCGTAGCCCTCGGTGATTCGCAGCCCGAACTTGCGCAGCCAGACATCCGCCACATGCTCGTCCAGCTTCTCCGCGCCCGAGACCACGACACGGACACGATGAAAATCGTAGGGATGGGCGTTGCGCGCGTAGTGACCGAGGAACGTGCTGGTGCCGAAGAGGAAGGTGCAGGCCCTAGTGTACGCGATCTCCGGAATGACGTGGTAATGCAGCGGCGTTGGATAGAGCAGGACCTTCGTGCCCGATACGAGTGGCATCAGCGTGCACGCGGTCAGGCTGTATGAATGATACATCGGCAGCGCATTGAGAAACTTGTCCGCCGGTGTGAAATCGATCACTGCCCGCATCTGGGCGATGTTCGAGAGAATCGCCGCGTGCGAGAGCACCACGCCCTTCGGAGTGCCCTCCGAGCCCGAGGTAAACAGAATCACCGCCGGGGCCGCGGGATCCTGATCGGCGAGCACGCGACGCGGATTTCGCAGCGCCCGCGCGACCAACCACACCTTGTCGACGAACCCGAACCGAGCCTTCAGGTCCTCGAGGTAGACGACCTGCACCTGGTCCAGTTCGAGTTGAATCCCCTGTTCCTGCAGCGCGTCGAGGAACCGCCGCGAGGTGATCACGAGCCGCACCCGGGCCGCGCGACACGAGGCCTGCACCCCCGCGCGCCCGGACGTGAAGTTGAGCATCGCCGGCACGCGACCGATCGCGCTCAGCCCGAGCAGCAGGCACACCGTGGTCGCAGCGTTGGGCATGAGGACGCCTACGGTCTCGCGCTCCCGAGTAATGCCCGCGACCAGGCGCCCGAGCGCCAGGCTCGCCTTGACGAGATCACCGTAAGTCTTCGGCGGACCCTGGCTCTCCTCGAGAATGGGGACAGCGCGACCACACCGGTCGGCAGCGGAAAGGAACGCTTCGAACAGGGTTCGCGCCGGGAGCGCGGATACGGCCGTGCCCTGCAATATCCGCTGCATGTGAGCAGCGGCCTGGCGTCGCCGCAGCTTGAGCGAGCGGTCGAGCGCAATCGGCAAGCGCTCGAGTCGCCCCACCGTCACCCTCACCTCGGGTCGCCCCTTCTCCTGCCCGCGGCCGACCGCTTCACCGAAGCGGCTCGTCGCCAGGCCTTCGATGCTGACGGGAAGGATGGCCGCGCCGGTCTTTACCGCTGCCAGGGCTGCCGTGTCGTAGAGCTTCATCAAACCGCCGGTGCGGGTGGAGCGGCCCTCGGGAAAGACTAGAACCGGCGTGCCCTTTTCGATGAGTCGTGCGAGGCGTTTCACCGAGAGCGCCTCGGTCTGGTCGATCACGACATGCGGAAAGAACCTGAGGATCCACCGCAGGGGCCCGCGATACTCCGCAGGCGACACGACGACCAGCATTGGAAACGGCAACCGGCTCAGAAGGAGAGGTGCATCGAGCCATGACTGATGATTGGACGCGACGAGGAGGCGTTCCGGGAGCGGCCCGAGCGCATGACTCACCCGCACCCGGAGGCGGCTGCGAAGGAGGAGGCGAAGCAGGGAGCGCACGAACGGAACCACGAGGGACACCCAGATGCGAATCAGTGGCCAAACCACCTTCTATCGGGAACGAACGGTCATGTCAACAGGTTGAACGGTAGTTGACACGAGACCAACGCGTCGCGTGGGGAGCCGAGACAAAGTCCCGCAGTTAAGCGCGAGTCTCACGTTTCCCATCACCCCCGCCAAGCCCGCATTTCGGTGAAAAAACTCAAAATCTAACAAAACGTTAGATTTGATTTTCTCGATTTGCCTGGCATTAAATACGCTTGACGAGGATTCGCCACGTTTGTCACCAACCCGTCACTTTAACGCGACCACCCAGGAGAACACAAATGAACATGATCGTCCCGCCCGCGCTTTTGATCCCTGAGCAGGTTGCCGGCCACCACACCGAAAACGGAGTCGAGTACTCGTTCTCGAATCAACTGCGCGCGTCGTTCCGCAAGGATCAAGCGGCAGTCTGGTCGCGTTGGAATCCGTCGCCGCGCCCGTGCTTCAATCCGCGACTGCTGGCGGACATCCGCGCCTACTATGAGTTTCTGGCAGCAAGCGCCGGCAAGATCGCGGTCGGGACCGAGGAGCACGCAATCAACTATGTCGTTCTTGCATCCGACATACCCGGTGTCTTCAACCTCGGTGGCGATCTCGATCTCTTCAAAATGCTGATCGGCAAGCAGGACCGCGCCGGACTCCTGTACTACGGCCGCGCCTGCGTCGATGTTCTCTACCGCAACTACGTGTCGCACGATCTGGCCGCGACCACGATCTCGCTGGTACAGGGAGAGTGCCTGGGAGGAGGCTTCGAAGCAGCCCTGTCGAGCGATGTGATCATTGCGGAGAAGAGTTCGCGGTTCGGCTTTCCCGAGATACTGTTCAACCTGTTTCCGGGGATGGGCGCCTACTCGTTCCTCGATCGCAAAGTGGGGCAAAAGCTTGCCGAACAACTGATCACCAGCGGCCGCCTCTACTCCGCCGATGAAATGCACGCCATGGGCGTGGTCGACATGGTAGTGGAAGACGGCGAGGGCGAAGTCGGTGTATCCTCCTTCATCGCCTCCCGGCAACGCACCAAGGTGGGTCATTTTGGCCTCGCCGCGGCCCGGCGGCGTGTCCATGGAATAGACTTTGCTGAATTGATGGATGTCGTGGAGATCTGGGTGGACTGCGCTCTGCGACTCAATCTTCGGGACCTCAAGCTGATGCATCGTCTGGTATCTCGCCAGAACGGTCTCGGCGAATCACGCGAGGTTCACTAACACGAAAGGGGGCTTGATGGAAGATCACCAGGAGTCTGCGCCGAGGGCGCGACGCCGGTCAATCGAGATCCTCGAGTACAGCATTCAAGACGTCGCTGAAAAGCTCGGGATCCCCATCCAAAAGCTCCGCCGCTGGGACGATCAGGGCGTACTGGTTGCCCGCCGGACAGAGGGCGGGCATCGCCGCTATTCGAAGGAACTCGTCGATCGGCTGATCGCCTCCTCCGCGGGCACGCTGCAGGCATCGAGCAATGAAGAGCTCGAAACCGTTCGCCGCTCCTTGGACGAGAAACGACGCATCATCCGCCTGCTTCTCGAAAGCGAGCAGCGATACCGCGATCTCGTCGAGACCACCCACGATCTCATCTGGACTACCGATTCCCACGGACGTTTCACTTATCTCAACATCGCATCGAAGGACATCTTCGGTCTTTCGAGCAACGAACTTCTAGGCCGCTGCTTCTTCGATTTCGAGGCACGCCCGTCTCACATCTCCAATCGGCGGTTCTTCGCCACGCTCAAGCGGGACGGCGAGGTCCGCAACTACGTGAGTCATCTTGTCACGGCGGACGGACTCGACCGTTGGATCGGCATCAACGCCCGCATCATTCGCGATGAGCGCGGCACCGTACTCGGGATCCGTGGTACAGCACGCGACATCACCGAGCAGCACAACGCCACCCTGAGGATCGAGCACCTCGCCCTGCACGACGCACTGACCGATCTCCCGAACCGGGTTGCTCTGCAGAAAACGGTCGAGTCCGCGATCGAAGAAGGCAAGGTAGGCGGTGTGCTCTTCCTCGACATCGATCATTTCAAGTATGTCAACGACAACTTCGGCCACAAGTCCGGAGATCAGTTGATCGTCGGCGTGAGCGGCGTGCTGAGAGAGCTCTTGCGGGGCCACGACAGCCAGCTCTACCGGATCGGCGGGGATGAGTTCGCGATCCACCTTCCCGGCGCCCTGCGCAAGGAAGCCATCACGGTCGCAGAGAAGGCGCTCGAGGGCATTCGACACTATCGCTTCCACCCACCCGGCCAATCCAAGGTCTCGAACCTCACAGTCTCCATCGGCATCGGCCTGTACCCCTTTCACGGGGGCGACCTGGTAGGCCTGCTGTCGAACGTCGACATTGCGCTCTACCAGGCGAAGGATCACGGCCGCAACCGCTTCGTCCTGTCCGACCAGGACGCAAACAACATCCGCAGTACGCACAAGCGCGTGCATTGGGCGAAGAAGTTGAGAGACGCGCTCGACGAGGATCGTCTGGTCCTGTTCTGGCAACCCGTGGTCCGGCTTTCGGACCAGCAGCCTGTACATCACGAGATCCTCGTGCGCATCAAGGAGCACGATGGCTCGATCATCGCACCGGGTCACTTCATCGAACTCGCCGAGTCGCTGAACCTGATCCAGGAAATCGACATGCGCGTGGTGCAGAAGCTCCTGCGACACATGGAAGCACACCACCAGGACAACAAGCGTCTGCGCTACTTTGTCAACCTCTCGCGGGTGAGCATCTCCGATCAGCACTGGATCCGTCGCTTCCACCGGATGCTCGCCGAAAGCCGCGTAAACCCCAATCAGCTCGTGTTCGAGATCACGGAAACGGCCGCGATGTCGGAGATAGACGTGACGCTCTCGTTCATTCGCCAGCTCAAGGACATGGGTTGCCGCTTCGCACTCGACGACTTCGGCGCCGGCTTCAGCTCTTTCTACTACCTGAAGCGCTTCGACGTGGACTACTTGAAGATCGATGGCAGCTTCATCCGCGATCTCGCCACCGAAGAAGCAAGCCGCATCTTCGTGAAGGCGCTGAACGACGTCGCACGCGGCCTCAAGAAGCAGGTCATCGCGGAATGGGTCGAAAACCAGGATGTGCTGCGGACACTGGTGGACATGGGAACACAGTACGGGCAGGGCTTCTTGTTCAAGCGACCGGTTCCGCTCGAGCCCGAGTTGATGCTGCGCTCGACCCCGCCGACCGCCGCACAGCGCTGATCGAACTGACTGCTCAACTGCGGGACCGCAACCGCCAGCGGTCGATCCAGAGGAGCCCCATGATGGTTTTCGCTTCGGTGATCTCCCCCGATTCCATCAGCGCCAACGCCTGATCCACCGGCAGCGCGATCGTCTCCAGAAACTCCCCCTTCTCGCCCGGATGTCCGACATGATGCAGGTCCCGGGCAAGGTAGAACTCCAGGCGCTCGTTCGAGTAGCCCACGCAAGGGTAAGCCGTGAAAAGATGGGCCCACTCAAGCGCCTCGTAGCCCGTCTCCTCGAGTAATTCCCGCCGCGCGGTGACCGCGTGTGCTTCCCCCGCATCGATCTTCCCGGCGGGCAGCTCCAGGAAATGCCGATGCAGCGGATAGCGGTACTGGCGTTCGACCAGCACCGTGTGTTCGTCGAGCATAGGCAGGATGATCACGGCGCCTGGATGGCGAACGTATTCCCGGGTGGCGGTCTGTCCGTCGGGCAGACTGACCTGATCCTCTCGCACCTCGAGAAGTTTGCCGTCATAGACGCAATTCGAATCGAGGGTCCTTTCGGTGAAATCTTGCATGGGTCGAGTGGAGAAATTAGAGACCACGTGCGTACGGATTCCCGCCGCGGCATGCACCTCGTGTGCGTCGACCGTACAGATGGTGACGATCTCGAGCGTATCGCGCCGGGCGTCGGTCATCGTCGGTCATCGGGGCTTGCCCCCGGGCGGATTGCGTCGACTGACCGCGGCATGCTCGCGTGCGGGCGCCACCAGCAGGACCAGCGACCGCGGCGCCAGGCGATACGTGGGCAGCGCAGTCACGGACGCCTGGTCCAAGCGGCAGACGTCGTCGGGCGCGGCGCGGAAGGTGTCGATGCATCGGCGCCACGGCTGGTGGCGGTCGTCGGGCGGCGGGACCTCGAAGTCGAGCGCTTCCCAGTATGCATTCACCATGAGATGCAGCACGCGCGGCGCTCCCGGCAGGCGGATGCTGGCCGCCAGGCTGTGCGAGGCATCACCCCAGTCCGGCGCGTCGAGCCTGACGCCGTGCCACTGCACTGAGTCCGCGCCGAGCAGCTCGCGCAGCGTCATGTCCGAGCGTTCGCTGCAGAGATCGTACGTGCGCAGCGCGATCAACTCGCGCACGAAACGGTGGATGTCCGCATGTCGCCCGAGGTCCGTCCAGTCCAACCATCCGGTCTCGCCGTCGCGGCAATAGGCGTTGTTGTTCCCGCGCTGCGTGCGCCGAACTTCGTCGCCCATCAGGAGCATCGGCGTACCGACCGCGAGCAGAGTCAGCGCGAGGAAATTCTTGACCTGCCGGTTGCGCAGCCGCGCCACCTCGGGATCGTCGCTCGGCCCCTCGACGCCGCAGTTCCAGCTGCGGTTATCGTTCGCGCCGTCGCGGTTGTCCTCGCCGTTCGCTTCGTTGTGCTTGACGTTGTAGGAGACGAGATCGTTGAGCGTGAAGCCATCGTGGCAGGTGACGAAGTTGATGCTCTGCTCCGGCTCGCGCTCGTTCCGCGCGTAGACATCCGGGCTGCCGGTGAGTCGGGAGGCGAGCGCGCGCACGGTAGCGTCGTCCCCTTTCAGGAACGCGCGCACGTCGTCGCGAAAGCACCCGTTCCACTCTTTCCAGCTGTCTCCGGCAAAGCTGCCGACCTCGTACAGACCGGCTGCGTCCCACGCTTCCGCGATGAGCTTGACGTGGGCAAGCGCGGGGTCCGACTCGATGTCCAGGAGAATGGGCGGGGATGTCATGGGAAGCCCCGTTTCGTCGCGCGAGAGCGCGGACGCCAGATCGAAGCGAAAGCCGTCGACGTGCATCTCGCTCACCCAGTACCGCAGGCTGTCGAGGATCATGCGGCGCACCACGGTATGGTTCGAGTTCAGCGTGTTGCCGCACCCGGTGTAGTCGGCGTACGTCGCACGGTCGGGGTCAAGGATGTAGTACGTGTCGTTCGCCAGCCCGCGAAAACAGAGGGTGGGGCCGTCCGCGCCGCCTTCGGCCGTGTGGTTGTATACGACGTCGAGGATCACCTCGATGCCGGCACGGTGCAAAGCGCGCACCATGTCGCGAAACTCGTCGAGCGCGCCGAGCGGATCCGGCCGCGAGCTGTACCCCGGATGGGGTGCGAAGAACGACAGCGGCTGATAGCCCCAATCGTTGACGCGTCCGGGCGGTGCGGCCTGCGCGTCGAAGGCAAAGACCGGCATGAGTTCGACCGCGCTTACGCCCAGATCCTGCAGATAGGGGATCTTCTCGACCACGCCGGCATACGTGCCGCGACGATCGGGCCGCAGGCCCGAGCTCGGATGCCGGGTAAGGTTCGCCACGTGCATCTCGTAGATCACGGTCTTGGCGAACGGCCGGCGCAGTGGGCGATCGTCCTCCCAGTCGTACGCATACGGGTCGACGACCACGCTCTTGATCGCAGTCGCCGCGTTGTCGCCGGGCGCGCAGGCAGCATCGCGGCTGCGCCCGGCGGGTTCGGCGACACACCGACCGTAAGGGTCGAGCAGGAGCTTGCCGGGGTCGAAGCGCAAGCCGCGTTCCGGCGCGAACGGGCCATGCACGCGATACCCGTACAGTTGGCCTGCCGCGACCTGCGGCACGAACGCATGCCAATAGTGATAGGTGCGATGGTGGTGCGGGTCGAGCTCGATGATACGGGCAGGCGCGCGGTCGTCCACGCGATCGAACAGGCAGAGCTCCACTGCCGTGGCGTGCTTCGCATACAGGCTGAAGTTCGCACCGGCTGCGCACAGGCTCGATCCGAGCGGGAAGCTCAGCCCAGGCGCGAGCTGCACAGGGGCGGACATGCGTTCCATCTTCGTCATGATGTTGTCACTCGTGGACGGTACGCAGATCCCGGATCAACCAACGAGCGCCGCTGCCCCATCCGCGAGGACGAGCGCATCGTCCTGGCGTACGCGGCCGGCCGGAATCGACGCATCCGCATCGCGCAGGCGCCCGAGCATCGCGGCTTTTTCCGCTCCGGTCACGAGCCACAGAATGCGGCGCGCGCGGTTGATGGTGGGGTAGGTCAGCGTCATCCGCGGCCGCCCCATGTAAGGCCCGGTGAGCGCCACGTCCGCGTCGTTCACCGCGAGCACCGGATCGTTCGGCACCAGCGAGGCAGTGTGGCCGTCCGGACCCAGCCCAAGGTGGACGAGATCGAGCGTCGGCGGCGCGCCGGCAAGCTCGCGCAGCACGGCGGCGTAGCGGGCAGCGGCAGCCGGCAGATCGGGTGCCTCGACCGGCATGACATGGATCTGCGTCGCGGCGAGGGGCGCGCGATCGAGCAGGCTCTCGCGCAGGTGGGTGTAGTTGCGGTCGGGATCGCCCGCCGGCGCGATGCGCTCGTCGACCTGGAAAATGTGCACGTGCTGCCAGGGCACCTCCATTGCGGACAGCGCGCGCAGCATCAGCCACGGGGTGTGACCGCCGCTCACCGCGAACGTGAAGCGGCCGCGCGCGTCGACCGCGATCCGGGCGTCCGTGGCGATGATGGCCGCGGCCTCTTCCGCCACCTCGCCGGGGCTCTCCAGCACTTCGATCTTCATGGCCGCTGCCGCTGTCGGAGGTTTCTCTCAAGCCGAGACAACCGGGTTCTGCCAGCCCCCGGGCGGCACGACATTCTGGCCGACCGCGTCCGGTCCCCAGGTGCCCGGTTCGTACTCGTGGACCTCGGTGCCGGCCTTGAGCACGGGATCGACGATGCGCCATGCCTCTTCCACGTAGTCCTCACGCGCGAAGAGAGTGCGATCCCCCGCCATCGCATCGCCCAGCACCCGCTCGTATGCATCCATCTCCTCGGCCCCGGGGCGATTGCTCGCCAGGAGTTCGACCGGCTGGCCGACCATGGCATCCGCCGCGTCCATCACGGTGACGCCCATGGCGAGACTCATCTCGGGGCTGATGCGGAAGCGGAAATAGTTCGGTGCCCCCGGGCAGTGCGGAAAGATCTTCGGCGCGCGCCGCAGCCGCACCACCACCTCGGTGCACGTGACCGGCAGCGACTTGCCGGCGCGGATGTAGAACGGCACACCCGCCCAGCGCCAGGAATCGATCTCGAGCCGTAGTGCCGCGAACGTTTCGATCTTCGAATCCGCCGCGACCCCGGGCTCGGAGAGGTAGCCGCGAAACTGGCCGCGCACCAGATCCTGCGCCTGGATCGGCGGAATCGACTTCAGCACCTTCACCTTTTCGTCGCGCTGCGATTCGCTGTCGGTGCGCGCCGGAGGTTCCATGCAGAGGTTCGCGAGCACCTGGAACAGATGATTCTGCACCACGTCGCGGATGGTGCCGACCTGGTCGTAGAACGCTCCCCTGCCCTGCACCCCGAAGCTCTCCGCCATCGTGATCTGGACGCTGCGGATGAACTTGCGGTTCCAGAACGATTCGAGGAACGCGTTCGCGAAGCGGAAGAAGACCATGTTGTGCACCGGCCGTTTGCCAAGGTAGTGGTCGATGCGGAAGATGTGGTCTTCGTCGAACGTGCCGAGCAGGATCGCGTTGAGCGCCTGCGCCGAAGCGAAGTCGCGCCCGAACGGCTTCTCGACGACGACGCGCGCACCGCTCGTGCAGCCCGACTTGGCGAGCTGCTCCACCACCAGTCCGAACAGCACCGGCGGAATGGCAAGGTAATGCGCCGGGTGGCTCGCGCCGCCGAGCTGCTTCTGGATCGCCTGAAACGTCGCGGCATCCGCGTAATCGCCATCGACATACCGCAGGAGGCCGGAGAGCTTCTCGAATGCTGCCGCATCGACCCCGCCGCCGTGCTTCTCCAGGCTGTCGCGTGCCCGCGCCTTGAGCTGATCCAGGTGCCAGCCCGCCTTTGCGACGCCGATCACCGGCACGTCGAGGTGGCCGCGCTTCACCATCGCCTGCAGCGACGGAAAGATCTTCTTGTACGCGAGATCCCCGGTGGCACCGAAGAACACCAGCGCGTCGGAACGGGCTTCGCTCATCCTTGCTCCCCTCTGCTCATCGCGTCACTTGCCGCCTGGCTTCTCGAGGTGGCCGCCGAACTGGTAGCGCATGGCCGAGAGCAGCTTGTCCTGGAACTGTGCCTCACCGCGCGAACTGAACCGCTCGTAGAGCGCGGTCGTGAGGACCGGCGTCGGCACGCTCTCGTCGATGCCTGCCTTGATGGTCCAGCGCCCTTCCCCCGAATCCGAGACGCGCCCGGCGAACTTCGAGAGCCGCGGATCCTCGATGAGCGCACTGGCGGTGAGATCGAGCAGCCACGAGGCGATCACGCTGCCGCGCCGCCATACCTCGGCGATGTCGGCAAGATTGAGATCGTACTGATAATGCTCGGGGTCGCGCAGCGGTGTGGTCTCCGCGTCGACCTCGCGCTGGCGCTTGCCGGCATTGGCCCCGTGCAGAACGTTCAACCCTTCGGCGTAGGCCGCCATGATGCCGTACTCGATGCCATTGTGCACCATCTTCACGAAATGGCCGGCGCCGTTCGCACCGCAGTGCAGATAACCCTGTTCCGACGTGCCCTCGGCCTTCTCGCGCCCCGGCGTGCGCTCGATCGTGCCGATGCCGGGGGCAAGCGTCGCGAAGACGGGGTCGAGGTGCCGCACCACCTCGGGCTCACCGCCGATCATCATGCAGTAGCCGCGCTCGAGGCCCCAGACGCCGCCGCTCGTGCCGACGTCGACGTAGTGCACGCCCCGCGGCGCGAGCTCTTTCGCGCGCCGGATGTCATCGACGTAGTAGGAGTTGCCGCCGTCGATCAGGATATCGCCCTGGTCGAGATGCGCGAGCAGGTCGGCGATGGTCTTGTCGACCACTGCCGCGGGCACCATCAGCCACACGGCGCGCGGCTTCGCGAGCTTGGCGACGAAGTCCGCGAGCGATTCCGCTCCCGTAGCCTTCTCCTTGACGAGTTCCTGCACCGCAGCCGCCGACATGTCGAAGACGACGCAATCGTGGCCGTTGCGGATGAGCCGCCGCACCATGTTGGCGCCCATGCGGCCGAGTCCGATCATTCCGAGTTGCATTCTCGCTCCTTGTGATGAGGCGGCGATGCGTGATGCGCGGGATCAACCGCCCTTGAGCTTCCGATAGCGCCGGATCAGCGCGTTGGTGGAACTGTCGTGGCGCAGTTCCGCCTCGGCGCCAGACAGTTCCGGGATGATGCGCTTTGCCAGCACCTTGCCGAGTTCCACCCCCCACTGGTCGAACGGATTGATGTGCCAGATCGCACCCTGGGTAAAGACGCTGTGCTCGTAGAGCGCGACCAGCTTGCCGAGCGCGGCCGGGGTGAGGCGCTCGAGCAGCAGCGTGCTCGACGGCCGGTTGCCTTCGAACGTGCGATGCGGCACGAGCCACTCGGGCGAACCTTCCGCCTTCACTTCTTCGGGCGTCTTGCCGAATGCGAGCGCCTCGCCCTGCGCGAACACGTTCGAGATCAGGAAGTCGTGGTGCTGTCCGAGCGGATTGAGCGTCTGGCCGAAGCCGATGAAATCGCACGGGATGAGGTGCGTGCCCTGGTGGATCAACTGGTAGAACGAGTGCTGGCCGTTGGTCCCTGGCTCGCCCCAGTAGATGGGGCCGGTGTCGTAGTCGACCGCGGTGCCGTCGATGGTCACGCGCTTGCCGTTGCTCTCCATCGTGAGCTGCTGCAGGTAGGCGGGGAAGCGCTTCAGGTACTGCTCGTAAGGCAGCACTGCCACCGTCTGCGCGCCGAAGAAGTTGTTGTACCAGAGCACGAGCAAGCCCATCAGCACCGGCAGGTTGTGCGCGAAGGGCGCGGTGCGGAAGTGCTCGTCCAACTCGTGGAAGCCGGCGAGCAGGGCGCGGAAGTTCTCGGGGCCGACCGCGAGCATGGTCGACAGCCCAATCGCGGAATCCATCGAGTAGCGGCCGCCGACCCAGTCCCAGAAGCCGAACATGTTGGCGGTGTCGATACCGAACTTCGACACCTCTTCCGCATTGGTCGACACCGCGACGAAGTGCTTTGCGATCGCCTTGGCGTCGCCGCCCAGACGCTCGAGCGCCCAGGCGCGCGCAGTGTGGGCGTTGGTCATGGTCTCCAGCGTCGTGAAGGTCTTCGACGAGACGATGAAAAGCGTCTCCGTCGCGTCGAGATCGTGCACCGCTTCGGCAAAGTCGGTGCCGTCGACGTTGGACACGAAGCGGAACGTCAGTTCGCGCGCGCTGTAGTGTCGGAGCGCCTCGTACGCCATCACCGGACCCAGGTCGGAGCCGCCGATGCCGATGTTGACCACGTTGCGGATGCGCTTGCCGGTGTGGCCCTGCCACGCGCCGTCGCGCACGCGGTTCGCGAAGCCGGTCATCTTGTCGAGCACGTCGTGCACGTGCGGCACCACATTCTCGCCGTCGACCACGATCGACGCGTCGCGCGGTGCGCGCAGCGCCACGTGCAGCACCGCACGCTCCTCCGAGACGTTGATCTTCTCGCCGCGGAACATGGCATCGATGCGCGAGCGCAGGCCCGCCTCCTCCGCAAGCTGCACCAGCAGCGCGATCGTCTCATCGGTGATGCGATGCTTGGAGTAGTCGAGATAGATGCCGAGCGCCTCCAGCTTGAGTCGCTCGCCGCGCTTGGGATCGTCGGCGAAGAGCTGGCGCAGGTGCAGCGAGCGCATCTGCGCGGCATGCGCCGATAGCGCCTTCCAGGCCGGCAGCGCGGTGAGTGTCGGGTGGGC
Organism: Burkholderiales bacterium; assembly: GCA_016791285.1. Next base: position 46,191 of record JAEUMX010000055.1, read on the forward strand.
AGTGCTCATGTCGGGCTCCCTTGATCGGTTTTCTTTGCGCGTGCCTGCGCCGGCTTGGCGCGTCTGCGGGCTCGGGCACCTTCCCACAGCCGGAAGCCGCCGATGAAGGCATTCGCGTTGTCACCCGCCCGGCAGCCGGGGGGCAGTTTCTTCAGTTCCTTCGCATTGCCGCCGCCGAGCACGATGTCGTCCGGCTGGAGAGCACCCTTGAGCAGCGCCACTACGTCGGCGACGGACTCGCGCCATTTCTTCTTGCCGCGCTTGATCAGGCCGCGCAGCCCCACGTAATCCTCGTACGTCGCCTTGCGGTAGGGCAGATGCGCGAGCTCCATCGGCTCGACGAGGCCGTCCACGATCATGGTCGAGCCAAGGCCGGTACCCAGCCCCAGGAACAGCATCTTGCCGCCGTTGTAGCTGCCGAGCGCCTGCATCGCCGCATCGTTCACGATCTTCACGGGGCAACCGAACGCACCCGCGTAGTCGAAGCCGACCCAGCCCGGCGCGAGGTTATGCGGCTCCGCGACGGGCCGATCGTGCAGCACCGGGCCCGGATAGCCCATCGCGACCACTTCGTACGACCACCCTTGCGCGAGCGCCTTGACGCTGGCGACCATGGCCGCGGGGGTCAACTCGGGTCCGGATGGAAACTCGCGGCGTTCGGTCTGTCCGGTAGCGAGAATCTTGACATGGGTTCCCCCGATGTCTATCGCCAGCACGTTCATCTTCGAGAGCCCGGTCGCGCCTAGCCGACCTTCTGGAGCGCCGCGCACTTGGAGGCGATCACGGCCATCATGTCGTTCCACGACTTCACGAACGAGGCCGCGCCTTCCTGCTGCAGCTTTGCCGCGAGCGCGTCGACGTCGATGCCGGCCTGCGCGAATGCCGCCAGCACCTCTTCGCAATCGCCGCCATCGGCCGTGAGCAGCGCGCCGACCTCGCCGTGGTCGGCGAAGGCCTTGAGCGTGCCCTCGGGCATGGTATTGACGGTGAAAGGGGCCGCCAGCGCCTTCACGTACAGGATGTCGGAGGCCTTCGGGTCCTTCGTCCCCGTGCTCGCCATGAGCAGCCGCTGCGGCCGGCCGCCCGCGTTCATCACGCGCTGATAGCGCGGCGAGGCGACCAGGTCGCAGTACGCCTTGTAGGTGCGCTTGGCGATGGCGATGCCGAGCCGGTTGACGAGCTGCGCCGGCACCTTGCTCGCCACTGCCACGTCCCAGCGGCTGACGAAGAGCGACGCCACCGAGGGCACGTCGGGGCTCAGCCCGGCCGCGATGCGCCGCTCGATGCCGCGCAGGTAGGCTTCCGCGGCCGCGAGGTACTGCTCGCGTGAGAAGAGGAGCGTCACGTTGATCGGAACGCCGGCAAAGGTCGCCTCCTCGATCGCCGGTAGCCCCTCCGGCGTGCCAGGGATCTTGATGTAGACATTGTGCCTTCCGGCGCGCGCGTGCAGGTCCCTGGCTTCCGCGAGCGTGGTCTTGGTGTCGTACGCCAGCAGTGGCGACACTTCCAGCGACACCCACCCATCGACCCCCGCGGTGCGCTCGTGGACCGGCCGGAAGAGATCGGCGGCCGCCGTGATGTCGGCGAGCGCGAGGTCGAAGAAGAGCGCCTCGCCGGACTTGCCGGCGGCAAGCTCCGTGCGGATCGCGGCGTCGTAGGACGCGCTGCCCTTGACCGCATGGTCGAAGATCGTCGGATTCGAGGTCAGTCCCGTCACCGACAGCTGGTCGATATAGCGCGCGAGCGTGCCGGTGGTAAGCAGATCGCGCGTGATGTTGTCGAGCCAGAGGCTCTGGCCGGCGTCGTGCAGTCGTTGCGTAGCATTCATCGCGTCACCTCCGCGGGTCGAGGGATGGGACGGCCCGCAGTGAAGGCGGGCAGGTCGAGGTCGAGCAGGTCGCCGATGCGGTCGACCGTCAGGTCCGCGGCAGGGTAGCGGGCGATCACCTGCTCGCGCGCGAACTGGCCCTGGCGCGGAAAGACCGTGGTCACGCGTTCGCCCCACACCTCTTTGACCGCGGTGAGGATGCGCAGCTTGTCGTCCACCAGCACGTAGTGATCAGCCGGATAGCGGCGCGACACGTCATCGAGCGACTGCTCCTTGTGGATATA
>JAEUMX010000078.1 GCA_016791285.1 Burkholderiales bacterium
ACCAGCATGGTCGCCTGGGCGATGGAGGCGGCGGGCCGACCCGAGCATGCCGAGTCGATGGCACGCGCGATCGAATGGATTCGCGGCATGCAATCGGCGAATGGCGGCTTCGGCGCGTTCGACGTCGACAACACGCATTACTACCTGAACGAGATTCCGTTCGCCGACCATGGCGCACTGCTCGATCCCCCCACCGCGGACGTGAGCGCGCGCTGCCTGGCCGTGCTCGCCTCCAGCGCGAGGACGAATGCCGATCATCGATTGGCGCTCGAGGCGTGCATGACATATCTGCGATCGGAGCAGGAACCGTCGGGCGCGTGGTTCGGGCGCTGGGGCACCAACTACATCTACGGCACGTGGTCGGTGCTGGCGGCGTTCGAAATCGCCGGCGTTCCTTCCCGCGACCCTGCCGTGCAGCGCGCGGTCGGCTGGTTGAAGCGCGTGCAGCGGCCCGACGGCGGCTGGGGCGAGGACAACGACACCTACCTGCATCCCGAGACGGCGGGTCAGGCGCACGAGAGCACCTCGTTCCAGACCGCCTGGGCGCTGCTCGCGCTGATGGCGGCCGGCGAAGGGCGCTCGGCCGCAGTGCGCAACGGTGCGCAGTACCTGCAGGCGACACAGCGCGCCGATGGGTTCTGGCACGACGACGCGTTCACGGCGCCGGGGTTCCCGCGTGTCTTCTATTTGAAGTACCACGGCTACAGCAAGTATTTCCCGCTCTGGGCACTGGCGCGCTACCGCAAAGAGCGCAACGGCTGCGCGTGAATGCCGCGGTCGCCGGCCTCATCGTCGCCTTGCCGGAAGAATGCCGCAGCCTGACGCCCCGGGGCACGCGCCGCGGCGATTGTTTCGCACTCGGTGATGCGCGTCTGGTCTGCGTGGCCGGTGTCGGTCGGGACAACGCCGCACGGGCCGCGCACCAGCTGATGGAGCGCGGCGCGCGGGGTCTCGTGAGCTGGGGTTGTGCCGCCGCGCTGTCGCCGGCGTTGCGGCCCGGCGATATGTGCTTGCCGGCCGAGATCGTGGACACGCACGCCCGGCGCTGGCCCGTATCGGAGGCTTGGCATCGACGCGCGAGGCACGCGCTCGAAGGTGCGGGCGAGGTCTGCGCGGCGACCCTGCTCACCACCGATCGACCGGTCGCGACGGCAGCACACAAGCGCGCTCTGGCAACGCGGACCGGGGCCGTCGCCGCGGACATGGAAAGCGCTGCCGTGGCGGCGGTCGCACATGAACATGACCTGCCGTTTCTCACGGTGCGCGCGATCGCCGACCCGGCCGAAGTATCGCTGCCGCGCGCCGCGATGCGTGCGCTCGACGCGGCGGGGACTGTTCGCCGCATCACGCTATTTGGCGAGGTCTTGCGCCACCCTGGCGAACTGGGCGCACTGCTGCGCCTGGCATCGCAGTTTCGTACAGCGCTGCGAGCGCTGGCCCGCAGCGCCGATCGAATGGGCCCGGGCATGCAGCTCGACGAGGGGGGCGCGTGACCGTGGCGCAGCGCACCGCTAACATGGCCTGTTTGCGTACCGGACCGGACCGATGTCCTACTTGATCGACCTCATGACCGAGCACCGCGGGGAGAACTTCTTCCTGCACGAGAACTATCTCAACGCCCAGATGGTGCGGGTGCTGAAGACCATCGGCTACGATCGGCTCTACACGCGCGCGGTCGGTCCCTACCTCTACGACGGGCAGGGTAACGAGTATCTCGACCTGCTCGCGGGCTGGGGCGTCTTCGCCCTCGGCCGCAATCATCCGAGCGTGAAAGCAGCGCTGCAGGATGTGCTCGCGCACGATCTGCCGGACATGGTGCAGCTCGACGTGTCGCTCCTCGCGGGACTCTTGGCCGAGCGCCTGCTCAAGTTCACGCCGGGCGACATCAGCAAGCTGTTCTTCTGCAACTCCGGCGCGGAAGCGGTCGAGGCGGCGATCAAGTTCAGCCGCTGCACGACAAAGCGCGAGCGCATCCTGTACCTCGAGCACGGCTTCCACGGCCTTACCCTGGGCGCGCTCTCGTTGAACGGCGAGAAGCTCTTCCGCGACGGCTTCGGTCCCCTGCTCCCCGAGTGCTACCCGGTGCCCGCCCACGACCTCGCCGCGCTCGAGAAGGCGCTGCATCACCGCGACGTGGCGGCCTTCGTGTTCGAGCCGATCCAGGGCAAGGGCGTCAACATCCCGCCCGACGATTATCTGCCCGAGGCGGCGCGCCTGTGCCGCCAATACGGGACGCTGCTCGTCGCCGACGAGATCCAGACCGGCCTCGGCCGCACCGGGAAGTTCTTCGCGGTCGAGCACTGGGGCGTCGAGCCCGATATGATCTGCATCGCGAAAGCGCTCTCCGGCGGCTTCGTGCCGGTGGGCGCGGTGGCGATGCGCAAGCACGTCATGGACGCCGTTTTCAACCGCATGGACCGCGCGGTGGTGCACGGGTCGACCTTCTCCAAGAACAACATGGCGATGGCAGCCGGGCTCGCGACGCTCAAGGTGATCGAGGAGGAGAAACTGGTCGAGCACGCGGCGAGCCTGGGCGAGGCGTTGCTGCGCGACCTGCAGGCGCTGGTGGCCAGGCACGAATTCCTGAAGGAGGTGCGCGGCAAGGGCATGATGATCGCGCTCGAGTTCGGCTCGCCGAAGAGCCTCGCGCTGAAGGCGGCTTGGGGCTTTCTCGAAACCGCCAACAAGGGCCTCTTCTGCCAGATGATCGCGATCCCGCTCTTCGCGCACCACCGCATCCTGACCCAGACCGCGGGCCACGGCATGAACGTGCTCAAGCTGCTGCCCCCGCTCGTCATCGGCGAACGCGACCGGCAGTGGACCGTCTCCGCGCTCGACGCCGTGATCGCCGCCTGCCACCAGGTGCCGGGGTCGGTGTGGGAGCTCGGCAAGACGCTCGCCGGGCACGCGCTGAAAGCCAAGGCCGGCTGACGGCACCTGTGATGGCGCGCTTCGTCTGCCTTGTTGCGGCGGTGCTGTTCGCGTTCGCGTCCGCGCCCGCCAGCGCCCATGCCATCGTCACCGGCTCGTCGCTCAAGGACCGGCCGGTCAAGGCCGGGGCGCCGACGAAGGTCCTGCTCGATTTCAACAGCGGCATCGAAGTCGCGCTCTCGCGCGTCTTCCTCGTCAGCCAGGGCGACGTGCATGCACCCGTCCCCATCGCGGCGGGCAGGAAGCCCGGTCAGCTCGTCATCGACCTGCCACCCCTCAAGCCCGGCGAATACGCACTGAAATGCCGCGTCTTCGCCGCCGACGGTCATCTGACCGAAGAGATCCTCCGCTTCCGCGTCGCCGAATGACCCTTCCCCCGCGATGTACGTCCAGGGCATAGCAAACTTCCTGGACGACTTCATGGGCGGGCTGATCCTGATCAGTCTCGCTCTCCTGGTCGGCAGTCTCGTGTGGGCAGCCTTCATCCTGCGCATCGGCCGCGCTGCGGCACGCGTCGACGCGGCCATCGCGGCGCGGTGCGCAGACCTGCTGCGCACCGGCGCGTTCGCGCTCGCGATCTTCCAGTCGCTCAAGCTCTTGACCAAGGGCGTCGTGCTGGCGTCGTCGCTCGGCGAGCTGCCGCTCGACGCCTACGTCGCGACGGTGCAGTTTCGCGCGGGTGTCGCGCGCATCGTACTGGCGACCCTCGTCTGGATCGCCGCGCGCCGGCTCGCCCGCGATCCCTTTCATCGCGGCCGGTGGGCACTGGCCGCCGCGCTCACCGTGCCGCTCGTGATCGCAGGGGCTTGGCTCGTGCACGGCGTCGGGCGCTTCGAGGACCGCGCGTTCCTGATGTCGCTCACGGTGCTGCACCAGCTCGCGGCGGCGATCTGGGTCGGCGGCGTGGTGCAGCTGCTGATGCTGTGGCGTCTGCGCCGCCGCGACGCGTCGGTCGCGGCGTTCTGGCCGGTGGCGGTGTCGCGCTTCTCGGCGGTCGGCATCGGATCGGTAGCGGTGCTGCTGACATCCGGCGTCGTGCTCACGTTCGTCTACGTCGGTTCGTGGAACGGTCTGCTCGGCACCGGCTACGGCAGCCTCGTCTCCGCCAAGGTGTTCCTGCTCGCCCTCGCGCTCGGTTTCGCCGCCCTCAACTTCCGCGCCGGACGAAGCTGGGTCCGCGACCCGCGCTCCCCCGCCGTGACCGCCCGGGTGCCTTACTACGTCGAGTCGGAGACGTTCGTGCTCGTGAGCACCCTGTTCGTCGCGGCGTCGCTCTCCTCGATGCCTCCAGCGGTGGACATCCCGAACCTGACTGCGACAGTGGCGGAAGTGCTCGGCATGTTCGCACCGCGCCTGCCGAGCCTCGACTCGCCCACCCATGCAGCGCTCCTCGCGGGCGAAGCGGCGCGAACGGTGGTGGTCGGGCGCACGCCTTCGCTCGCCGCGACCGAATGGTCGGACTACAACCACAACGTCGCAGGCGTGTTCCTGGTCGTGATGGGCGCCTTCGCCCTGCTCTCGTACGTGCGCGGCTTCGGCTGGGCGAAATACTGGCCGGTCGGCTTCATGCTGCTCGGCGTCTTTCTCTTCTTCCGCGCCGACGCCGAAGCGTGGCCGCTCGGTCCGCTCGGCTTCTGGGTGAGCATGTTCGGCAACGCCGAAGTCCTGCAGCATCGGCTCGCGACGCTGCTCGCCTTCACGCTCGGATTGCTCGAGATGCGCGCGCGCACGAGCCCGCGTGCATCGGCGCGCCTGCGCTACATGTTTCCGGTGCTGTGCGCGCTCGGCGGCATCCTGCTCGTCACCCACTCGCACCTGCCGTTCGAGCTCAAGACCGACTACCTGATCCAGTCCACGCACCTCGCGATGGGACTGCTCGCCGTCATCATGGCGATCGGCCGCTGGCTGGAGCTGCGCCTGGGCGACGCGGGCGACACGGTTGCGGCGCGTGCCGCGGGCCTCGTCGCGGTGTTCGCGATGCTCGCGATCGGCGCGGTGCTGGTGTTCTACAAGGAGCCGCTGTATTGAGCGCCGGTGAGCCGAGCGAACACGTCGAGGTCGACGTTGCCGCCGCTTACCAGCACGCCGACCCGCCCACGCACGGCGACCGCGCCGTGGAGCACGGCCGCGGCGGCGAGACAGCCGGTCGGCTCGACCACCATCTTCATGCGCTGCGCGAAGAACTTCATCGTCGCGACGAGCTGCGCGTCCGTTACGGTAACGATCTCATCGACATGCCGCTGGATGATGGGAAAAGTGTGCTCACCGAGATGGGTCGTCTGCGCGCCGTCCGCGATCGTGTCCGGAACGTCGATCTCGACGATCTCGCCGCGCGCGAGCGACTGCTGGCCGTCGTTGCCGGCCGCGGGCTCCACGCCGATCACCCTGCAGCGGGGGTTCAGCGCAGCCGCAGCGAGCGCGCATCCCGCCAGCAGGCCGCCGCCGCCGAGACACACCAGCAGATAGTCGAGCCTCCCAGCGTCCTCGATCAGCTCCTTCGCCGCGGTTCCCTGTCCGGCGATGACATGCGGGTGATCGAAGGGCGGAATCAGCGTCATGCCCCGCCGCGACGCGAGCTCCGTGGTGAGCGCTTCGCGGTCCTGCGAGCGGCGGTCGTACTGGCTCACTTCGCCGCCATAGCCGCGCGTGGCGGCGATCTTCGACGCCGGCGCGTCGTCTGGCATGACGATCGCGGTCTTCACCCCGAGCAGCCGCCCGGCGAGCGCGATCGCCTGCGCGTGGTTGCCCGACGAATACGCCGCGACGCCCGCCTGCCGCTGTGTACCGTCGAGCTGCGCGATCGCGTTGTACGCCCCGCGAAACTTGAAAGCGCCCATGCGCTGGTGGTTCTCGCACTTGAAGAAGAGTTCGGCGCCGGCCGTTTCGTTCGCCGTGCGCGAGGTCACGACCGGCGTCCGGTGCGCCACGCCGCGCAGGCGCTCGGCGGCATCAACGATGTCGGAGAAGGTCGGCGGTTCGTGTCGAACCATAGCGGCGGTGGGAGCTCGAAAAGCGCAGCGCGTCGTACAGTATCTTGGACCTCGAACGTTCCGCGGTAAAGGCAACTCGAACCATATACTCACCCGACAGGAGATCATGCATGAACAGGAGCCTTGCACTCGCGCTCGCAATCGCCACAGCCCTCGGTAACGCAGCATGCGGCAAGACCGAGCCGCCGCAACAGAAGGCCACCGTGCAGGACGTGAAGAAGGAGGCAAAGGAACTCGCCGCGTCGGTGAACGATCTCGCCCGCCAGACGAAGGAAGCGTTCGTCGCGAACGCGGAGAAGGAACTCGCGGACATGAACGGCAAGATCGAGGACCTCAAGTCCCGGGCGTCGAAGGCACAGGGCGAAGCCAAGGTCAAGCTCGACCAGGCCGTCGCCCAGCTCGAGCGCCAGCGTCAGAATGCGACCGAGAAGCTGAAGGCGATCAAGGACGCGAGCGGCGACGCGTGGCAGGACATGAGGGCCGGCTTTACGAGCGCG
>JAEUMX010000113.1 GCA_016791285.1 Burkholderiales bacterium
CCCGATCCCTCGAGCCAGATCGCCTGCTCCATCGGCGGCAACGTCGCGGAGAATTCGGGCGGCGTGCACTGCCTCAAATACGGGCTCACGGTGCACAACATCCTCAAGCTGCGCGTGGCGACGATCGAGGGCGACCTCCTCGAGATCGGGTCGGAGGCGCTCGACGCGCCGGGGTATGACCTGCTCGCCCTGATGACCGGCTCGGAGGGGCTCCTCGGTGTCGTCACCGAGATCACGGTCAAGCTCACGCCGACGCCCGAGCAGGCGACGGTGGTGATGGCGGCGTTCGACGACGTGCTGCGCGCCGGCGACGCGGTCGCGAGCATCATCGCCGCCGGCATCGTGCCCGCCGGGCTCGAGATGATGGATCAGCTCGCCACCCGCGCGGTCGAGGAGTTCGTGCACGCCGGCTATCCCCTGGACGCGGCGGCCATCCTGCTCTGCGAGGCCGACGGCACGGCAGAGGAAGTGGCAGCCGAGATCGCGAAGGTGGCCGACGTGCTTCGCGCGAGCGGCGCGACCGACATCCGCGTCTCCCGCGACGAGGCCGAGCGGCTGAAGCTCTGGTCCGGCCGCAAGGCGGCGTTCCCGGCGGTGGGACGGATCAAGCCGGACTACTACTGCATGGACGGCACCATTCCGCGCAAGAATCTGGCGCGGGTGCTACAGGGCATCGCCGATCTCTCCGTCGAGTTCGGACAGCCCTGCGCCAACGTGTTCCACGCGGGCGACGGCAACCTCCACCCGCTCATCATGTTCGACGCGAACATTCCGGGGCAGCTCGAAACCGCGGAGGCCTTCGGTGCCCGCATTCTCGAGCTGTGCATCGAAGCCGGCGGCACCATCACCGGTGAGCACGGCGTCGGCGTCGAAAAAATCGACCAGATGTGCGTACAGTTTCGCACCGCCGAGCTGGAGACGTTCCACGCGGTAAAGGACGCGTTCGACGCGCGGAAGCTGCTCAACCCCGGCAAGGCCGTGCCGACGCTGCACCGCTGCGCGGAGTTCGGTGCCATGCATGTCAAGGCCGGCCACGAACGCTTCCCCGACCTGCCGCGGTTCTGAAGAAGCGCTCCCGCCAACACCCGTTTCGAGTCCATCGCATACCATCAAGGAGGCAACAGCATGACCCAGAACATCCTCGAATCGATGATGACGTCTTTCGGTGGCGAGTTCACCCGCCTGGCGAGCCAGTATCTCAACGCTTCGGAAGCGATGACCAAGGCCGCCATGGGCACCGTGTTCCCGTCGCTGCTCGGTGCGGTGGTGCAGCAGGGCTCGACGCCCGCCGGGGCCTCCAGTCTCATGAACGCGATCAACAGCCCGAGCATCGGCACCGACCTCCTCGGCAGCATGACCAAGATGATGAGCGGCGGTCCGGCCGCCGAAGAACTCATGGCCCTGGGTACGAACATGACGAAGGGGCTTTTCGGCGACAGGTTCGGCGCCGTGGCCGACGCGGCGGCAAAGTCGAGCGGGCTTGGCACCGCTGGCATCGAGAAGATGTTCGCCATGGGCGCGCCGCTGCTCTTCGGTTTCCTCAAGAATCAGGTCGCTGCGGGCAAGCTGGACGCGAGCGGCTTCACGAAGCTGCTCGAGGGACAGCGCGATTTCCTGAAGTCCGGAATCGACAGCAGCTTGGCGAGCCTGCTCGGACTGGGCGGTGTGGGGGGACTCTTCGCGGGCATGACCGGCGCACTGGAAAAAGCGTTCGGTGCCATCGCGGAAGCCGGCACGAGCGCCATCGAAGAAGCAACCAAGATGGCGGAAAAGGTGGCCGGCCTGACCGGCGAGACCGCACGCGCGGCGGGCGAAGCCGTGACCAAGGCGACGGCCGTGGCCTCGGATGCCAGCGCGAGCGCCGTCTCGAACGTGGTGAAGACCGCCGAGACCATGGCTGTGCACTCGGCAGAGGCCGCCAAGTCGGTAGGTGACATCGCGAGCAAGGCGGCCCACGCCGCATCGGAAATGGGCAGCAGCGCCCTCAAGTCGGCCGAGGTCGCCGCCACGAAGGTGTCGGATGCGGCCAAGTCGGCTGCGACGGCAGCGGCAACCGCCGCAAGCACCGCCGTGGACGCGGGTACCAACGCGATGACGGGCGCCATCAAGGGGGCCGAGAACCTGGCCGACGCCACCGCCGACGCCACCAAGAAGGCCACGGACGCAGCCAAGCAAGCGGCGAAGGATGTCACGAAGAAAGGCATATAATGCTCGCGACCGAGCGAAGGGGTCTCGGGGAGCTACTGCGCATGGATGATTCGCTAGAGGGCCTGACGGCGGCGATTCGCGCCGCGTGCGACCACCGGGCGCCGCTCTATCTCAAGGGCAGCGGCAGCAAGGCTTTCTACGGTGCACCCTGCGCCGGCACCGGGCTTAACGTGACCGGCTACCGCGGCGTCGTGCAGTACGAGCCGACCGAGCTCGTCTTCACCGCGCGCGCCGGGACCACGCTCGCGGACGCCGAGGCAACGCTCGCCGAACGGGGACAGATGCTCGCGTTCGAACCACCCCGCTTCGGGCCCGGTGCGACTATCGGCGGTTGTGTCGCCACCGGACTGTCGGGACCGCGGCGCGCCTTTGCCGGTGCCGTGCGCGATTTCGTGCTCGGCATCCGCATGCTGGACGGCCGCGGCACCGATCTCTCGTTCGGCGGGCAGGTGATGAAAAACGTGGCGGGCTTCGATCTGTCCCGCCTCATGGTCGGGTCGCTCGGCACCCTCGGGCTCGTCCTGGAGGTGTCGTTCAAGGTGTTGCCCCGACCGCCCGAGGAGCTGACGCTGCGCTTCGAAATGAGCGAGCCGCAGGCGATCGATGCGATGAACCGCTGGGCCGGCAGCCCGTTGCCACTGTCGGCGACCTGCTACCGCGACGGCTGCGTCATGGTCCGCCTGTCCGGGGCGCCGACGGCGCTGGCGTCGGCATGCGCCAAGCTCGGTGGCGAACGCATCGACGACGGTCCCGCCTTCTGGACCGCGGTGCGCGAGCAGACGCTCGATTTCTTCACCGGATCGAAACCGCTGTGGCGGCTGTCAGTCAAGTCCACCACGCCGCCTCTGAATCTCATGGGCGATCAGCTCATCGAGTGGGGCGGCGCGCTGCGCTGGCTCGCGTCCGATCTGCCTGCCGAAGTGGTGCGCTTGGCTGCCACGAACGCGAGGGGGCACGCCACCTTGTTCCGGGCGCGGGGCGGCCTGGCGCCGGTGTTTCAGCCGCTGCCGCCGACGCTGCTCGCGCTGCACCGGCGCTTGAAGCAGGCATTCGATCCGCACGGCATTCTGAATCCCGGCCGCATGTTCGCAGACACCTGACACGCGGAGCGCCGGTTCCGCGACTCTCCCAGCCGCATCGCCCACGAGCCCTGCCCGACACCACGCCCGATGCAGACCAACCTCGCCGACTTCATCAAGGACAGCCCGGACGGGCGCGAAGCCGAATCGATCCTGCGCACCTGCGTGCACTGCGGCTTCTGTACCGCCACCTGCCCCACGTATCAGATCCAGGGCGATGAGCTCGACGGGCCGCGCGGGCGCATCTACCTCATGAAGCAGATGCTGGAAGGCGCCCCGGTGACGGCGAAAACGCAACTGCACCTCGATCGCTGTCTGACCTGCCATTCCTGTGAGACCACCTGTCCGTCCGGAGTAAGGTACGGCCACCTGGTCGACATCGGCCGCAAGTTCGTGGCCGAGCGCGTCGAGCGGCCGGTCTCGGACAAGCTCACGCGCTGGGTGATGGCGACGTTCTTCCGCCACCCGGGCAGCTTCCGGCTCGCGCTCGGCGCCGGCATGGCGGTTCGCGCTTTTCTGCCGGCGCCGTTGAGATCCAAGCTGCCGGCCTCGATCCCGAGCGCGGGCGAATGGCCGGGCGCCCGGCATGCGCGGCGCTTCGTGGCGCTCGCGGGATGCGCGCAGCCGGTGCTGACGCCGGATACCAACGCCGCCGCGGCGCGGGTGCTCGATCGCATCGGCATCTCGCTGATCGACAGCAAAGGCTGTTGCGGTGCCCTGCGTTTCCACCTCGACCACCAGGCCGACGGGCTCGACGACATGCGGCGCGTGATCGACACATGGTGGCCGCATGTCGAGCAGGGCGTGGAGGGCTTCGCGATGACTGCGACCGGCTGCGGCTCGACGGTGCGCGAGTACGGCCACCACCTGCAGCACGATCCCGCGTACGCCGCCAAAGCCGAGCGCGTGAGCGCCATCACGCGGGACCTGACCGAGGTCGTGGCCGCCGAACGTGCGCGCCTCCTGCCGCTGCTCGCGGGGAAGAAGATGCCGCGCGTTGCCTTCCACCCGCCGTGCACGCTGCAGCACTGGCAGAAGCTGCGCGGGCTGGCGGAAGGTCTGCTGCGCGACTTCGGTTACGAGCTCACCCCGGTGGCGGACGCGCACCTGTGCTGCGGATCGGCCGGCACCTATGCGATCACACAGCCGGAATTGTCCGAGCAGCTCAAGCGCAACAAGATCGCGGCGCTCGAAGCGGAAAAGCCGGAGCTGATCCTGACCGCGAACATGGGCTGCGAGACCCACCTCGCGACTGCGGCCGGCGTCCCCGTCAAGCACTGGATCGTCGATCTGGACGAGCGGCTGCGCAGCTGACCCGGCATCAGCCGAGACGCGAGAGGAGCTTCGGCTCGATCGCGGCGGCGGCGAGTATCCCTCCCATCATGGCACCCTGGACGCCGGGCGAGCCTACGTCCTGGCCCGCGAAATAGAGACCGCTGACTGGCGTCTTCGCGTGCAGCCACTTGCAGAGGAAGCGCGCCGGCGTCGGCTCGATGCCGAACATCGCGCCCTCGTGAGCCCCCGTGCTGGCCGTCATCGAAAGCGGCGTCGACACTTCGCTGTAGCGGATGAGCGGCCCGAGTGCAGGGAAGTAGCGGCGGAACTGCGCGATCATCTGTTTCTTGATCTGCGCCTTGAGCTTCAGGTAGGCGGCAGGACGCTGGCCGGGCGTCGAGTCGCGCCAGCGCGCGAAGGCCCGCCAATCCGTGTACGCGAAGGCTTCGACCGTGTGCAGCTTGCGCGGACCCGGGTCGTGGTTCGGATCCTTGAGGGAAGGAAAGGACACGTAGAGCACGGGCGCCACTGGCTGCTCGCCGGGCGACGACCAGAGGGCGGACTCGATATCCCAGGTCTCGTAGAACCAGTGATTCGAGGCACTGGCCCCCATCGACCCGATGTCCCCTTCCAGTCCCAGGTACAGGGCAACATGGGCGACCGTGGACGGCAGGGCCAGGATCTCGCGCGCCCATGCCGCCTCGCGCTGCGCCGGCGGCAGCAGCCTGGCGATCGTGTTGCGCGCACCGGCGTCGGAGACCACCCGCTCCGATCGGAACGCATCGCCCGCCTCGGTCTCGACCCCGACGACTGCATTGCCTTCCATGAGGAGCCCGGTCACGCGCGTGTCGACCTGGACCTTGCCGCTCGCGGCCTCGATCACCCGGCTCAGGTTCTCGGCGAACACCCCCGCCCCACCCACCGGGTAGTAACCACCGTTGAAGAAATTGCTGACCACCACCGCATGAATGCCGAAACAACTGCGCGACGGCACGCTGCCGTAATCGCCCCATTGGGCGGCGAGCACGCTGCGCAGGCGCGGATCGGTGATGAGCTCCTCCAGCACCTCGCCGGTCGTTCGGCCGCACCAGCGATCGATGGTCTCTCCCCGCCACAGGCGGTAGAAGGTGGCGATGGGCTCCGGCATGGCGCGCAATGCAAACACCGCGTGCCCTGCACTCTGGGCGGCACGCAGTGCATCGAACCAGCTGTCGATCTGTCCGATCGATGCCGGAAACTTCTCCTTGAGCTCGCGCTTGAGGGCTTCCTCCGGCCGCGCGAAGTGGGTGACGAATCCACCCGGAAAGTGGATGGTATCGTAGACCGGCCCCATCGAAGCCATCCGGATGGCACCCCCGGAGATCCACTCGAGCAGGCCTTCGTTCTCGTCTTCCTGCCCCATGTCGCCGAGATAATGGACCCCGATCCCCCAGGTCCAGTCGCGTCGCGTGAAGGTGTGGGTGAGGCCGCCCGCGACCTGATTCTGCTCGAGCACGAGCACCCGGTGCTTGTACTTGGCGAGCGCCGCCGCGCACGCAAGCCCACCGATGCCGGAGCCCACGACGATGACATCCCAGGCGTCGCGGCTCATTGCGGCACGCCCGGGCGCTCGGCGACGCCTCGCGAGTCCATGCTAGGCCCCGCGCTGGTAAGTGCCGATCAGCGCTGCCTCGACGACGACGTGGCCGCGCATGGCCCGCTCGAGGGCGGCCTTGTCCGGCTCGTGCAAGTCGGGCAGCAGCGCATCCAGGGCATAGAGCTTGTGGAAGTACCGATGCACGCCGATCGGCGGGCACGGCCCCCCGTAGCCCGCGCGGCGCCAGTCGTTGCGCCCCAGTCGCGTGCCGGCCGGCAGATCGGCCGCGCTTACGCCTTCGGGGAGGCCGGCGCAATCCGCCGGCAGGTTGTAGAGCACCCAGTGGACCCAGGTCGTACGCGGCGCCCGCGGGTCCGGCGCGTCGGGATCGTCGACGATCAGAGCGAAGCTGCGGGTCCCGGCCGGTGCGCCCGCCCAAGCAAGCGGCGGGGACACATCTTCACCTTCGCAGGTGTAGCGGGCAGGAATGGGGCTCCCCGCCGCGAAGGCCGCCGAGGAAAGGGAAAGGGCCATAGTCCAGACCTCCTCCAGAAGACGGTCTGCCCCGGCCGGCGCGAGGCCGAGGCACGAAACTAGCTTATTTGGGTGGCAGTTTACAGGCAGCGGAGGTCTCGGAGCATGGCGCTCATCGCCTTTTACGTGGTTGCGATCATCATCCTGATCCTGCACTTCACCGGCTGGCTCGCGAAGAACAGCCTGGAGTGGATCGTTTTGGTGCTCGCCGCGGCGACCTTCCCGGCCATCTACTTCCTCTGACACCCGCCTCGCGCCCGCGCACCCCACTGCAACCGCCCGTCAACCGCTCCGGGGCAGAGCGTGCCGGGCCGCGTCACAGCCAGCCTGCCCGCTTCAACCGCCGATACACCAGCACGCAAATCGTGAGCATCACCCCCAGTATCAAGGGGTAGCCGAAGCTCCATCCGAGCTCCGGCATTTTCTCAAAATTCATGCCGTAGATGCCACCGATCATGGTGGGGATGGCGAGAATCGCGCCCCAGCCGGCAAGACGCTTCATCACCTCGTTGTGTTTCAGGGAGAGCAGCGTGAGATTGACGGTGAGCGCGGTGTTCACCATCTCCCGTCCCGACTCCACCACTTCGAGAATGCTGTGCGCGTGGTCCGAAACATCCCGGAAATACGGTCGGATCTCCTCCGCGATCAGGGATCGATGCAGCGGAAGATCATTGCAGATCTGCACCACGGGCAGCACGGCGCGCCGCACCGCCATCATTTTCGACTTGAGCACGTAGGCGTTCTCGACCGCGTCGCGATCCGTGCGCGATCGGAAAACGCCCTCCTCGATCGCTTCGAGCTCGTCCTCGAGATCGCCCACGATCGGAAAATACTGGTCCATCACGAAGTCGAGCACGGCGTAGAGTATGAAACCCGGACCCTTGCCGAGCAGCTCCGGCGAATACTCGCAACGGCTGCGCACATCGGTGTAGGCCGACGACGCGCCGTGCCGCACCGTGACCACGTAACGCGGGCCGACGAAGATGTGGGTCTCGCCGAAGAGCAGGTCACCGTTGTCCATGCGTGCGGTGCGCAGGACGACGAAGAGCGTCTCGCCGTACGCCTCGAGCTTCGGTCGCTGATGGGCACGCCAGGCATCCTCCACCGCGAGATCGTGCAGGCAGAACTCCTCCTGGACTTCGCGCATGAGCGGCTCGTCGGGTTCGTACAGACCGAGCCAGACGAAGGTACCCGCCTGTGCCACGAAGTCGCTGATCTCCTCGACGGTGATGTCGCGAATCCTCCTGCCGTCGCGATATGCGACGCAGTTCACGACCATCCCCATGCCGTCCCGATTCCCCATCGACCGTCCTTTCAGAATCCCACCACCTGCCCGTCCCGCGTGACGCCCGCGCCCACGCCAGCGTCAGATCACATGGCCCGTACCCGCCTGCTGATTCTGCCCCTGATCGGCCGTCCGCGCCATGATCCGGACATGCCGCGTCAGCGCCCACGCGACATGCTCGCGCACCAGCGCCGACGGATGCGCCGCGCGCGCGCGCAGCGCCGCGACGATGTGCGGCGAAGCGTCCGCGTTCCCGAGACCGACCGCGAGGTTGCGCAACCACCGCTCGTAGCCGATGCGCCGGATCGGGCTGCCTTCGAGCCGCGTCTCGAAATCGTTCTCGGTCCATGCGAAAAGATCCAGGAGCGTTGCATCGTCGAGACCGTTGCGCACGGCGAAATCGGGCTCGGCCGTGGGCACCGCGAAGCGGTTCCACGGGCAGGCGAGCTGGCAGTCGTCGCAGCCATAGACGCGGTTGCCGATCAGGGGGCGCAGCGCTTCGGGAATGCTGCCCGGATGCTCGATGGTGAGATACGAGATGCAGCGGCGCGCATCGAGCTGGTAGGGGGCCACGATCGCCCCCGTCGGACAGATGTCGAGGCAGCGCGTGCAGGTGCCGCAGTGCTCGTCCGCCGGCGCATCGACGGGCAGCGGCAGATCGGTGAGGAGCTCGCCCAGGAAGAACCAGGAGCCGGCCTCGCGCGAGAGCAGCAAGGTATGCTTGCCGCGCCACCCGAGTCCGGCGCGCGCTGCGATCTCGACTTCCAGCACCGGACCGCTGTCGGTGAAGACTCGATAGCCGAAGTCCCCCACCTCGGCCGCGATCCGATCGGCGAGCCTTTGCAGGCGCCGCCGCATGACCTTGTGGTAGTCGCGGCCGAGCGCATAGCGGGAGACGAACGCGCGGCTGTGATCGCCGATCACCGACCAGCTCTCGTTCGCCGCCGCCGGCAGGTAATCCATGCGCACCGAGATCACGCGCACGGTGCCGGGCACCAGTTCGTGCGGACGCGCGCGGCGGGTGCCGTGGCGTGCCATATAATCCATCGCGCCGTGCCAGCCGCGGTCGAGCCAGGCGATCAGGCGCGCTTCCGCGTCGCCGAGATCGGTGCCGGATATGCCGACCCGCTGGAACCCGAGCGCGCGGCCCCACGCCTTGATTCGCCGTGCGAGCAGCCGCGAATCCGAACGTTCGAGAGCAGAGTGCGCATGCATAGCACCGATGGTAACCGTTCCGCCGGGGTGCTGACAGGGCACCTCGGGGACGAGGCCGCCACACTTGCCCTGGGTGCCGCACTCGCCGCCGCGCTCGAACCGGGACTCGTACTCCACCTCCACGGCGATCTGGGCGCCGGCAAGACCGCGCTGGTGCGCGGCTGTCTGCTGAGCCTCGGTTGCCGCGAAAAAGTCAAAAGTCCGAGCTATACTCTGGTTGAACTTTACTCACTTTCTAACTTAAACTTTTATCATTTTGATTTTTATAGAATCAAATCGCCCAGTGAGTGGGATGCCACAGGCTTTGAGGAATACTTCGACCAAACCGCGGTCTGCGCGGTGGAATGGCCCGAAAAAGCCGGGCCCCGGCTCCCCGGACCAGACCTGCGGATCTGCCTGGCGTATGCCGCCAACGGGCGCACTTTCGAGATCGCAGCACACACCGAGCGGGGGGCGCGTTGCCTGAGCAGACTGCGCACGGCCATCGCGCAGCCTCGGCCGCGCCCCGCCCGCTGAACGCGCTTTTCGCATCGCCGCTCTGGGGCGCATGCGCCCGTTTCGGGCTGCTTGCGGCGCTGCTCGCCGCCTGCCTCATTCCCAGCCTCTCCGCCCTGGCCCAGGAGACGCGGCTGATTGCGGCGCGCGTGTGGCCAGCGGCCGAGTACACGCGCATCACCCTCGAATCGGCGACGCCAATCAAGTACACCCTGATGACGGTAAAGAACCCCGAACGGCTCGTGCTCGACCTCGAAGGGGTGACGGGAAGCCCAGAGGTGGAAGGTCTGGCGACGAAGATCATGCGCGACGATCCCAACATCCAGTCGTTGCGCGTGGGGCGTTTCAAGCCAGGCGTGCTGCGCGTCGTGCTCGACTTGAAGGGCGAAGCACAACCTCAGGTCTTCAGCCTCCCCCCGGTCGCCGACTACGGCTACCGCCTGGTGGTGGACGTCTATCCGCTCACGCCGCCCGACCCGCTGATGGCGCTCGTCGCGAAGAGCGAGCGTGAACAGGAAGCCGCACTCAAATCCGCAACGCCCGAACCAGAGCCCGCACCTGCGCCGGTCGCGACGGTGCCGAATCTGGTCCTGAAGCCGCACGACGAGGCGGTCCGCGAAGCGCTCGCACAACGAGACAAGCCGGGCCCGGCGCCGAAAAGAGCCCGTGCCGCCCCGGGCCGCACGCTCACCGTCGCCATCGACGCCGGCCACGGCGGCGAGGACCCCGGCGCCAAAGGTCGCAGCGGCACGGTCGAAAAGAACGTGACGCTCGCCATCGCGCGCCGCCTCAAGGCCAAGCTCGACCGGGAGCCGGGACTGCGCGGCATGCTGATCCGCGACGGCGACTATTTCATCCCGCTGCAGAGCCGGGTCGAGAAAGCACGCAGGGTGCAGGCCGATCTTTTCGTATCGATCCACGCCGACGCCTTCATCGAACCGCGGGCACGCGGCTCGTCGGTGTTCGCCCTGTCGGACCGCGGCGCCACGTCGGTCGCCGCACGCTGGCTCGCGAAACGCGAGAACGACGCGGACCTGATCGGCGGCGTCAATATCGACGTGGCCGACTATTACCTCAAGAAAACCCTGCTCGATCTGCAGCAGACCGCCACCATCAACGACAGCCTTCGTCTCGGCCGGTCGGTGCTCTCGGAGTTGGGCGAGATCAATACGCTGCACAAGGCGGAAGTGGAGCAGGCCGGCTTCGCGGTGCTGAAAGCGCCCGACATACCCTCGATCCTGGTGGAGACCGCGTTCATCACCAATCCGGAAGAGGAAGCGCGGCTCAGGTCGCCCGCCTACCAGGAGAAGATGGCCGACGCCGTGGTCGCCGGCATCAAGCGCTACTTCGCGCGCAATCCTCCGGTCACGCGTCCGCCGCGCGTAGCCGCCGCGCGCTTCGGAGATTCGCACAGGGATTGACAACTTTCGCGTAACATGTCGATGCTCTGTCGTACCAATAACTAGCATCAATGCGAGGAGTAGATGATCTCGGTCACGATCAACGGCGTCGCTCACCGCCTGGACGCTGATCCAGACACACCCCTCTTGTGGGTGCTGCGCGACACGCTCGGCCTCACCGGCACCAAGTACGGCTGCGGCATCGCACAGTGCGGCGCGTGCACGGTGCACGTCGATGGCGAGCCGACACGTGCCTGCGTGACGCCGGTTTCGTCGGTCGCCGGGAAGATCGTCCTCACCATCGAGGGCCTCTCGAAGTCGGGTGAACATCCTGTGCAGCAGGCGTGGCTGGAGCTGGATGTCGTGCAGTGCGGCTATTGCCAGTCGGGGCAGATCATGACGGCGGCGGCACTGCTCGCAAAGACGCCGAAACCCTCCGACGCCCAGATCAACGAGACCATGAGCGGCGTGCTCTGTCGCTGCGGGACCTATCAGCGCATCCGCGCCGCCATCAAGCGCGTCGGCGGCTTCCAGGAGTCGTGATGGGCCAGGACCCGGATTCGGATCGCCGCGCGTTTCTCAAGGCGACGGCAGCCGCCGGTGGCGCGCTCGTCATCGGCTTCTACCTGCCGGGCGGCGGGGTGCCGAAGGCGCTGGCAGCGCCGCGACCGGGCGCCTCCCCCGCGCCGTTCGCACCCAACGCCTTCATCCGGATCGCCCCCGACGAGTCCGTGACCATCCTCTGCAACAAGTCCGAGATGGGCCAGGGTGTCTACACGGCGCTGCCGATGATCGCCGCGGATGAGATGGACGCGGACTGGAGCCGGGTGCGCGTGGAAGCCGCGCCGGCCGCCCCGCCGTACTTCCATACGACATTCGGCATCCAGGTCACCGGCGGCAGCACCAGCGTCAACTCCTCGTTCGACCAGCTGCGCAAGGCGGGCGCGATCGCGCGCATCATGCTCGTCGCCGCGGCGGCCGAAAGCTGGAAAGTGGAACCCGCGACCTGCCGCGCCGAGAACGGATACGTGCTCCACGAAGCGACCGGCAGACGGCTCTCGTTCGGGCAACTCGCGGCGAAGGCGGCGACCCTCGCCCCGCCGACCGACCCGAAGCTCAAGAGTCCGACCGACTTCAAGCTGATCGGGCGTCCGGTGCGTCGTATCGACGGTCGCGCCAAGGTGA
Source organism: Burkholderiales bacterium (assembly GCA_016791285.1). Next base: position 12,253 of record JAEUMX010000113.1, read on the forward strand.
CTGGGCAGGCGAAGTTCGGCATCGATGTGAAGGTGCCCGGGATGCTCACCGCCGTCATCGCGCGCCCGCCCGTGTTCGGCGGCACCGTCAAGAGCTTCAACGCCGACAAGGCCAAGGCGGTTCCGGGCGTAAAGCGCATCGTGCAGATCGATACCGGCATCGCCGTGCTCGCCGACGGGTTCTGGCCCGCCAAGCTGGGGCGCGATGCGCTCGAGATCACGTGGAACGATGGACCGCTCGCCACGCTCGACAGCACGACGCAGCGCAAGCAATACGAAGAGCTGGCGCGCCTCGACGGGTCGGCGGCGGCAGTGGCGGCCACGCGCGGCGATGTGCATGCTGCGCTCGCCCGCGCCGAGAAGAAGCTCGAGGCGGTGTACGAGGTGCCCTACCTCGCGCACGCGACCATGGAGCCGCTCAACTGCGTCGCGCACGTGCGGGCCGACGGGGTCGAGATCTGGGTCGGTACGCAGATGCAGACCACTGATCAGGCAGCGGCGGCGCAGATTGCCGGCGTCAGGCCGGAGCGCGTCGTCATCCACACCATGTTCCTGGGCGGTGGCTTCGGGCGCCGCGCCAATCCCGCCGCCGATTTCGTGAAGGAGGCGGTGAAGGTTTCCAAGGCGGCGGGCGTTCCGGTGAAGGTCGTGTGGACGCGCGAGGATGACATGCGCGGCGGCTACTATCGGCCGCGCACCTACAACGTGGTCCGCGCCGGACTCGACGTGAACGGCCTCCCGATTGCGTGGCAGCACCGCATCGTCGGCCAGTCCATCATCCTGGGCACGCCATTCGAGCCGATGCTGCTCAAGGCGGAGCTCGACATGACCCAGGTCGAGGGCTCGGCCGAGATGGACTACCAGATCCCGAACTTTCTCGTCGAATACAAGATGGCACCGCGCGGCGTGCCGGTGCTGTGGTGGCGCTCGGTCGGCCACAGTTTCACTGCCTTCGTGAAAGAGTGCTTCATCGACGAGTGCGCGGTCGCGGCGAAGCAGGACCCGGTCGCCTATCGCCGGCTGCTACTGGTCGACCATCCGCGCGTGCGCGGGGTGATGGACCTCGCGGCGGAGAAGGCGGGCTGGGGTCGGCAGCTGCCGCAGGGCCGCACCATGGGTATCGCCGTGCACGAATCGTTCGGCAGCCTCGTCGCGCAGGTCGCGGAAGTGTCCGTGTCGCCGGCGGGGGAGGTCACCGTCCACCGTGTCGTATGCGCGGTGGACTGCGGGCCGATCGTCAACCCGGACACCGTGCGCGCGCAGATGGAATCCGGCATCGTCTTCGGCCTCTCGGCGGCGCTGTACGGGCGCATCACGTTCAAGGACGGACGGGTGGAGCAGAGCAACTTCCACGACTACCCGATTCTGCGCATGAACGCGATGCCGAGTATCGAGGTGTTCCTCGTCGACAGCATGGCGCCCATGGGGGGCGTCGGCGAGCCGGGCACCCCGCCCATCGCACCCGCCGTCGCCAACGCGATCTTCGCGGCGACCGGCAAGCGGATCCGCCGGCTGCCGATCGATCCGGACGAGCTCAAAGCGAAGCGCGGTGAGACGTAACGGATTCCTGCCGACCCGGTCAAACGCCGCTTGATCGGCGGTCTTCTTCTAGCCGCAGGCTCCGCCCGGCGCTTCGGCGGCGACAAGCTGCTCGCCTGCCTGCCCGACGACACACCGATCGCGGTCGCTGCTGCATCGACCCTGGTCGCGGTCCTGCCCCGGGTGGTGGCGGTCGTGCGCCCAGGTGCCGATGAGCTCGGCGCGGCGCTGCGCGAGTGCGGTACACAAGTGCTCGTCTGTCCGCGCGCGGGCGAAGGCATGGGAACGAGCCTCGCCTGGGGCGTGACTGCCACGCCTGACTGGACCGGATGGCTCGTCGCACTCGCCGACATGCCCTTCGTGAAAGCCGCGACCGTGACTGCTCTCGCGGCTGCCGTAGCGGACGGCGCTGCGATCGCGGCGCCCCGCTACCAGGACCGGCGCGGCCACCCCGTATGTTTCGGCGCGTGCTATCGCGAGGCGCTGGCCAACCTGGCCGGCGATCGCGGGGGCCGCGACCTCTTGGACGCGGCGGGCGATCGTCTTTATCTTTTCGACTGCGACGACCCTGGCGTGCTGACGGACATCGACACGCCCGCCGACCTCGCGCATCTTCCGGGCGGAACCCTGAGGCGACATCGCGATTCAAATTGAGGTCTGGTCGATCTCGCCGGAGCTTGCATGAAACGCCTGCTGCTTGCCGCAGCGTTGTCGGTATTTTCCCTCACCGCGCTCGCCGCGACCGAGTTTCAGACCGGTCTGCAGGCGTTGCGCAGCCGCGACTACGTCAAGGCGCTCACTGCGCTTGCCGCCTCCGCCGAGGCCGGCAACGCGCGTGCCGCGCAGCTGATCGCAGACATGTACGCGAGCGGGCGCGGCGTCGTCGCCAACCCCGGCATGGCGCTCCAGTGGCGACTGCGCGCGGCCGAGCTCGGTGATCCGGGCGCGCAGTTCACCGTCGGCGTGCAATACCTGCAGGGCAGCGGCGTGCCGCGGGATGCGAACCAGGCCGCGTACTGGCTCGAACAGGCAGCGCAGCAGGATCACCCGAACGCGGCGCTGGAGCTCGGACTCATGCAGCTCTCAGGCGCTCCCGCAACCGGCCTCGCCTGGATACGGCAGGCCGCGGATCAAGGTCTGTTCGAAGCGCAGCAGGTGCTCGCCGGCATCTACCGGAACGGGCAAGCGGGCGTGCCGAAGGATGCCGACGCAGCGTCGCGGTGGGAAGCGCTGGCCAGGCAGAACGCGCAGACCGGACGAGAGATCAACCAGGCGGCGATGCAGCAGCAGGATGCCATTGCCATCGCCCGCGACGCCTACCGCTACGCGCCGCGGTATGCCTACCCGTGGGCCTATCCGACGTGGGGCTTCGGCTGGGGCCGCTATAGCGGGTGGAACTATGGCGTCGGTGTCGGCGGCGTGTGGTGGTAGGCGTTCAGGCCGCGCGCCTCGGTTCCATGAACGGAAAGGCGAGTCCCGGCCGGCGTCCCGCGACGATCTCCGCGAGCGCCTTGCCCGAGCCGCATGCGAGCGTCCAGCCCAGTGTGCCGTGCCCGGTGTTGACGAACAGATTCGCGATGTGCGTGCGTCCGATCAGCGGAACGTTGCCCGGCGTCGCGGGTCGCAGACCGGTCCAGTACTCGACCCGGTCGTAGCTGCTCGCACGGGGGAACCACAGGCGCGCGCAGTTGCGGATCGCCTCGCAGCGCACGCGGTTGAGCGACGTATCGTAGCCCGCCATCTCCGCTGTGCCGGCAGCGCGCAGGCGATCGCCGAGACGTGAGATGACGACTTTGCGCGCCTCGTCGGTGACGCTCGCGGTCGGCGCGGCCGCGTGGTCCTGAATCGGGGTGGTCACCGAGTAGCCCTTCACCGGATAGACCGGAATGGCGATGCCTGCGCTGCGCAGAACCGGCGTGCTGTGGCTGCCCAGGCTCACGACGTAGGCATCGGCACCGATCTCGTCCGTGCGGCCTGATTTCTCCCGCACGACCACCGAGTGCAGGAGGTTTTCTTCGCAGCGCAGGGACCTGATCTCGGAGCCGAAGCGAAACTCCACCCCGCGCTCGCGGCAGTGATGCGCCAGCGCGGCGGTAAACTTGCAGGCATCGCCCGATTCGTCGTCCGGTGCATAGGCGCCGCCGGCCAGGCTGACCTGCGCATGGACGAGCGCGGGTTCGACGGCGAAACACTCTTCGCGTGTGAGCACGTCGACCCGACACCCGTGCGCGGTGAGCTCACGGGCGCGCTGTGCGGCGTCCGCCAACGCTGCCTCGTCTTCATACAGCTGCAGGATGCCGCGCGTTTGCTGATCGTAGTCGAGCGCGAGTTCTCCACGCAGCGCGCGCAGCGCCTCGCGACTGTAGAGCCCGAGCGCGAGCGCGTCGAGGGTGTTGCGCCGGGTGCGACCGGGCAGGCATTCGAGCAGGAAGCGCATCCCCCACGCGAACAGCGCCGGATCGGCACGCAGGCGAAAGAGCAGCGGCGCATCTTCGCGACCGAGCCAGCGCAGCACCTGCGCCGGCGCACCCGGATTCGCCCACGGCTGGGTCTGCGAGACGGAGACCTGGCCGCCGTTCGCGAAGCTGGTTTCGAGGGCAGGCGCGCTGGCGCGGTCGAGCACGATCACGTCGTGACCCTCCGCAGCGAGATACCACGCCGTCGTCACGCCGACGACCCCGGCGCCGAGCACGGCGATCTTCAAGCGCGGCTCCCTGGTGCTGCTGTCTCGTGCTTGTCACCCACGACCGCTACCATACAAGGTTTTCATTGCACATGCCCTCATCCATGCACCCCTTCGACGAGGCCGAGCATAGCAATCCCAACGCGCACGAGTTCGATTGCGCGAGCCCGCTGACGCGCCGTGCCGTGCTGAAGACTGGCCTCGCCGCTGCCGTACTGGCTGCGTTCGGCGCCGTTCGTCCAGGGGCCGCCGCGACTGCCACGATAAGCGGCTCGCTCGGATTCAACGCCGTGCCAGTGTCGAGCGACGACACGGTGCGCGTGCCATCGGGCTATCGTGCCAGCGTGCTCTGGCGCTGGGGCGACCCGGTCGGCAGCACCCAGGGCCAACCGGCGTTTTGCGCGGATGCGTCGACCAGCGCGCACGAGCAGATGCGACAGGCGGGCATGCACCACGACGGCATGCGTTTCTTCTCGCTGCCCCAAGGCTCGACCAACTCCGCCCACGGCCTTCTCGTCGTCAACCACGAATACACCGACGACGGCCTGCTGCACCCCGACGGGATGAAGACGTGGACTGCCGAGAAAGTGCGCAAGTCGCAGGCGGCGCACGGCGTATCGGTGATCGAGATCAGGCAGGACGACGGTACGTGGCGGATCGTCTCTCCGTCCCGTTACGCGCGCCGGATATCCGCCTTCACGCCGATGGTGATCTCGGGTCCGGCGGCCGGCGACGATGCCCTCAAGACGTCCGCGGATCCCTCGGGCGGCGAGGTGCTCGGCACCTTCAACAACTGCGCGAACGGCTTCACCCCCTGGGGCACGTACCTCGCCTGCGAAGAGAACTTCAATTTCTACTTCAACGGCGGGCGCACCATCACGCCGGAGATGGGCCGCTACGGCATCGCCAAGCGGCGCGGGCTGCGCTGGCACGAGCACGACGCCCGCTTCGACTGCGAGCGCGAACCGAACGAAGCGAACCGCTTCGGCTGGGTGGTCGAGATCGACCCGTGGGACCCCGCGTCGAAACCCGTCAAGCGCACCGCGCTCGGCCGCTTCAAGCACGAGGGCGCAGCGCTCGCCATCGCACCGGACGGTCGCATCGCCTACTACATGGGCGACGACGAGGCGTTCGAGTACATCTACAAGTTCGTGAGCGCGCGGCCGTGGCATCCGCAGGACCGCGCGGCGAATCGCGACCTGCTCGACCACGGCACGCTGTGCGTCGCGCGCTTCGATGGCGACGGCAAGGGCACGTGGCTGCCTCTCGTCCACGGGCAGAACGGGCTCAACTCGGCCAACGGCTTCGCCTCGCAAGCGGACGTGGTGCGGCTCGCACGCTCGGCTGCGGACCGCGTCGGCGCGACGCCGATGGACCGTCCCGAGTGGATCGCGGTGGATGCCGGTCGCAAGAGCGTCTATGGCTCGCTCACCAACAATGCGCGCCGCGGCGATGTCGGCAACCGCGGGGCGGACGCCGCGAATCCCCGCAACGAGAATGTCTTCGGCCACATCGTCCGCTGGTGCGAAGCCGGGGGTGATCCGACCGCGACGAGCTTCGAGTGGGACATCTTCCTTCTCGGGGGCGATCCCGCGCATGCCGATCCCGCGAAACGCGGCACCATCAAGGGCGATGCATTCGGCAGCCCGGATGGTCTGTACGTCGATCCGCGCGGCGTACTGTGGATCGGG
>JAEUMX010000142.1 GCA_016791285.1 Burkholderiales bacterium
GGCGACGATCAGGCGATCGAAGCGGGTCCCATGGGCAATGGCGAGCTCGAGCGCGATAAGCGCCCCCAGCCCGTTGCCGAACACCGTCGTGGTCGTCCGCGGCAGCGCAAGCGCATTCATGCTGGCACCGACATGGTCGGCATACTCGCGCACGCTATCGGGCGGCGCCGGACTCGACGCCCCAAATCCTGGCAGATTCAGGCGTGTCACGCGATAGCGCTGCGCGAGCCCGGGAAGAACGGACTCGAACACGGTAAGGTCGGTATGCAGGGAGTGCAGGAGAAGGAGATCCGGCCGCGGCTTGGTCTGTTCGTATTCGACCGGAGTCCCCGAGAACGCGACGACTGGCATGGCGCCTCCTCGTGGTCAACGAACGCCGAGTCGGCTCACCCTAGGCGCAGCGAGCGCTGGCGCTCGATGCTGATCCTACCGCGTTTCGCCGACCGCTGCGATAGCGAGCCATCGTTCGACCAATCGCGCCCGATCCGCTGGCGGCAGTCGCAGCTTCGACTTCGGGAAACTCGACAGGTGAGAGACACGGTCCGGGCAAAATTCCGGCAGGTAGCGCGGCAGATGCTTGGCACCGATCGCATGCCTGACGTGCTGTGATCAGGCGCTAATGACGCACACTAATTGAGCTGAATCCTTTCGCCCCAAGGCACACCAGCGCGGCCCTTGACGAGCCAGATCACGGGATAAGGCGGCGGCTGGGCGGGAAACTCGCCCTGCGCGTCGGTAAAGTAGAGCAGCAGATCGGGGTGCGGTTGCCCGCGCTCAATCCATTCGAAGACCGGCGTGAAGCGTGTCCCGCCACCGCCACCCAGGGTCTTGGGCAGCGTCACCAAGTCCCACGGTGCAAAGTGCCACGGCCCGTCCGCCGCGAGCTCGTGGTCGCACGCGTGCAACACGAGATTCGCTCGCACCTGACCTTTCAGTGCATCCACCTCAGACGCGAACTCCCGCATCTCCTCCTCGCCGATCGAACCGCTGGTATCGAGGGCGACGACCACGTTGATCACTCCACTGGCTAGCCTCGGCAGCAACGCGTCGCCATCCCGGCGCGAGCTGCGCTGGAAGCTGTAGTCATCGCGCGCAACACTCATGAAGTAGCGCGCGAGCAGCGCGCGCCACGGCACGCGCGGCGCTATGAGGTGATCGAGGGAGCGGGCGATGGTAGCGGAGAGGCGTCCTGCCCGCATCGCTGCCTGCGCGGCGGACGCGAGCCGGTTCTGCCACCGTTGCGCGAGCGCTTCGGCGGCGTCCGGGTCTGGGCGGGTCTCAGGAGCGCGCGATTCGTCGTGTGGCTCGTGGGCGTGGCACGCGTGCCCGACATCGCCCCCGCCCAGGTCGTTCGCGTCGTGGCTGGTTGCGGTATCCGCCTGTGCCCGAGACACGTCGGAGTCGATCTGCTGTGCACCACATGCGAGCGGCGACGGCTCGAAGAAGTGGCCGTCGAGGGGTGACTCCTGCGTGTCCCATGGGATGAGTGGATAGATCTCCTCGGCCGTAAGGCCGAGGAAGTTCATGTTTGCGAGCGCGCCCTTCGGCGGTCGCATCCCGTCCTGGATCAGGATCAGATTGACGGCATGGTCGCAGGCGACATCCCAGCGCTTCCTAATCCGATGCGAGCGCCGCGCAAAATGGGCGAGCGCGCAGTGAAGCGCCTCGTGAGCCAGCAAGAACTGGGTTTCCGCGAGCGTTAGCCCGGCGATGTAATCGGGGTTGAAGTAGAGCGCGCGGGCATCGGTCGCGACCGTGGGGCAACGGCGCGCATCCGCCGGGGTGAGAAGCAGATGCATGACCAGTGCGCCGATGAAGGGGCGCTCGAGGATGAGCCGTGTACGCGCCGCGGAGAGCTTGGTGTGGATCTCCTGCCTCACGTCCTTTCTGTGTCGGGATGACAAATTGATCGGGACTGCCGTGCGACTCAGCGCGCCGCCATCACCTCGTACAGCATGAGATCGGTGATGCTGTTCGCCCAGTCGGAAAATTCCGGTACGTCATAGAGCGGCTGGCCGATCGACCGATGCATATCGGTCACGAGCATGATGCCCATCTCGCGCTGCGGGAAACCCCGTGCATAGTCGAGGATGTGACCGAACACGCGCTGCGCGTCAACCCGGTCCCTTGCATCCCGCGCCCGGCGCACGAGTGCAGCGGCTACACCGTATTGCAGGTCGAGTGCCGCCGGCACGTCGCGCCGCTCCCCACGCAGGATGGCGTCGATGTCCGGCAGGCGATCCATGCTGTCCAGGAAAGCCTTCAGCTCGATGCCGGCTGCCTTGCCGACGCATGCCTGCAGCGCGTCGACCAGCAGCGCAGGCGTGTCCGCGAACTTCTGCAGCGCGAGATGCGCGAACTCCCAGGATCGCGGACTCGGAAACGCGATCGGGTTGTGCGCGGGATCGAAATCGAAGAGCAATTCCGGCCGGAAGCGCAGGAAGGCGACGATGCGCGGATCGACCTTGTTGTCATACGCCCACGCCACCCAGTCATCCAGGTGCGGATCGAGCTCGTAATGCGTGAACCGGTTGGCGAGCGGCGGCGGCATCAGGTAGGTCACGCCGCGGTCTCCCTGACGGTTTCCGGCCGCGAAGATGGCCCAACCGTCGGGCACGCGATACTCGCCCAGCCGCCGATCCAGAATCAACTGATAGGCCGCGGCGGAGACCGTCGGCGGCGCGGCGTTGATCTCGTCGAGAAAGAGAATGCCACGGGCGCCGTGGCGAGCCGCGTCGGGAAGCATCACCGGCACCGACCATTCCACGGTGTCCGCCTTGCGGAAAGGAATCCCTCGCAGATCCGTCGGCTCCATCTGGGAAAGGCGGATGTCGATGACCGGGACGCCGCGTGCGCGCGCGATGTCGGACACGATGCGCGACTTGCCGACGCCGGGTGCTCCCCAAACCATCACCGGCGCGTGAATGCCAGACGCAGCAGCAAGAAACTCGCGGTCGAGAATGGAGAGAATGTGGGCGGGGCGCATCGTAGCGAGGCCGAAATCAGCGGGCGGTGGGGTGGCAGAACCGGCGCCGAACGAGAGCATGGGGCTCCATGATCATAGCAGACCGCCCACGAGCCGCGCCGGCCTGACACTCCCGGAATAGGCAGGCAACGACACGGAGAACAGCTACAGTAACCGCCGGACTCGCTGCTCAATGCGGGGAGTGTCGGGCCAGCCCCTGCACACCGCCATGCTGTCGGCGCGGTTTCGCGGGGCGGGTGAGTCGCTTATAGTAGCGGCCTTCGCCGGAACGACACCCGATATGAAGTTTTGCTGCAATTGCGGAGAAGTGCTCTCGGTCCGCATCCCGGACGGTGACAATGTGCCGCGACACGTGTGCGACGCTTGCCACACCGTGCACTACCTGAACCCCAAGCTGATCGTCGGGTGCATTCCCGAGTGGGAAGGCAAGGTGCTGCTCTGCCGTCGCGCTATCGAACCGCGCCATGGACTTTGGACCGTTCCAGCCGGCTTCATGGAACTGAACGAGACCGCGCCCCATGGTGCCGTTCGAGAAACGCTGGAGGAGGCCAACGCCCGGGTCGAGATCGAGCAGCTATACGCGCTCTACAGCCTGCCCCATATCGGACAGGTATATATGCTGTTCCGCGCGCGGCTGCTGGATCCGGATTTCTCCGCGGGTCACGAGACCCTTGAGGCTCGACTCTTCGCCGAAGAGGAGATCCCCTGGGATGCGCTCGCGTTTGCGACCGTGCGCAACACGCTACGGCATTACTTCAGCGACCTGAGGCGCGGCGCATTCCACTTTCACATGGGTACCGTCGAGCCCACACCCCGCCCGGTGTCCCGCACCGCCTAGCAGCCTGTCGGGCTTCGTACACGCGGCTGAGCTCAAGCGTTAAGCCCTCCCGGCTAAGGTCGTCGAGAGGGCGTATGAGGATCTTGGGTCTGAGCCTGCGAAAGAGACGAGCAAGATTGCGGTTGGCCTCGTCAAGACCGCACGCCCGCTTTTGGCGCCATTCCAACTTGCTGCCGCGTTTTCAAGACCGTTTCGAGCGGGTCATTGAAATCAACAGCCATCACAAGTGTGCGACGAACTCGCGCCATGGCAAAGCCGTCACCCCCGGTGCGACTGCCTGCAGGCGATCGGTCGGACCCTGGTGGACGAGAAACATGTCGACGCGTGTTCCCGGCGCTCGCTTGGTCCGCACCGCATCGGCTAGCCGGCGCATGGGAGCCGCCATTGCGGGCATTACCGTTCTTCCCGCCTTGCACTCCACGAGCCGGAGAGAGCCGCCTCGTCCGGGAACCATGAAGTCCACTTCCAGGCCCTGCTCGTCGCGGAAGTGGTATAGCTCGCGACGCCGCCCCGCGTTCACTTGGCCCTTCACGATCTCGGCGGCGATGAAGCCTTCGAACAACGCGCCGGCGGAAGGGGACTTGGCGAGCTCTGCGGCGGAGTCGATGCCGAGCAGATGACACGCGAGGCCGGAATCGGCCAGATACAGCTTGGGCGATTTGATCAGACGCTTGCCGAGGTTCTCGTAGAAGGGTGGAACGATCAGGATCTGCGCTGTCACCTCGAGGACGCCGAGCCATTGTGAGATTGTGGGCACGCTCACGCCCAATGGCGCGGCAAGGTCGGTCTTGTTGAGTATCTGGCCATGGCGGGTTGCGAGCAGCGCGAGAAAACGCCGGAACGTCGCGAGATCCCTCACCGCGGTGATGGCACGCACGTCGCGCTCGAGATAGGTCTGCAGATAGGAACCGAACCACAACGGCGCGCTGGCGGGCCGCGCGACCGCCTCGGGGTAGCCGCCGCGCAACAGCGTCACCTTCGGAGTCTCGCGCGCGGACAACGGATAGAGCTGCAGGACAGCGGCCCGGCCGGCCATGGATTCCGTCACGCCCTGCATCAACGGAGCTTCCTGGGAACCCGTGAGCAGCCACTGACCGACCCGACGCAGTTCGCGATCGATGCGCGTGCGGACGAAGGCGAACACCTCCGGCACGTTCTGCACCTCGTCCAGAATCGCCGGCGTCTGGACCGCATCGAGGAATCCCTGCGGGTCGGCGCGCAGCCGTGCCACCACGTCGGGATCTTCGAGCAGGAAGTAGTCGGCCTTGGGAAAGAGGTGGCGCAGCAACGAAGTCTTGCCGGCGCGGCGCGGGCCGGTCAGTACCGTCGCCGGAAAGGCCTTGACGGCCTTCAGCAGCGGAGTTTCGAGCGCTCTGCGAACGTACTTCATGAATGAGAAATCTAAAGTAAAACTTTAGGAATCTCAAATTGTAGAATCGACGCAGAGGGGTTGAGTGAGTGCATACGAAGGTAATGGGGGCGGGATGGGTGCAGTGTGAGGTCTCAAGGATGTGGAAGGGGCGCTTTCGGCGGAGACCGTCGCCGCTGGGTTCGAGGCGCGAACCGAAGACCGCCGCAAGAGCGAGGAAGCCAGAAGACTCCGAGAGGTCACGTTCCCGGGCCGCATGCTGGCCGGAACCGGTTCCGAATCGTGGACAGCGCTTTGGGAGGCAGCCCGCCGTTTCTCTCAGGAGCAGGCTTATCCCGACCAAGCGTTTCCGGTTGTGGAGGACGGTGCGCGTTGCGTGCTGTGCCAGCAGGATCTCGATCATGCGGTAGGACACAGGCTCCGGCAGTTCGAGGCGTTCGTGGCTTCGACGACGGAGCGCGAACTCCGGCAGATGAGGGAAGCCTTCACGCGGCTGCGGAGTTCCTTCACTGATCTCAGGACGACGACTGAAGCCATTGACGAGACGCTCAAGGAAATCCGCATCGACCATGAGGCGGTGGCGGACGCGGTAGCCGCCGCGCTTGTCACGAACGAGAGCCGCCGGAAGGCCGTGGTTATCGCCCTGACCGAAGACAAAGACCTTCCTGCCGATTGTCCGGCCCTCGTGTCCGTTGCCCGAGATGCCGATGCGCTCGCAGAGCAGATCGAGGCGCGCGTCAAGACGCTGCGTACCAGCGCGACTGACGAAACCCGCAAACGCGTGACCGCCGAGGCCCAGGAGTTGCGCGCCCGCAAACTGCTCGCCCAGCATGAGCCGCTCGTTCTGAACGAGATCGAGCGCAAAAAAAAAGATCGCCGCCTACGGACTGTGCATCAACGACACGACTACTAACGCCATCACGCAGAAGAGCACGGCCGTCACGAAGACCGCCGTGTCGCAGAAGCTCAAGCAGCGCTTCAAGGACGAGCTGACGAATCTCGCCTTCCGCCACGTCGAGGTCGAGCTCAGGGAAGCCGGCGGAGCGGATGGCGTTCTCTATCACAAACTCATTCTGACGCGCGCGCCCGGTGTTGAACTGCCGAAGGTGGTAAGCGAGGGCGAGCAGCGCTGCCTGTCCATAGCGGCATTCTTTGCGGAACTCAGCACCGCC
>JAEUMX010000175.1 GCA_016791285.1 Burkholderiales bacterium
CCGCATGGAGCGGTCGGACGCAAGCTCCCTTGGCAACGGAGGCCACGAAATGTCCGAGTCCGCCGCCGCATCCGCGCTGGCCGCCACGTCCCGGGAAACAACCGCGGACAAACTGTTCGAGGCCTTGAAGCTTGGCCCCTACACGCTGCCGCATCGCGTCGCGATGGCGCCGCTCACGCGCTCGCGTGCCCATCAGCCGGGCAACGTTCCCTCCGCGCTCAACGCCTGCTACTACGCGCAACGGGCGTCCGCCGCGCTCATCATCAGCGAGGCGACCCAGGTGTCGATGCAGGGTCAGGGTTACGCCTGGACGCCCGGCATCCACAGCCGCGAACAGATCGCGGGCTGGCACATGGTGGCGGACGCGGTGCACGAAGCGGGCGGGCTCATCTTCCTGCAGCTCTGGCATGTCGGACGCATCTCGCACCCGGCCCTGCAACCGGATGGCATGCTGCCCGTCGCGCCCTCGGCGATCCGCCCTGCGGGCGAGGCGTTCATCGAGAATGCACGCGGCGAGGGCACGCTGGTGCCGTTCGTGACGCCGCGTGCGCTGCAGATCGAGGAGATTCCCTACATCGTGCGCCAGTACGCGGTCGGCGCGCGCCATGCCCGCAGCGCCGGAGTCGACGGCGTCGAGATCCACAGCGCCAACGGTTATCTGCTCGACCAGTTCATCAACTCCGGTACAAACCACCGGTCGGACGCGTATGGCGGCGCGGTCGAGAACCGGGCGCGGCTGCTGCTCGAGGTCGTCGAGGCGGCGTGCGAAGTCTGGGGCGCGGATCGCGTGGGCGTGCGTCTGTCGCCGCTCGGGACCTTCAACGACATGCACGACGACGATCCCGAAGCGACCTTCGGTTACATCGCGAGCCAGCTGAACGACTTCCGGCTCGCCTACCTGCACGTCGTCAACCCCGACGCGGCGGCGCTCGAGCGGGGCGAAGAGCCGAACTCCGACGCCATGCGCATCCTCGCGTTGATGCGCGAGAAGTACCACGGCACCCTGATGCTCGCTGGCGGCTTCGACCAAGACTCGGCCGAGGTCTGGCTGCAGGCGGGCCGCGCCGACCTCATCGCATTCGGCCGCAAGTTCATCGCCAATCCGGATCTCCCGGAGCGGCTGCGGATGCGCGCGCCCCTGAACGCGGACGATCCGTCGACCTACTACGGCGGCGGTGCCAAGGGTTACACCGACTATCCGACGCTCGCCCAGGAGCGCGGCGAACAGCCGAAGCCCTGCGTCGACCAGCGCTGGCGGTAAGCCGAAGACCCTGCTCCCGCACGGCATAGCGTGGCATCTGCCGGCCCGCGCGAGCTTGGTCCCTGGCATCCCGGCATCTCGTCGGAGCTGCCTGCCCGCCTGCTGCCGCTCGCGACGGTCTTCCGGCCTGAGCACGTCTTCACGAGCCTCGACGAGCTTCGCGAACTGCGCGATCTGACGGGGCTCGCGCCCGAGGAACTGGTCGTCTTCCGGCCGCAGCGGCTGGTGGTGCACGAGCTGCTGATTCGCGTGACGGCCGACCTCACGGTGCCCGACGGCTCCAAGGTCGAGGACCTCGGCATCAACTTTCGCCGGATGACGCATACGATTCTCACGCGGCACATCGATCCTCACATGGACGAGATCGTCGCCGCATACGACGCGCTCGGGCGGGAGGTCGCGGCCCTCGTCGAGACAGAGCTTGCAACGCTGCTGCACCGACCGTCGACGCCTGCGGCCGATGCGCGGCGCGGTGGCATCGCCCGTTTCCTGCGCCGGTTCGCCGCGCGGCGGGAGCCGCCACGCGGCATCGAGGCCGAGCGGGAGCGCGAGGAGCGGGTGTTACGGGAGTGGACTCGCGCCGCGCAGTCCGTGGCGGAGCCGCTGCGCCGGGCCGTGTACCGTGCGTTGAGCCGGGTGGTGGCGGTTATCCTCGCGAAGCACGGCCGCCTCTGGGGCGATTCGGCGCTGCTTGCCCCGATTGCCGCCGGCATGGCGTGCAACGAGCACGGCAGCGACGCGATCGGCGCCCTCATCGGTCCGCACATCGAGCGCGCGGTCGAAGCGGAGGGCTATCGGCGGCTGCCAGCGCAGGCGCAGCCGGTCGTCATGAACACGAAGGGCGCATCGGCGTCGGGCAAGAGCACGATGCGGCCGCTGCAGAAGCGGCTGGCGGACGAGATCGGGGTGGCATGGAGCGATTTCGCCCTGATCAGCCCCGACATCTGGCGGAAGTATCTGCTCGACTACGACTGCCTGGGCGAGCACTTCCGGTATGCGGGGACGTTCACCGGGCTCGAGGTGGCGATCATCGACCAGAAGCTCGACCGCTACATGGCGTGCAAGGCAAAGCGCCGCGAGATGTCGCACCTGCTCATCGACCGCTTCCGGTTCGACAGCTTCGCTGCCGACTCCGACGAGGCTGGCAGCAACCTGCTTACTCGCTTCGGGCACACGGTCTACCTGTTCTTCATGATTACGCCGCCGCACGAGACGGTCGAGCGCTCGTGGAAACGCGGGCTGGATGTCGGTCGCTTCAAGGCGGTGGACGATCTGCTCGCGCACAACGTCGAGGCCTACACGGGGATGCCGCAGCTCTTCTTCACTTGGGCGCTGCGCTCCGGGATGGCCGTACGCTACGAGTTTCTCGACAACGACGTGCCGTACGGCGAACGGCCGCGCACCGTCGCCTTCGGCCGGGAGGGCGAGATGGTGATCCTCGACGTGAAGACGCTGCTCGACATCGAGCGCTACCGGAGGATCGACGTGGACGCGAAGCGCCCCGGGGACGTCTATCCGGATGCCGCTGCGATGGCGCCCGATCGCAACACTCAGTTCCTGCGTGATTGCGCGCGCCGGCTTGCCGCGCTCAACTTCGCGGACCGCGATACCGGTCGCGTCTACGCCCGCCTGGACGCGGGACGCCTGTCGTGGACGGACGCGCCAGCGCTCGCGGCAGCGGCGCAGGATCCGCAGACGCGCGCGGGGCTTCTGGCCGTCGCCCCGGAGGTGCTGAGCGTCGCCGGGCATTCGGGCGGTGGCCCCGCGAGGTTTCTGGCGCCGGCACGATTCCACACGCTCGGAAGGTGGGGGAAGCGCGTTGCCGCCGCCGACCGCAACCTATCCTCTGCGGTGACGACCCCGCCGCATGGAGACACACGATGACCGAAGAATGTCGTTACGCCGTCACGGAGACGCTCCGCAACGGCCTGCCCGTCAAGATCCGCGCCGTGCGGCCCAGCGACCGCGACCGCATAATCGCTGCATTCGAGAAACTGGATCCGGAATCCATCTACACGCGCTTTTTTGCCTACAAGGACGAGCTTAGCGACGCGGAGCTCAAGCACTTCACCGAAGTCGATTTCGAACGGCGCGTGGTGCTGCTGGTGACGACCGGCAGCGGCGAAGACGAAACGATCATCGGCGCGGGCAGCTATACCGCATGCTCCAGATCCACGGAAGAGCGCAATGCCGAGGTCGGTTTCATTGTCGAGGAGGACTATCACGGCGCCGGCATCGCGGGCCGCATCCTGCATCATCTCTCGGTCATCGCGCTCGAGCGGGGGATCGATCAGTTCCAGGCGGAGGTGCTGCCGGGGAATCGCGCCATGCTTTCGGTCTTCGCGCGCAGCGGGTTTCCGATGACGGAGAAGAGGGTCGAGGGGACGATTCGCGTGGCGATGGATCTGCGGGGCGAGGCGCGCACGGCCTGAACCGCGTGCATCGCACACGCTTGCCTACGCGACCGACGTCCTTGCCGTTCGTCATTCCTTCTGAATATGCACTTCCCAGCACGGGGCCGCATTCGCACAATGTCGGACACCGGGGCGGAAGCATTCAGCCTCGCGGACGACAGCGCGCAAGACGCTGAACCATTGTAGTTAAGCCCGAGCGGGCAGGTCCACAGCGGGGCCACGGTAGGCTCTCGCGAGGCGCCTGCCACGTGCCAAGAGGCGAGAGCGACCGACCGCACGTCGGCGCGAGCAACGCCGGGTTCGAACCGCTAATGACCAGGGGAAGGGTTCGGGCTCGTGACTCTTACCGCTTCGACCGAAGCGACCCCCCCTTTATTGAGGCTGCAGAACGCGGCGCAGATGCCGTTGGGAGCATGGATGATTACCCAGCAAAACGGGCTCGTTCCCGAACCCGCTTCCTTGCCGCAGGCGCCGAAGAATCTGCGCGTGCTTCTGATCGACGACGACACGCGGCTGCGCGGGCTCGTCGCGAGGCTGCTCAAGGGCGCCGGCCGCGACGTGCTCCAGTGCGGCACGGTAGCACGGGCGATGGCGATACTGCAGGAGCGGCCGATCGATCTTGCGCTCGTCAATATCCGCCTGCCGGACGGCACAGGGATCGAGCTCATGCGCTGGATGCGGGATCGAGGCCTCGACCTGTCGGTGATCGTGGTGAGCGGGGATGACTCCGGCGATTCCGCAATCGCCGCCCTGCGCTGCGGTGCGCTCGAGTTCCTGCGCAAGCCGTTCGACCCTGCCGCGCTGCGGCGCGCCGTAGACAACGTCCTTGCGGCGCGTCGCACCGCGCTCGAGGAACGGGCGACGCAGGAGCGTCTCGAGCGCTCGGAGCGCCTGCATCGATACCTGGTCCACCACTCGCCGGATCTCATCTTCGCCCTCGATACCAGTGGCTGCTTCTGGTTCGTAAACGATCGCTTCACAGCGCTGCTCGGATTCGAAAGGGAAGAACTGATCGGCGCCCATTACTCCGTCATCATCCACCACGACGACCTGCGGGCGGCACGCTGGGTTTGCAGCGAGCGGCGTACCGGCCCGCGTGCAACTTCGAACGTCGAGATCAGGTTGCGCCGCCGCACACCAGAAGGAGCCGAAATCGGCCCCGCCTCACTGGCGACGGTCGTGGTCAGCGCCGTCGGGCTGTACGCGCCCGCCGAAGGTGAGGCACCCCGGCGCTTTCTCGGCACTTACGGGGTTGCCCGCGACATCACGGACCGTAAGCAGGCGGAGCAGATTTCGAGCTTTCACGCGACGCACGATGCGTTGACCGGATGTCCGAACCGGTCGCTCTTCCTGGATCGTCTGCGCCAGGCCATTGTCCGTGCGCGCCGGATGTTCCTCGAAAGAGGCTATCTCGCGGTGCTCTTCATCGATCTCG
Source organism: Burkholderiales bacterium (assembly GCA_016791285.1). The sequence continues at coordinate 5,111 of JAEUMX010000175.1, forward strand.
ACGGCTTCAAGAAGGTGAACGACACCTACGGGCACGTGCAGGGCGACCAGTTGCTACAGCAGGTCGCGGCGCGCCTGCGGCGTTGTCTGCGCGGCAGCGACACCCTGTCGCGCGTCGGCGGCGACGAGTTCGTTGCTGTCGTCACCGAGCTCGTCGGGCGCGACGGCGCGCAAGCCGCCGCGGAGAAGATTCTCGCCGAGCTGCGCGAACCGTTTCTGCTCAGCAGTGGAGAATTCCACACTACTGTCAGTGTCGGCGTGGCGATCTATCCGGACGACGGCGCGAGCGAGCTCGAACTCGTGCGCAATGCCGATCTTGCGATGTATCACGCCAAGCGGAGTGGGAAGAACGCCATCGGTTACTTCACGCCGGACATGAACACCGTCTGGGCGGAGAAGCGCGAGCTCGAGAACGAATTGCGCACCGCGATCGAACGCGGCGGACTGGAGGTCCATTACCAGCCGATTCATAACATCACGACCGGCCACGTGGAGGCGCTCGAGGCGCTGGTGCGTTGGCGCCATCCGGCGCACGGGCTGATGGACCCGAGCCACTTCGTGCACATCGCCGAGGAGAGCGGGCTGATCTACGCGCTTGGCGAGCGCGTGCTCGATGCCGCGTGCGCTGACCTGCGAACGTGGCAGACGCAGGGATTCCCGGACCTGCGGATGGCCGTCAACCTCTCCGCGCGCGAGTTCGATCGGACCGATATCGTCGATTGCATCGTCGATACCTTGAAGCGCCACGCGGTCGCGGCCGAAACGCTCGAGCTCGAGATCACGGAGAGCGCGCTCATCGAGGATCTCGACGCCGTGGCCGACCGAGCCGGGCGGCTGCGTCGCTCGGGGGTACGCATTGCCATCGACGACTTCGGTACCCGCTACTCGTCGCTCGGCTACCTGCAGTCCCTGCCGATCAGCGGGATCAAGATCGACCAGACGTTTGTCCGCGATCTCGGCGCGCGCAGCTCGAGCGCGTCCATCGTGTCGGCCATGAGCGGCATCGCTCGCGGGTTCGGGCTCTCCCTCGTCGCCGAGGGCGTCGAAAAGCCGGAGCACGTCGAGGCGCTGCGCGCCTTTGGCTGCGACATGATGCAGGGGTACCACTTCAGTCCGCCGCTGCCGGCGCCGCGCGTGGGCGAGTATCTCGCGCGCTTCAATCCCCCCACTGCCGATCCGGCAGCAACATCCGGCGCGCCGGACGCGTAGACCGACAAAACCCTTCGCAGGGCGCGGTTGACTCCTTTCGGGCGATTGCGTTAACTCCATTCGGTGGCAGGTCGGTTCGCGGCGAGGAGGGGTGCGCCGCGCCGGCCGCGGTCGCGCTTTCAGGAAGTCGATTTCTCCGGCAATCTCCGGCGCGCTCTCGAACGGCGCCGCTCCAGGAGGTGACTCGTGTCTACCCACAACTGTGACGAGAAGGTCGTGAAGGGCGCCTGTCCGCAGGACTGTCCCGACACCTGTGCCATGCTGTACACGGTCGAGGACGGCAAGCTGGTCGACGTGCGCGGCAACCCCGATCACCCGATGACACGAGGCGGGCTCTGCATCAAGCTCAAGGACTTCGCCGAGCATCACTACAACCCGGACCGCGTCTTGTATCCGATGAAGCGCACGGGGCCGAAGGGCAGCGGCCGGTTCACCCGCATCTCGTGGGACGAGGCCCTCGGCGAGATCAAGCGCCGCTGGACCGACATCATTGCCAGCGACGGCGCGCAGGCGATCCTGCCGTTCTGCTATCTCGGCCACGAAGGCCTCATCAACGGCCTGACCGCGGGCGATGCCTTTTTCAATCGCCTGGGCTCGACGGTGGCGGAGAAAACGTTCTGTGCCTCGGGTTCGTCGACCGCCTGGATCATGACCGTCGGCGCCACGGGCGGCGTCGACCCGGAGAGCTTCGCGGTCTCGAAGTACATCATTCTGTGGGCGGTGAACACGCTCACCACGAACCTGCATCACTGGCCTTTCATCATCGAGGCGAGGAAGAACGGGGCCAAGGTCGTGGTGATCGACCCGGTACGCACGCGCACCGCCAAGCAGGCCGACTGGCACATCCGGCCGAAGCCCGGCACCGATGCCGCGCTCGCGCTGGGCATGATGAACGTGATCATCGGCGAAGATCTGGTCGATCACGATTACATCGCCCGGTACACGTTCGGCTACGACGAGCTCAAGGCGCGCGCTGCCCAGTACCCGCCGGAGAAAGTGGCGGCGATCACGGGTGTCGCGGCAGACGACATCCGCCAGCTTGCCCGCGAGTTCGCGACCACGCAGCCCTCGGTCATCCGGCTGGGCGTGGCGCTGGAGCGGCACCACAACGGCGGACAGGCGATTCGCGCGGTGACGTGTCTGCCGGCGCTGGTCGGGTCGTGGCGCCACCCGGGCGGCGGTGCACTGGAGATGCCGCTGTGGGCGTTTCCGTTGAAGCTCGCCGACGTGTGCCGCCCCGACTGGATCCGCCCGGGCACGCGAGTGGTGAATCTGACCGAGCTTGGCGCGGCGCTCACCGAGCTCGATCCGCCGTTGAAGTCGATCATGGTCTACAACGCCAACCCGATGTCGCAGGCACCGCAGCAGAACAAGATCCGGCAGGGGCTGCTGCGCGACGACCTCTTCACCGTCGTGAGCGAGCTCTTCGTCACCGACACCGCGAAGTACGCCGACATCCTGCTGCCGGCGGCGATGCAGGCGGAGCAGCTCGACCTCATGTTCTCCTGGGGGCACTTCTACTTCACGCTCAACCAGAAGGCGATCGAGCCGCCGGGCGAGTGCGTGTCGAACGCCGAGCTCTTCCGCAGGCTGGCGCGGACCATGGGCTTCGACGACGCCTACTGGGAGCGCGACGACGAACAGATGATCCGCGATTTCGTCGACTGGAGCGCGCCGGTGATGGAGGGCATCACCTACGAGCGGCTGGTCGAGGAGGGCTATGCGCACTTGAACGTCGGTCCGGTAGACCAGCGCACCCCGCACGCCGAGGGCAATTTCCCGACTCCCACCGGCAAGTGCGAGCTCAAGACCACGCAGGCCGACAACGGCAACTTCGTGGTGCCAGCGTGGCGCTCGATGTACGAAGACATGCAGCCCGGTACACCGATCGATCCGGTGCCCGACTACCTGCCGCCGTACGAGTCGCCGGCATCGAATCCCGAGCTCGCGAGCCGTTACCCGCTCAACATCGTTTCGCCGAAGTCGCACGGGTCTTGAACTCGCAATACGCGAACGAGTCCATCCAGCAGTTGCGGCAGGGCGAGCAGACGGTGCTGATCCATCCCGCCGATGCGGCCGGACGCGGTATCCGGAACGGACAGATGGTGCGCGTGCATAACGACCGCGGGGCGTTCGAGGGTCGAGCGGAGCTCACGGAAGACACGCTGCAGGGCGTTGTTGCCGCATCGCTCGGCTATTGGCCGGGACTGTCGCGGACTGGCACCGCCGTCAACTGCATCAGCTCGGACCGGCATTGCAATCTGGGGCAGGCACCGAGCTTCTCCGACAACCTGGTCGAGGTCGAACAGGTGCCGGCAGCCGCCGCCGGCACCCCGCAAGAGCAGGCGGTCGCGGCCGCCTGATGCTTTCGCGCGCGAGACGGACCGTGGGAGACTGGCGATGACTCACGTCGTCACGGAGAACTGCGACGGCTGCCGCTTCACCGACTGCGTGCATGTCTGTCCCGTGGCGTGCTTTCACGGCGATGCGCTCATGGTGTACATCGATCCGGTCGCGTGCATCGACTGCGGCGCGTGCATTCCCGCGTGTCCCGTGCACGCGATCTTCGAGGAGTTCGACCTCACCGAAGCGCGGCAGCACTGGGTCGCGATCAACGCCGAGCGGGCGGCCGAGCTGCCGGTGGTGTGGGGCCGCGAGACGGAGCTGCCGACGGCACAGGCGAGGCGAAAAGCGCTGGGGTATTGAAGGACCGCGCTGCTCGCGGGACGATGCAGCTTGCGCCTCAGCGATCGGCCGCGAGCCGGAAACCGGTGAAGGGCCAGCGGTCGTGCGGATAGAAGAAGTTCCGGTAGCTCTTCCGGATATGGGCGCGTGGTGTTACGCAGCAGCCGCCGCGCAGCACCATCTGATTCGCCATGAACTTGCCGTTGTACTCGCCGAGCGCCCCCGCGAGCGGGGCGAAGCCGGGGTAGGGCGCGTAGGCCGAGCGTGTCCATTCCCACACGTCGCCGTACCATTGTCCGTCGCCGTCGGCCGCGGGCCGCGGATGCAGCAGGCCGGACTCGACGAAGTTGCCCGCGACCGGCTCGGCAGCAAGCATGGTCTCGAACTCCTCTTCTCGCGGCAGCCGCTTGCCTGCCCAGCGGGCATAGGCGTCCGCCTCGTAGAAGCTCACATGGCACACGGGTTCCGCCGGGTTCACGGGGCGCAATCCACCGAGGGTCATGTACCACCATTCGCCGTCGCGCTGCGCCCAATAGAGCGGAGCGTCCCAAGCTTTTTCCTGCCGCTTCGCCCAGCCGTCCGCGAGCCAATGACCGGCATCGCGGTATCCGCCCTCTGCCATGAATTCGAGGTACTCGCCGTTCGTCACCGGTCGCGATGCGAGCGCGTGATCGTGCAGCAACACCGCATGGCGCGGCGTTTCGTTGTCGAACGCGAAACCCCTCCCGGCGTGACCGATCTCGGCGATCCCGCCGGCGCGCTCGATCCAGTGCAGCGGCGCAGGAGCGGTTGCGGTCACGTTCGATGGCGCCTGGTAGGCGGGATACAAGGGGTTGGCCGCGAAGTTGTGCTTGATGTCCATGAGCAGCAGCTCCTGGTGCTGCTGCTCGTGGTGCAGGCCCAGTGTCACGCGCGCGGCGAGCGCGCCCCAGCGCGCGTCTGCTCGCGCATCCAGGAGGGCGAGCATCGCCTCGTCCACGTGCCGGCGGTAGCGATAGACGTCCTCGACGGTCGGGCGCGAGATGAGTCCACGCTGGGCGCGCGGGTGGAACGGACCGACCGACTCGTAGTACGAGTTGAAGAGATACTCGAACCCGGAGTGGAACGGGCGATATTCCGGCACCGCCGGCTTCAGCACGAAAGTCTCGAAGAACCACGAGACGTGCGCGAGATGCCACTTGGGGGGGCTCGTCTCGAGCACGCTCTGCACCTGATAGTCGTCGGTGGCGAGCGGCGCGCAGAGCCGCTCGGTCGCGCCGCGCACGTCGCGGTAACGCGCTGCGAGGTCGACGCGATTCAGAGGCACTGCCGCTGGTGCGTTCATGAGCCAACCTCCGGAGCACGCATTGCCGCGCGCGGGTTCGGCACGAAGCCCCGCGAACGGATCAGGGCTGCTTCGCGACCAGGATCTGGGTGTTGCGCGTGTAGCCGCCGGTGAGCACGCGGTGCGGCGTGTCGGAGGCGTAGATCGTCTTCTCGCCATCCAGAATCTGCGCACTCACGAGGTACTCGCGCGAGGCGTCGAGAAGGTCTGGATCGTAGGGCAGTTCGTAGAACACCGGTCCGTTGCAGGGCGGATCGATGAAGTTGCATATGCTGCTGATGGTCTGCTCGCTCACCACGATTTCCGGCTTGCCCTCGGCGGGCGGCGCGGCGAGCTTCACGTGCACCACGGCGTTGTCGGGCAGCGGTTGCACGTAGCGGTAGAAGACCGTGCCGGTGACGTATGCGGGCGGCGGCCGCCACGAAAGCGGCTGCGGGGGGAAATTGGCGCATCCCGCGAGACCAGACGCCACGAGCGCACCGAGAATGCCGAAAGTTGCCTTCATCTATGATCGTCCTCTGCTCAATCTCATCAGCTATTCGAAGGTACTTTCGACAATCCGGCTCGTGTAGTCAAGCGCGGCAAGCTCCTCCAGCACCTGACGGTATCCCCGCTGATGCGTCTGACCCACGCACAGGTACTGATTCTTCGTGCACCCGATGCGCCCGCGCGACCCGCGCATGAGCTCCAGTGTCGGGTCGATGCGCTGCACTTCGGTGGCGTAGCGTTCGTTCGCCGGAATGCAGAATTCGTAGCTCATCGAGCGTAGTCCGCCGGGTGGTCCGCGCAGTCCGCGCTCGTCCAGCGTCGAAAGATCGAGCGCGATCTTGTCCCGTTGCGCCGCGGTGAGCGCGGGACCCGCGGGGTTTGCGCCGCACGCGCAGAGCGCCACGCCGCAACATGCCCCCGCCACGATCCAGGCCACGCTTCGCAGGAGCTTCATTTCGCCTCCGTGACGCAAGAAAGCTCCGCATGGCGGAAGCAGTCGGTGGTGTGATCGTTCACCATGCCTACCGCCTGCATGAACGCGTAGCAGATGGTGGAGCCGACGAACTTGAAGCCGCGCGCGAGCAGAGCCTTGCTCAGGGCATCGGACTGCGCCGTGCGCGCCGGCACCTGCGCCAGCGTGCGGTGCGCGTTCTGGCGCGGCACACCCGCCACGAAGCGCCACAGGAAGCGGTCGAGACTCTCCTCCTCCTCGACCAGCCGCAAGTACGCGCGGGCGTTGCCGATCGTCGCCTGCACCTTGAGCCGATTGCGCACGATGCTCGGATCGGCCAGCAGCGCGTCCACGCGCCGCGCGTCGAAGTTGGCAATGCGTTCGGGATCGAAGCCGTCGAACGCCTTGCGGTAGCCCGCGCGCCTCCTGAGGATCGTGAGCCACGACAGGCCTGCTTGCGCGCCTTCCAGGATCAGCATCTCGAACAGGCGGCGATCGTCGTGCACCGGTACGCCCCATTCCTCGTCGTGGTAGGCGACGTAGAGCGGATCATTCGTGCACCAGCCGCAGCGGATGCGTGGCACGGTGGATCTCGGGTCCGGGCAGCGCGTCAATTGAGGTCGAGCGCGTGGCGCTTCAGGTCGGCGAGCGCGACGATCTCGAGCGCCGCCTCGTGGGTTGCGCCGAGCACCACCGGCGGGGCGACGCCGGAGGCTAGCGCCTCCTTCCACCGTGCGGCGCAGATGCACCATTTGTCGCCCGGCCGCAGGCCCGGAAAGCCGGAATCCGGCGCAGGCGTCGACAGGTCGTTGCCCCTCGCCTTGGAAAACGCGAGAAACTCCGCCGTCACCTTCGCGCACACGGCATGGCACCCCAGGTCCTGGGGCCCGGTTTCACAGCGGCCGGTGCGATAGAACCCCGTCATCGGGGACGTGCAGCACGTTTCGAGCGTACCGCCAAGCACGTTGCGCGGACCTTCACCCATTTTCACCTGCGTTTCCTCCCAAGGCAGACGATCGCCGCAAGCCTAGCGCCGCAGCCAGGCGGGAGCAAGCTGCGTCGGGGACAGGAACATGACCAGCACGACATAGCGCATGTCTTGCGCTCGCGGCTGCCGCTAGTCGGCTGGAAACGGCAACCTGCTTCCCCGAGCTTGAGTTGTCTTCGCGCGCGCTGCGGCATCATGTACTATCGGGGCCTCGCGGTGAGTATGGTTTCTTGGATGCCTTTCTCCTTGAGGAAAACGATGACATCACTGCGGAGTGCTCTCGAACGTGGACCGTGCACCGCCGTCTCGTGCCCGGCCTGCGGCCATCCGGGGCTCAAGAGCTTCCACCAGCAGCACGGCGTTCCGGTGCATTCCACGGTCGTCCTGGACAGCCGCGAGGAAGCGCTCCGCTACCCCGTCGGCGACATGGAGCTCGGCTGGTGCCGGTCATGCGGCTTCATCAGCAACATGAGGTTCGACGACCGCCTGTTGCACTACGCCGGGCGCCGCGAGGAATCGCAGGGATTTTCGCCGCGTTTCCAGACGTTCGCCACGGAGCTCGCACGCCGATGGATCGACCGTTACGACCTCGCCGGCAAGACCGTGCTGGAGATCGGTTGCGGCAAAGGCCATTTCCTCGAAGTCATGGTCGCCGAAGGCGTGGGTCGTGGAATCGGCATCGACCCGGGTTGCGACCCGGGGCGAGTGAGTGGCCCGGCGGCAAGTCGGATCGAGTGGATCCAAGACTATTTCTCGCCTACGCACGCGGCGAGTGACGTCGACGCGATCGTCTGCCGGCATACGCTCGAGCACATTCACGACGTTTCTGGTTTCCTCGACACCGTGCGGCTCAGTGTCGGTGATCGCCGCGACATCGCGATCCTGTTCGAGGTGCCGGACGCGCTGTGCGTGCTTCGGGCCGGCGCCTTCTGGGACATCTACTACGAGCACTGCGGCTATTTCACATCCGGGTCGCTCGCGCGGGCGCTGCGCGCTGCGGGCTTCGACATCCTCGATCTCGATCTCGTCTATTCCGGCCAGTATCTGATCATCGAGGCGCGCCTCCGACCCGAGGGTGTGCTTGCGGCCGCACCCTTGCCGCAGGAGGAACCGCCGGCCGTGGTGGAGGCGGCGATCGCGGAATTCGAATCGGCGTTCCACGAGGGCATCGATTCCTGGAAAGGGCGGCTCCGCCAGGCGCGCGCGGAGGGGAAGCGCGGGGTGATCTGGGGGGGTGGCTCCAAGGCCATGGGCTATCTTACGGCGCTCGGGCCGGACGCCGGCATCGAGGTGGTCGTCGACATCAACCCTCACCTGCAGGGGCGGTACATGCCCGGCACCGGGCACCGCGTGGTGGCGCCCGAGTTCCTGCAGCAGTACC
>JAEUMX010000188.1 GCA_016791285.1 Burkholderiales bacterium
GCGCAGCTCGTGGTGGGCGTGCGCGCAATCGTGGGCCGGTGGATGATCCGCGACGAGCTCACGCAACGCGACCGGCCGGCAGGTTATGCGGACATCCTGGTGCTCGTCCGCGCCCGCACCCACCTGCACGTCTACGAGCAACGGCTGCGCGAGGCGCGCATTCCTTATCTCACGACGCGGCAGGGCGGTCTGCTGCTCACGCTGGAGGCGGCGGACCTCACCTCGCTGCTGCGATTTCTCGTGACGCCGTTCGCCGATCTCGACCTGGCGGCAGCACTGCGCTCGCCGATCTTTTCCTGCGCCGACGAAGACCTGACCGCGCTCGCGCGCGCCGACGGGGCGACGTGGTGGCGGCGGCTCGAGCGGCTCGCGCACGACGGCGCGGCGAGTCCAGCCCTGGCACGCGCGCACCGATTGCTGCGCGGCTGGCTCGAGCGGGTGGACCGTCTGCCCGTACACGACCTGCTCGACGGCGTCTACTTCGAGGGCGACGTTCTGGCGCGATATGCCAAAGCGGTGCCGGACGCGATGCGCGATCTCGTGGATGCGAACTTGCGCACCTTCATCCGGCTCGCCCTCGAGATCGACGCCGGCCGGTACCCGAGCCTGCCGCGCTTCCTCGACGAGCTCGCGCTGCTGCGCCGGGGCGACGAGGAAGAGGCGCCGGACGAAGGCACCGTGGGCCACGCCGGCAATGCCGTCCGCATCCTGACGGTGCACGGGGCGAAGGGACTGGAGGCGCCGATCGTGTGGCTGCTCGATGCACACCAGGGGCGGCGCGGCGACGAGGCGAACCGCGTGCTCGTGGACTGGCCGCCCGAGGCCGATCGGCCGCGCCACTTCTCGCTGCTCACCACCAAAGAGGCGCGCGGCCATGCCCGCGACCCGCTGCTCGCCGCCGAGGCAGCGCTGGCCGGGCGCGAGGACACGAACCTGCTCTATGTGGCCATGACGCGCGCGAAGCAGGCGCTCATCGTGAGCGGGGCCGAGCACAGGAAGGCGGATCGAAGCTGGTACCGGCGCGTGGCGGACGCACTGGGCTTCGGCGATGACGGCGGCGTGCTGGGCGAGGATCTCGCGATTGCGGCCGCCGTGCACACCCCGCCGTCACCCGCAGGCGTTGCCACCCCCGCCGCTGGCGCGCCGGGGTTTCCGGATCCGGCGCTGTTGCCCGGACTCGTTCGCCCGCTGCCGACCGGTACGCGCAGCGCAGCCTTCGCGACGGCTGCCACGCGCCGCGGTGAGCGAATGCATCTGCTGCTGCAGCATCTTGCCCCGCCCGCACCGATCACGGATCGCTCGTGGCTCAGGGAGCTGCTGGATGTCGACGAGGCGGAGTTCGAGTCGCTCTGGGGCGATGCTCACGCCATTCTCGCGGCGCCCCATCTGCAGCCGTTCTTCGATCCCGCGCAGTATCTGTCGGCGCGGAACGAAGTGGCGTACGTCGACGCGGCCGGTGAGGTGCGCCGCATCGATCGCGTGGTGGAGCTCGCGGACGAGATCTGGGTGCTGGACTACAAGACCGGCGAGGCGCCGCAGACGGTCGGCCGCTACCGAGGGCAGCTCGAAACCTATCGGCAGGCGATGGCGGCGCTCGCCGGGGGAAAGCCGGTGCGCGCCGCGGTCATCCTCGCGGGCGGGCATCTGGAACCGCTCTGACGAGGCGTTCTTACGGTATCTGAATCTTGCCGCCGCCGGGCAGTCCCCCCGGCAGGCCCGCGGCACCGGCCTTCGGGATGACGATGGAGGAGGCGGCCTGCCGGCGCAGCTCTTCCAGGTCTCGCATGGTGCGCTCGAAGCCCTCACGTGCGGCGGTGCCGTACTTCGCCACAGCGTCGGTGAGCGAGCTGGCGTCGATCTCGAAGCTCAACGGCAGTGCGCCGGCCGAGGTCATCATCTGCGCCTCGCCGACATACAGCGTCTTGCGCGCCGAGTCCGCCGTGCCGTCGCTTTTCACCGG
>JAEUMX010000215.1 GCA_016791285.1 Burkholderiales bacterium
TTGCGGTCCTCCGCCTTGGCATCGTCCGCGGTGCCCTCGCCCCGCTGCCAGCGCGTCGCCGCCGCGGTATCCCACCAACGCTCCTCGTCGTAGCCGCCGGCCTCCATGAAGCACCGCCACTCGGCGTTGGTGACCGGGAACTGGCCGAGCGCGAAGGGCGCGAGCGTCACCTCGTGGATCGGTGCCTCGTCGTCGTAGTGTCCTTCGTCGCTGCCGATGGCATACGTGCCGCCCTCGATGTCGATCATCGGCGGCAGCAGGTAGTCGCCGTGTGGTCCGGTGCGGCGCTCGAAGCGCGGATCGCCGAGCTCGCCCAGTGCCCGGCCAGCGGCGATGCGTGCGCGCAGGTCGGCCTGGGGGTCCCGGCTGCGCCCGACGAGCTCGTTCCGCAACCGCTGTTTGTGTCCGGCAGACAGCTTCACGTCGGGCTGTGCCGCGCAGCGACCCGCGAGCGGCAGATTGACCTCCGCTACGTCTTGCACGAAGGCGCCGGCATCCGCGGCCATCGCCGCGGCGATCACGAAGGTTTCCTCCCAACCGGTGGCGGGTGCCGCGGGCAGCGGGTCGGAATCGGCCAGACCGTCCAGCACCTCCTGCAGGCTGGGGTGCATCGCGTCGGAACGCCAGGCTACGCGCGCGAATTCATACTGCGGGCCTGCGGCAATCGCCCGCCCGGCGAAGTATTCCTGCACCAGTTGATGGACGAAGAGCACGTCGTCGCGCCCGATATCGAGCACCTGCAGCGCCGCGCCGGCCTCCAGGACATCCTCTCCAGTTGCCCCGCCAAGCAGCGTGAGCGCCTCGGCGAACTTCACGCGCACCCGCGCCTCGTTGCCCGTGGCGCAGCGTTCCTGCAGCCGCGCGGCGAAGTCGGAGAGGTCGGCGAACAGCGGACTGTTGGCCGCCAGCTCGTAGCCATCGGCCCACCGTCGCTGGACGATGCGTTCGTAATCGCGGCGGACGAGCAGGCCGTCGGAGAGGAACAGCGGATTCCTCGACTCCTCGATCTCGCGCAGCAGCGCGCCGCGCACGAAGCTCGTGAAAAGCGCTGCACGCCCGGTGCGCAGCCGCGCCTCGGCAGCCGGCTGCTCGACCAGCAGCTTGAGATAGAAGGGCGAGCGGAACACCTCGAGCTGCGGCGTGCCCTCGAGCTCGCGCCAGATCTGCGCACCGTGCCCGGGACTGTACAGAGCCAGGAAGTCCTTCACCTGCGGATCTGTCATCGCTTTGATGCGCACGTGTGGCACCGACGCGTGCGGCGAGGAAAGCGGCGCGCTGTAGTCCAGGCTGCGGCAGGAGAAGACCACGCGCGTACCCGGCGCGCCACGCGCGACGTCGGCCAGGAATTCGCTCCAGCGCTCGATGCGCTCGCGGTAATCCTGTTCGCCGGTGTGCGGCATCTCGTTGACAGCGTCGAGCAAGAGCACGAGCCGGCCGGTGTCGAGCACCTCGGCGAAGGAAGGCAGTTGCCGGTGCTGCGGTCGCTGCCATTCCTGCGCGACCCATTCGTGCGGGGTGGGCAGCTCGGCGCCCTTCTGCGGCGGCCGATAACGGCTCAAGGGCAGGAACAGGCTGATGCGTGCTTGGTCGGGTTCGCGCAGGGCGTCGACGGCGAGGTCTAACTCGAGGCGGCGCAGGAGCGTGCTCTTGCCACAGCCCGGTGGTCCGAGCAGGACGAGCGCGGTGTCCTCCACCGCGGCGAGCACCTCCCGCAGATCGTTGAACTCGCGCTGCTGCTCCTGCCAGCGCGCGCCCTGCGCGTCCGGGCCCTGGTCCACCAGCAGCGCCAGGGGCGTGAAGCGCTTGTCGACGGCATAACGGCGCTGCGACCACTCGGCCCAGCGGGCGACGCGGTATTCGTCGAGGCTCGCGGGCGGATGGCGGAGCATGCGCTGGCGGGCAGGCTCGTCGAGATCGGCCGCGGTGCCCGCCGCGAGCGCCTGGGTGAGCCGCGCGAACAGCGACGCGAGCGGTGTTTCGGTAGTCGGAAGAGCTGCCGGCTGGGCCTGCGGTTGCTTGGCCCAACGTGCGATGTCGTCGACGATGTCCGACCATGCCTGGTCGCGTGAGCCGTCGTCGGGCGCGAAGGTGATGATCGACTTGCCATCCTTGGGCCGCGCCTGCAGCGATTCGATGGGCTTCTCGTGTTTCCAGGCACAGGGGCGGAGGATGATCGGCACGACGCGGATGCCCTCGCGTTCGCGCCGCTCCAAGAGCCGCGCGAGCTCTTCGGTGTAGATGAAGTCCGAGGCGATGAAAGCGGGGCTAACGAGCAGCAATGCGAGATGGCAGCCGTCGAGCGCGGCGCGGATGTCGGCGCGCCACTCCTCGCCGCCGTCGATGCAGCGGTCGTCCCACGGAGAAATCAGGCCTTGCCGCCGCAGCCCCTTGAGCTGCTGCACGAGCGCGTTCTTGAACGGCTCGTCCTCGTGGGCGTAGCTGATGAAGATCGAATACTGGGCCATGCCTCCCCCCGCGCGGGCGACCGTCTTGCCAAGGCCGCCCGAGGCGATGTTACCGCAGATGCTCCCGGCGTTTGAGCCTCAAACGGCGCAGCACGTGCCGGCGCAGACCCCAGCTGTCGGCAAAGCGCACGTGATTGATCCAGCCCTTGATGCTCGCGTCCAATTCCCCGAAGCCGATGTGCCCGGTATGGTAATCCTCCACGCGAGCCGCGAGTCGCCGCGACGCGTTCACGACCTTGCGCCCTTTCACCTGCCGGTACGTGGGATAGACGACGAACCCGAGCCAGGGAATGCCTGCCGCGGTCGTCGCCACCTGCGCGCTCGACTCGTGCACGATCAGGCGCAACCGGGCGAGTCGATCGACCACTGCCCGTTTCCACGTCCACAGCTCGCGCCTGCAGTCGCTGAAAAGCGCGAGATCGTCCACGTAGCGCAGGTAGGCTTGGCACCCGAGCTCGCGCGTGACGAACTGGTCGAAGGCGTGCAGATAGACGTTGGCCCAGAACTGCGAGGTGAGATTGCCGATCGGCAGACCCCGCGGCCGGCACGCGGCGAGCAGGTCGTCGCCAGGAAACCACACCATGCGGTACTCGCCGTCGAACACGCGATCGCCGCTCGCGATGATGGACGCGGCCAGCGTCATCACGTCCGCCTCCGGAATCCGTCGCGCGAGGGTGTCGCGCAGGATGGCGTGATCGATCGAGGGAAAGTACTGCACGATGTCCGCGCGCAGCACGTAGCGGTGGCGCTGCGCGAACTGCTGCAAACGGTCGACCGCGCGATGGGTGCCCTTGCCGAGGCGATTGGCATAGCTGTCGGCGATGAAGAGCCGTTCGAAGCGCGGCTCGACCACGTTGCACAGGGCGTGGTGAACCACGCGGTCGCGAAACGGCGCCGCGCTGATCTTGCGCCGCTTCGGCTCGTGGATGTGGAAGTGCACGTAGCTGCCCGGTCGATAGCGGTGCGCGAGCAGCTCGTCCTGCACTTCGACCAGCCGATCCGCAAGTTCCGCCTCGAACGTCGCCGCGGCGGCACTGCCGCGCTTGCCACGGGCGGCCTTGCGCCAGGCGGCGAAGAGGTTATCCCAGGCGCAGATGCGGGCGTAGGCTTCCGACATCATGGAAGGAGATGCCGATGGCTGAAGAAATGATCGTCCTGACGCGCATGTTCGACCTGCTCGCCTGGCTGTTGCCGAGGTGCGAGCGCTTTCCCCGGCCCTATCGCGCCACGGTCACGCAGCGACTCGTGGATGCAGCGCTCGACGCGCAGGAGCGGCTCTAC
>JAEUMX010000216.1 GCA_016791285.1 Burkholderiales bacterium
GACCTCGAGGTGCAGGTCTTCAGCAACGTCAACCGCCGCGACTTCGCCAAGGTCTTCGAGGCTGCGGGCGACGCCGGCCAGCCGACCAGTTACTACCTGACCTACCCGATGAATCTCGTCGCATCGGCCAACAACAACCACGTCTACCGCGCGAACCTGACGCTCTCGAAGACCGGGGCGTATCGGCTGACGACCCGCTTCCGCATCCAGGGCGGACCCTGGATCTGGCACAACCAGTTCGTGTTCGACGGCGCGCAGCAGCGCGACCTCGCGCTCGTCGTGTCGCCCAGGAAGACGCTGAGCCGCTTGATCTACGAGGTCTACACGCTGGTGGTCGAAGCGGTGCCGGGCGGTGGCCCCGGTCAGCGCAGCACGCTGGAAGACTTCACCGATCACGACACCGACGGCTACGACCCGTTCAACATCGGGTTCGTGCGCGACACGCTCGGCTTCAACACGGTGTGGCTGATGCCGATCTTCCCGATCACCCAGGTTCGCTACGATCCCGGGAGCGGTCAGGACGTCGCCAATGTGTCCCCCGGCAGCCCCTACTCGACACGTAACTACTTCGCTGTGAACGGTCTCTTCGACGAGACCGGCGACCCCGCGCAGGCGATGAACGAGTTCCTTCACTTCGTGAACCGGGCCGATGCGATCGGCCTCGACGTCTTCATCGATGTCGCATTCAATCACTCGGGCCGCGACACCGTGTTCGGGCAAGGCGCAGCGGACGCCGGCCTCGTTCCACCCGCGCAGATCAATGCGCGCATCCGCGACGTGCGGCCGGCGTGGGCAACGAACCGCAGCAACTATCGCGATCACGCACACAACGCCAACGAATGGGTGCTCTATGCACCGACCGATCGCATGGGCGAGCACCGCTGGTACGACGCCGGCCTCGACTGGTTCTTCGGCAACTATTCGTCGCTCGGCCCCAAACCCGGCTTCGGCGACACCTGGGAAGGCGGCGCGCTGGACGAGCGCGATCTCTTCTACACCGATCTCGACCCCGCCGGCGGTCGCGACTATGAGGTCGTCAACGTCTGGAACTACTTCGCGGCGGTGCTCGGCTTCTGGCTCGACCGCACCGGCAACAAGCTCGACGGCATCCGCGCCGACTTCGCCCAGGGACTGCCACCGCAAGCCTGGGAATACATCATCAACAAGACGCGCCAGAAGAAGTGGGATTTCGTCTTCCTGGCCGAGGTGCTCGATCCGGATCCGATTCGCTACCGGATGAACCGCCAGTTCGACATCATCACCACCGTCGACCACTGGCTCTATCGCAACGACGGCGTGACGACGACCCAGCTTGTCTCCAGCCTCGACGCCGAAGCTGGCCTCTACGGCTACAACGCGGCCATCCTGCACAACGGCACCAGCCACGACGAGGAAGGCAACGGCAACCTCTGGCTGATGACGGCGCGCTACGCGGTGGCGGCATCCGTCTACGGCGTGCCGATGGTCTACATGAGTCAGCCGCTCGGCATCCCGTACAAGGTCGACTTCCAGAATTCGTGGCAGAACATCAAGAGCTTCTGGGACAGCGCCAACCCGGCCGCACTCGCCATGTACCGGCGCATCAACCAGGCGCGCGAGGCGAGCCCGGCACTGCGCGGCACCAACCGCTGGTTCCTCACGCGCCAGACCGGCGGCGGCTTCAACGAGAACGTGTTCGCGGTGGCGCGCTGGGAGGGCGACGATGTCGTCCTCGCCTTCGTCAACCTGCGCGACCAGGGGGTGAGCCCCGACGTGTTCGCGGTGCCCGCTGCGGTGCCTCTCGACGGGAGTCCGGGCGTGCGCTATCAGGCCTTCAACCTGGTCGCGGACAATCCGAACGCGCCGCTCTGGCCGCAGCCGCGCACGGCCGCCGACATTCGCGCGAACGGCGTCTTTGTTGCGTTCGGTTTCCCCAACGAGACGCAGTACTTGAGGCTGCGCAAGGTGCCTTGAGCCGTAAGGTGCGGCTTACAGGCTCTCGGCGAGCCGTCGCGCGAGGGTGAGCCCCGTCAGCACGGGGTTCACCGAGCCCACCGTCGGGAACACGGACTGGTCGCACGCGTAGGCGTTCGAGATGTGATGAAAGCGCCCGATGGTGTTGGTGACGGAGCTCGCGGGGGCGTCGCCCATCCACAGCGTGCCGGCCTCGTGATAGGTCGTCCCCAACCCGCGATGCCATTCGGGAAACGGCCGGTCGAGTGGGAACGGCTGGCTTTTCCAGCCGCCGTCGTAAAAGTACTCGATGTTTCCCGGCGCCTTCGCGACCGCCTGGGCGAGCACGAGCGCCGCCTGATCCATCGCCTGCCATACCTGGAAGTCCGTGCCGCCGAGCTGGATGTGCACGTACGCCCGCGGCACGCCGTACTCGTCGTACTCGTGGGGACTCAGGTTCATCCAGCTCGCGTTCGTGTGCGGGACGGCGCTGTTGCGATCGCCGGTCATCTCGCCGATCGCGCGGAAGGTGATCGTCACCCAGTTCGGATCGTCGTTGGCGAGCTGCGCGGTGAGGTTGTCGAGATCGGGAATCATGCGAAAGAGCAGTTCGTCCGAGCCCGATACGTGGGTCGATGCCGTGACCTGGAGATGGAAACGCCCGGCCGGCACCGCGCCGCGCACGAGCATCGCCGCCGTCTGCACGTGACCCGGCAGGGGCGGCAGTGCCGACCTGCGAACGCGCACGGTGAAATCGCTGCGCACGTGCGCCATCAGGTTGCGTCCCATCAACGCCGTCGGGAACGAATGGAGCGCGAGCCGCGTGCTCTCGATCGTGCTCGCGGCCAGGATCACGGCGCACTGCGGCGCGACCTGCAGATACTTGCGCTGGCCCGCGACATCGACTTCGAGCGTGTGCAGCGTACCGTTGGCGGCGTGCAGCTTGATCGCGTGGGCGAGCGGCACGAGGAAGAGTCGCCGATTCGCATCGCTGAGCCCGGAGTTGGCCACGTCCTCGCGCACGGCTTCGATCAGTAGCGGCAACGCGCTGTACTTGTCGAAGCTGAAGAGCCCGGATGCCGGCGGGCTACCCTGCACCGCGAGCGGCGCGACCTGGACCCCGTTCACGCCGATCCCGGTCTCGATATTCGGCACGGTCGCCGCCGCCGCGCTGACCTCCCCTTGCAGGACGGTGAGCAGGTCGCCCGAGATGAAGTCGGTGGCGGGGACGACGCCGGTCTCGCTCTCGACATCGGTGTAGTGCGCGCCGAGATACTGCGCGGTCGCGTTCGGCCAGCCCTGGAGGTCGCCCGCGGTCAGGCGCGGACACCAGCCGCCCCAGTAGATCGACTTGCCGCCGGTGCAATAGGCGAGACCCGGGAACTCGACGTTGCCCCGCCACGGAATTCCCCACACGAGCTCGCGCGCGACACCCGGATCGCTCCAGGGCGAGATCGCCGCGGGCACGTTGAGCCCGATGCGCGCCAGGTTCTGCACGTGCTCGGAGACCAGGAAGCGCCCCGCGTCGAGCAGCAGGATTCGCTTGCCCGGGTGCCGGCGAAAGATCTTCGTCGCGCAGTAGGCGCCATACATTCCCGCACCGATGACGACGGCGGAGAACGGCGCGCCGCCGCTGCCGGTCGCCTCGTCCCACGTGCTGCACAGATAGCGGCCGAGCGCATCGATCGAGAAGGTCGTGCTCTGAACATTGACCGGCCCGCCGGCAGGGATCAGATTCGGCAGTGGCATGAGACATCCTCCCGTGGTTGCGTCGCGCCTGAGGTACGCGTAGTTACGTGGTCTGCGCGGGCGCCGGTCGATTCCCCGCGCCGCGCAGATCCACGAAGTGGTTCAGGAGGTCGAACCAGAACGGCGCTCCCAGGCTCACGGCGAGCCCCGTGATGAGCCAGCCCAGGATCTTGACGAACCAGCTGCCGCCCGCCTCCTGTCTGGTTTGCTCCCAGCAGTTGCGGAGGACGGGAGCGAGGCCATCGTGGCGGTCGAGACTTGCCGGGCTCAGGCACGAGAATCCGATCGGCAGTCCCAGCTTTTCGTACTTGGCGAGGCTCGCCGCCAGCTTCTTCACATCTTCCGCGGAAACGGTTGCAGCGCTATCGCCGGGCCGGGCATCGACACCCTCCACGCGACCCGTTGGCGCGACGCGACTCGCCGCGTCGGCCAGGGCGCCCCGCAGCGCCGGGGAACGCGCGAGCTGCGTCGCGATCTGCAGCGTATCCACGTTGAAGAGCACCGCGACCGCGATGCCGATGACGAGCAACATGCGCCGCGCCTGCTTCTTGTACCAGCCCGATACCCGCTCCATTCCGCCCTGGTACCACGCCTCCAGGTTGGCCCGCGCGCGGCCGAGATCGCCCTGCGCCGACTCCAGGAGCGGCAGGATCGCATCGCCGATGGTGTATCCGAATGCCTTGCACTTGAGCGCGGCGGCACGCACGTCCTCGAAGGTGCGCGGCTGGGCGAGACGCGCTGCGAACGCGGGATCGATCTGAGACGCCTTCTGCAGTATGACGTCGATCGTCGCATCGACGAAGTTGCCCGGCGGAATATAGGACGGCGTGCGCGGCTTGCCCGGCAGATCGCGATACATGCTCGCGACCAGCGGGTGATTGATGATGCGCAGGTAGATCCAGCGATCGGAGACGAGATTGAAGATGCCTTCGCGCAGAAACTTCCCGCGGCGGCCGAGCTCCTGCGCGATCATCTCGTTGACGCCCGAGCAGAGCATGCTGACCAGGAGATAGATGAAAGCGAGACCGATGATCGCCTCGAGCACGCCGGGCAGGCCCATGGCTCGTCGCTCCCCTTCTCGCGTCAGGCAGCGCCGGACTGCGTCCGACCCGCAGTGACCGCCACCGGCGCGGCCGCGCTCGCACCCATGTCCGCGCGGCCGGCATAAGCAAAATTGGGCGGCCGGTACGCGTGGTCCGCAGACCATTTCATGTGCGCGCTCTCGTCGATGGTCTCGCCCACGCCGCGGACCAGCATCGGCCGGTAGTACCGTCCGCCATTGGGCCTGAGCGCGCGGCCGATGCGATAGACGCCGAAGAGGAACTCGGCATAGGAATCGCGCACCGGCGAGAGGTATTCGTTGCCGCGAAGCTTGAAATCCTCGGGCAAGGCACGCTTGCAGCGCAGTTCCCCGACGCGCATGCGGACCTCGTCGGTGAACTCCAGACCTTCGGCGATCGCTTTCTCCGCGATCCACTTGAGCGGCGGGTCGGGCAGCAGGTCGTCCTGGTAGCCGCCGCCGACGTTGGTGTGCGCACCGGGGAACCAGCGTTGCTCCACGTCGCGCGTGTACTCGTGCTTGCGGTCCCACAACGTGACTTCGTAGTCCTCGCGCTGCTCGTCGATCGCGACCGCATGATAGGCGCACTCCACGACGCGGCCCAGACCCGTGTCGTGAAAGCCGTATCGCAGACGGGCCAGAGCGTTGTTCGAGAACATCGGCACCCCGAGCGCGCCCACCGTATCCCACACGCCCAGGAACCGCACCTTGACGTTGCGCGAATGATCGCGGCGGAAGGCAACGAGCGACGGCTGCCTGCGGCTTTCGATGCCAGCGGCGAACTTCTCCCGGTAAAGCTCCCAGGCGCGCCGCACGATCGTAGACTTCGTGTGAGCGCGGCCTTCGACCCGACCGGTTGCAGGATCGACCTCGCCCGCGAAGAGCTCCCGTCGCGGCAAGCCGCAGCGATTGATCAGCCCCGCGAGGCTGCGCGCCGTGTAGGCGCCGCGGCTGAAGCCGAAGATGAAGATATCCGGGCCGGCCTCGAAAACTTCCCCGTCCGCCTCCGGTGCGCGCGGCGGTACGCCACGCAGCGGCTGGTATTCGTTGATGAGCCAGCAATAGCCCTGCAGGATGTTCTCGTCCAGCCCCCAGCCGAATGCGGCGCCGGTGACGCGCGAACCGGAGTTGGTGCCAACACCCGCGTCGTAGAACTTGAGCTGATCCTTGCACCCTGCATGCACGTCGGCAATCGCAGCGTAGATGCGGGACACATTGGTCTGGTCCTCGGGGGTGTTCCAGGTGCCGTCGAAACACAGCACGAGGCGCCTGATCCCATTGCCATCTGCGACCACGGGCTGAACTGCCATGTGCATCCCTGCTCCTGCGTCAACGTTTCCACCAAGCGGGTTGCAGCAGCGTACGCGCAGTCACGCGAGCGCACCATAGACCATTCGGACTAGGCAACGGCATCGCTGCGCGACGCAGGTCGGCACCCGGTCGGTCGCTCAGCCCCCCGACCGCCAGCGCCGCGACGCCAGGTGCGCCAACACTGCGCGTTTCTCGTCCGCGGAGAAATCCCGCCAGCCGGCGATCTCCTCGAGCGTGCGGTAACACCCCAGGCACCACCCCGTGATCGGGTGGAGGGCGCACACGTTGACGCAAGGGGACGGAATGTCCTCGCCCTGCCCCGGTGCGGGAAGGTCATGCGGGTCGGTCGCTGTCATCGTGTCAGCATCCAGTGAGTGCTGCGTATCGTCCATCGACACGGAGCGTCCGATGACACGGATTCTCGCCCTCGTACCGGAGACAGACATGACCACCGTCGTTAGCGTCAGCACCCGCATCAACGGTCCCGCCGGACCCGTCTTCGATCTCGTCACCTCGGCCCGCCTCTGGCCGGAATGGCACCCCGCCACCCTCTCGGTCTCCGGGGTCGTTCATCGACCCTATCAGCTCGGCGATGTCGTCCACGAGCGTGTGCACTTCGCCGGACTGCAGCTCGACGTAACCTGGCGCGTGGCGGAGCATCTGCGCCCTGCTCGCGTCGTACTGCAGGCCCTCACCTCACCGGCCCGGATCACGTATTCTTTCGAGATGCGGGGCGACGCGATCGAATTTCGGCGGGAGTTGGAGTACGACGAGGCGCTGCTGATGCACGTTGTGCCCGGTGCCGACCATCTCCGGACCCTGATGCAGAGCCAATCGGACGAGGGCGTGCGCCGTCTGAAGGAACTGGTCGAGCAGCGCTTGCGCGATGAGCGACTTGCCGCCACGGACTTCGCGCAGAGCTAAGAAGGTCGACAGCGATGGCCGCTTCGCGTTATCGAATACTGGAAGAGATCCGGCGGCTCGAACCCGAGCGGGATCACCAGCGGATCGTCTTTCTCTCGTCGTGTTACGAGTTCCCGTTCGATACGACGCG
>JAEUMX010000229.1 GCA_016791285.1 Burkholderiales bacterium
CAGTCCTCGGTGTGCGGCTTCACCGTGTGCCCGCCCGCCGGGAAGGATCTCGGTCAGGCCCGAATCCACGCTGCTCTCGAATCCGTTCTCGCGCTCGGTGTGCCGGTCTCGCTCTATCAACTGCCGCAGGTCACGCAGAACGAGATGTCGCCCGACACCATCGCGACGCTCGGTGCGAAGCATCCCAATTTCTATCTGTTCAAGGATACGAGCGGCGTCGACCGGGTCGCCGCTTCGGGTTTTCGCGACGCGTTTCTCGTGCGCGGCGCGGAAGGCAATTATTCGGCTCACCTCGCTGCCGCGGGCGGCAACTACGACGGCTTCCTCTTGAGCACGGCGAACTGCTTCGGCCCGCAGCTCGCCGAGATGATCGGCAACCTCCAGGGTGGAAGGACAGCGCAAGCCGAAGCCTTCTCGCAGAAACTTACGGCGCTGACGGATGAGGTATTCGCGCTCGCGGGTCAAGTCGGTTACGGCAACGCGTTCACGAACGCGAACAAGGCGATGGACCATTTCTTCGCTCGCGGCCCCGACGCGGCGAAGGTGCAGCCGCCGCGCCTGCATTCACGCAGGCTATTGCCCGTCGACCTCATCGAGGCTACCGGCGCTGCATTGAAGCGCCGCGAACTGATGCCCGAAAGTGGATATCTGTGAGGCTTCGCGCCCACGACCGGGAGTTGCCACCATGCGGCTGATCTGACGCGCGCCGCGGCCCCGCCGGTCCCCCTTCTTCGCTTAGCGGCTGGCGTTCTTAGACTTCACGGTACCTTGGCCTTGCAGCAGGGGCTGCAGGGCAGCCCGCCCGCCTTCGAGAAGCTTCCGCGGATCCAGTGATCCATAGAGCTGGATCAGTCGCGCGACCAGACCGGTCCAGCCGGTCTGATGGCTGGCTCCGAGTCCCGCGCCGCTGTCGCCGTGGAAGTACTCGTAGAAGAGAATGTTGTCGCACCAGTGAGGATCGGTCTGGAATTTCTCGGCACCGCCGAAGACCGGGCGCCGGCCGGTCCCGTCTTTCAGAAAGATGCGCGACAGGCGCTCCCCGATTTCCTTGCTCACCTCGAAGAGATTCATCACCCGGCCCGAGCCGGTCGGACACTCCACCTTGAAGTTATCCCCGTAGTACAGGTAGTAACTCAGCAGCGCGCGGATGATCAGCACGTTGACCGGCATCCAGATCGGGCCGCGCCAGTTCGAGTTGCCGCCGAACATGCCCGAGTCGGATTCGCCCGGCAGGTAAGCTACCCGGTATTCCTGCGCGCCCACCTCGAACACATACGGGTGCTCGAGGTGATGGCGCGAAAGGGCGCGCAAGCCATAAGGACTCAGGAACTCGTTCTCGTCGAGCATGCGCGTCAAGATGCGCCGCAGCCGCTCTTCGCTCACGAGCGCGAAGATGCCGCGGTCGGCGACGCCCAGGTGCCCCGGGCCGGTCGCGTGCACGCTGCGCAGCAACTCGGGCATGCGCTGCTGGCGCTTCCTCCACGACTCCATGACGAGCGGGACGCGCGCGCGCTGCCAATTCTCGATCACGGTGGTGGCGCACAGGGGAAGCAGCCCGACCATCGAGCGCACCTTGAGCCTTTGCGCGCTGCCGTCGGGAAGTCGCAGCACGTCGTAGTAGAAACCATCCTCCTCGTCCCACATGCCATCCGGGCCGGTGCGGTTCATGCCCGACGCGATCCAGAGAAAGTGCTCGACGAATTTCGTGCACATGTCCTGGTAGGTGATGTCCCCCGCTGCGAGTTCGACGGAAAGCTCCATCATGTTCTGGCAGAAGAGGGCCATCCAGGCGGTGCCGTCGGCCTGCTCGAGGTAACCACCGGTGGGAAGCGGCGAGCTGCGGTCGAAGACGCCGATGTTGTCGAGGCCAAGGAACCCGCCTTCGAAGACGTTCTTGCCGCTGCGGTCCTTACGATTGACCCACCAGTTGAAGTTGAGCGAGAGCTTGAGGAAGGAGCGCTTCAAGAAGTCGATGTCCGGCGTGCCGCCGAAGCGGTGCAGGAACAGGGTCGCCCAGGCGTGCACCGGCGGATTCACGTCGCTGTAGTTCCACTCGTACGCGGGAATCTGGCCGCTCGGGTGCATGTAGATCTCGCGCAGCATCAGTTCGAGCTGCTCGCGCGCGAAATCGGCATCGACCGCGCTTAGCGCGATGCAGTGGAATGCCAGATCCCAGGCGGCGTACCAGGGATACTCCCACTTGTCCGGCATCGAGATCACGTGGTCGTTCACCATGTGATACCACTCGCGATTGCGAAATTGGCGCGTCTGACCGAGCACCGGGTTGGCCTGGTGCTCATCGAGCCACTTGTCGGCATCGAAGTAGTAGTACTGCTTCGTCCACAACATGCCGGCAAGAGCCTGGCGCATCACGCGCGCCTGGTCCTCCGAGAGCGAGGCCGGCGTGATGGACTTGTAGAACGCGTCGGCTTCGCCCACCCGGCTTGCCAGGACATCGCCGAACGCCTTACCGAAGAGACTCTCGTTGGCTGGCGCAGCGCCGCCAAGGCGCAGCCGGATCACCGCCGTTTGCCCGGCATCGACCGCGACAGGGTAGTGCGCGACGGCCTTTGTCCCGGTTCGGGCCGGGTTCACCGCGTCCTGCCGCTGGTGGACGAGGCAGTCGTTGATCCCGTCCTTCACATGAGGCGTCGCGTTCTCCGTCCCAAAGAGACGCTTGTTGTTGGTCTCGTTCTCGGTGAACAGCAGCTCGGGTTCACCTTCGCAGTGGAGATGAAAATCGCCGAGTTCGGCGTGCGAAGCCAAGATCACCCGACTGCCGCCGGTACCGGTCGCTTCCTGCAGAAGCGGCTTCGGTGCGCCTTGGGTCCAGCTCCACGTGTTACGGAACCAGAGCGTGGGCAGCACGTGAAGCGTCGCCGCATCGGGGCCGCGGTTGGCGATCGAGATCTGGACCAGGATGTCTTGGGGACCAGCCTTCGCATACTCGACGAACACGTCGAAGTAGCGGTCGTCATCGAAGACGCCGGTGTCCAGGAGCTCGTATTCCAGCTCGTGGCGGGCGCGCTTCCTGTTGGTCGCCACCAGCTTGTCGTAGGGATAGGCCGCCTGCGGGTACTTGTACAGATATTTCATGTACGAGTGCGTCGGCGTGCTGTCGAGATAGAAGTAGTACTCCTTCACGTCCTCGCCGTGATTACCTTCGCTATTGGTGAGGCCGAACAGGCGTTCCTTGATGATCGGATCCTTGCCGTTCCACAGCGCAAGAGCAAAGCACAGCCGCTGCTTGTCATCGGAGATCCCGGCCAGCCCGTCCTCGCCCCAGTGATAGGCGCGCGAGCGTGCCTGGTCGTGGCTGAAGTAATCCCAGGCGTTGCCGTCGTCACTGTAGTCTTCGCGCACCGTGCCCCATTGGCGCTCGCTGAGATAAGGTCCCCACCGCTTCCAGGGCACGGACTGCTCGCGTGCTTCGTCGAGTCGTCGATGTTCAGGGGTGCCGGCCATATCAGTTGCCTCCTGTCTCGGCGTGCGTTTGTCCAGACCGCGAATAACGTCCTAGCCGCCTACCGATCGATCAGTTCTTGGCGATGATCCCGCAAGCGATGCCAGGACCGGAGTTGCCCGCCGGCTGGCTCTTGTAGTCGTCCGGATCGAGGTGCACGACCACCGAACGGCCGACGATGCTTGCCGCCCCGTCGATGACGGTGAAATCCGTTGCTTCCCACGTCAGCGTGGCGACCCCGCCGGCATCCGCCTTGAGGTTCGGCAGGTCGCCGGCGTGGTGCGCTCCGGACGCGGTGCTGCGGTGGTGGGCGCCCGCGGGATTGAAATGCCCGCCCGCGCTCATCGCATCCGCTGTGCAGTCGCCCTTCTCGTGCACGTGAAAGCCGTGCTCGGCGTTGGGCTTAAGCCCGCTCACGTTCGCCTTCACCAGCACTTTGCCGCCCTGCTGCGTGAACGTGACCGTGCCGGCCGCCCGATTGCCCTTGGTCGGCAAGAGCTTCGCGCTGGCAGACGGACCTTTCGGCGACACATCGGTTGACGTAGTGGTAGTCGCGCAACCTGCGACGACACCCGCGGCGACCAGAATACCGGCGAGCGCCCGCTTCACGCCGCGGCGATCCATCGACCCGCATGGACCGCCTTCGCTTTCGCTTCGTCGGCCTTGATCTGGTGCTCCTCGGTGCGCGGCACGGTCAGGACCACACTCGACATCGCCTGCTTCATCGAATCTCCTCCTTCTCGTCTCGCGGTTCCCACCGCTCAATAGCCGTATCCACCCGCCGGCTTCCGCGGTGCGGGCGCGGCCGCCCGCATCTGGAAGTACTCGTCATAGCGGTGCACGTAATCCTTGTCCGCCAGAGGCAGGTGACAGGAACGGCACGGCGGGATGGGATCCGCCGCGGGCTTGCCGTCGGCCAAATAGGCGGCGTAGATCCAGTCGCCGTTGCGCAGTTCTGTGGTGACGCTCTCACCCCAGCCCTTGCCTTTACCCATCACGAAGACGCGCACGAGCTGCGCCTTGACGAGCTTGCCGTCGGCTCCCTTGGCGAGCGTCCCGTCCGGCGCCTCCTTCGCCGTGTAGTTTTCCATCACGAAGATGGTGCCATCGGGAAACGGCTTGCCAGGCGTCGCCTTGGCTCCCACCGGGTTGATGTAGATGTCGCGGATCTGCTTCGCATCGGGTCGCTGTATGTCGGTCAGAAACCTGGGCCAGGTCTTGTAGTCCGCCGGTGCCGCGAGATCGCCATCCTTGGCCATCTTGGCGGGCGGCTTGGATTCCATCTGGGTACATCCCACGACCAGGATCGCGCCGAGCAGCGCGAGGGCAACACGCTTCATGGTTCTTGTCCTCCACGGTGGGTACGGGCGAGGCGAATTCGAGCCGCATGCCCCGAACCGCGCCCGGTGACGGTTCGACAACCCCAGGACAGGAAGGTGCGGTCCGCTCGACGGGACGAG
>JAEUMX010000245.1 GCA_016791285.1 Burkholderiales bacterium
GATCACGCTCGCCCTCCGCGCACTGTGCCTGCGCGAGATCATGGACGAGCCGGTAGTAAGGGTCGCTGCCCCAACCCCTACCCTCAACCTGGGGAAAATTCAAACGACGATTCTGCGGAGTATCAATCCGACGGTGACACAGTCTGCGCCATCCTCCCATTGGCCGCGCGTTTTTGTATGATGTGGGTCCACGCTGTACCGAGTTGGGAGGGCCCTCAACATGATGCACGACATGATGCCCATCGCGGATTACCTGATCCGGATGCGGGACGGCACGATCAAGCAGGTCAACCCGTTTACCGGCACCGAGGTATGGACCGTGCCGGGGCGTGGCCATCGGCCGCTCGGGAACGACGGCAAGTCCGGCGTGCCGCTCGACCCGGGCACGCACGGCTTGCACTGCGCGTTCTGTCATGGACGCGCACTCGAGACGCCACCCGAGAAGGCGCGACTGGTGCGAGCGCACGCCGGGTGGGAAACGCGCAAGGGCCTCAAAGCCGAGCGGCTCTCCGATGCCGACTGGGTATTCCGGCGGGTGCCAAACCTGTTCGAGATAGTTTCCTTCGAGTACTGGCAGCAGAACTACCGCTATACACTGCCGCCCGCATTGCAGACGCGCAAGGACAGTTACCTTGCCACCGAGCCGGGTCGCCGCCACGTGCTTGACGTCATCGACGTGCGGATGAGGCTCTGCGGCGCTGACGAGGCGGCGGTGCGGGAGACACCGATCGAGGAGAAGCTCAAGATGGCCAACGCCTTTTTCGGCGGCGGCCACGAGCTCATCATCGCGCGCCAGCATTTCATCATGGGGGCCACGCACGACGACGAGCTCGCTTCGTCGGGCACGATGACGCCGGAGGAGCACTATCAGTACTTCCGGTTCACCATCGACGCGCTGCGCGACATCTATCTGTCGAACCGCTACGTCCGCTACGTCGCCGTCTTCCAGAACTGGCTCAAGCCGGCGGGTGCCTCGTTCGACCACCTGCACAAGCAGCTGGTCGCGATCGACGAGCGTGGCGTGTCGAATGACGGGGAGATTCGCCTGGTGCGGGCGAACCCCAACATCTACAACGAGGAGGCGGTGAACTTTGCTGCACACCGCAACCTGGTGTTCGCCGAGAATGACCACGCGATCGCCTTCGCCGGGTTCGGTCACCGCTTCCCGACGCTCGAGATTTATTCGAAGAGCGAGCGCAGCCAGCCCTGGAACCATTCCGTGGAAGAGCTGCGCGGTGTCTCGGACCTGGTGCACGCCTGTCATGCGGCAATGGGCCCCGGGATTCCCTGCAACGAGGAATGGCACTACAAACCGCCAGACGCCGACGTAGCGATGCCGTGGCGGGTGCAGATCAAGTGGCGCGTTTCGAACCCGGCCGGCTTCGAGGGGGGAACCCTGATCTACGTGAACACGATCGATCCGGACTCGCTGCGCGACAAGGTGGTGCCGCGGTTGTTTCAGCTGAAAGCCGAGGGGCGGATCGCGCCGATGAAGATCGCATTCGAGTGCGACTGCGTGCCGAACTGCCTCAAGTATAACCCTGCCGTCCGCTCGCAGCCCACGCGCGAAGCGGAGTTTGCGCCGCTCTCCGGCGACGCTCGATGCGAAGGGTAGGGCGGTCGCGTTTCGCCGGGCCGCGGCCGGCCGCGAGCGCGGGTCACTTGAGTGCTTAGCGAAGGAAGGTCGCGCCCGATTACGTGCCTGACGTAGCGAACTCGAACGCCTCCCGGCACTGCAGTTCGGTGGGGTTGAGGACGGGAATGCGACAGTCTTCCGGACGCATCGCCAGAGGCAGTTCGGTGCACGCGAGAACGACGGCATCGACCGAGTCTGCATGCTTCTCGACGAGCGCGGCGAGGTTGCGCCGAAACTCCTCGGCCATGACGCCTCGCGCCAGTTGGGATTGGATCTGCTGGGTCCTGCCGCGGTCTTCCTCGTCCGGCGTCTCCACACGAAGACCGAAGCGTTCGAGTCCGCGATGGTAGAAGCCGTCTTCCATCGTGAACTTCGTTCCCAGCAGCAGTAGCCGCTGACAGTCCAACGAGCGCGCTGCCCGGCCCGTGACCTCCACGATGTGGAACACGGGGATCGTCAGCGCAAGCCTCGGCGCGATGGCGTCGAAGGCTTTGTGCAGCGTGTTGTTGCAGATCAGCAGGCAGTCCGGCCGGAGCGCTGCGAATGCCGTGATTTCACGTTCCAGCAGCGCGGGAATCTCGGCCCACCTTTCGTGGTACCGGCTCTTGATTTCGTGATAGTCGATGCTGCGCAGGAGCAGGCTCGCGCTGTGAAATCCGCCCAGCTTCCGTTGCGCCAGCTCGTTGAGGATGCGGTAGTACTCGATCGTCGAGGGCCAGCTCGTTCCGCCGAGCAATCCGATCATTTTCAACGCACACTCCTTGGTGGATCCGTGACGGCGATTCTGGGCGACCCATGTCATCAATGTCGAGGAAGAAATCCAATCACCACGCACCAAAGCAAGGCCGGCCTCCCGGGAGCGTGCACTCTCTTGGTTCACTGAATCTCCCAGGCATTCCGTTGGGCTCTCACAGCCTATTGAAAAGAAACCTAAAACACGGGTGGAGTGCAATTTGCTGGGCCGCACCACGATTCCCTGAGGGCCCATGCAAGAAGTCAAGTCCACCTGCTGTTACTGCGGCGTTGGGTGCGGCGTAGTCGTCCAGACCCGTGACGGCGCGATCGTCGGAGTTCGCGGCGATGAAGCCCACCCCGCGAACTTCGGGCGGTTGTGCTCCAAGGGCGCGACGCTCCACCTGAGCACCGGCCTCGCTACCCGGGCGCTCTACCCGGAGATGCGCGCGAGCCGCGAGATCGATGCGCGCACCCGGTGCAGCTGGGATGACGCGCTCGACTTCTGTGCGAAGCGTTTCGCCGAGATCATCCGGCGGGACGGGGCGGACGCTGTCGCCTTCTATGTCTCCGGTCAACTGCTGACCGAGGACTACTACGTCTTCAACAAGCTCGCCAAGGGTCTCGTCGGCAGCAACAACATCGACACCAACTCGCGGCTCTGTATGTCTTCGGCCGTGGCCGGCTACAAGGCGACCCTCGGCGCGGACGCGCCGCCTGCCTGCTACGAGGACATCGATCACGCCCAGTGCCTCTTCATTGCCGGGTCCAACACGGCCTTCGCGCATCCGATCCTGTACCGGCGCATCGAGGCGGCACGGCAGAAGAACCGAGAGCTCAAGACAGTCGTCATCGACCCACGCCGCACCGACACCGCACGCGAAGCGAATCTGCACCTGCCGATCCTGCCGGGCACCGACGTGGCGCTCTACAACGGCATGCTGCACGTGCTGCTGTGGGAAGAGCTGTGCGACCGGGCGTACATCGCCGCCCACACCGAGGGCTTCGATGCACTGAGGGAGACGGTGCGCGAGTACACGCCGGCGGCGGTGGCGCAAACCTGCGGCGTTCCTGCAGACGCCATCGTCAAGGCCGCGCGCTGGTTCGGGCAGTCGAAGGCGACGCTGTCGCTCTACTGCCAGGGACTCAACCAGTCGAGCAATGGCACCCAGAACAATGCGGCGCTCATCAATCTGCACCTCGCCACCGGGCAGATCGGGCGGTCGGGGGCGGGTCCGTTCTCGCTCACCGGTCAGCCCAACGCCATGGGCGGGCGCGAGGTCGGTGGGCTCGCCAATCTGCTCTCCGCACACCGCGATATGGCAGATCCCGCCCACCGCGCCGAGGTGGCCCGTCTGTGGGGGATAGCGGACGTACCGGCGAAGCCGGGCAAGACTGCGGTGGAGTTGTTCGAGGCCGTCCGCCGCGGCGATATCAAGGCGGTCTGGATCGCCTGTACCAACCCGGCGCAGTCGCTGCCCGACGTTGGACTGGTGCACGAGGCGCTGCACAAGGCCAAGTTCGTCGTCGTGCAGGAGGCATTCGTCAACACCGACACGGTGGCTTTCGCCGACGTTCTGCTGCCGGCCAGTACGTGGGGCGAGAAAGAGGGTGTCGTGACGAACTCGGAGCGTTGCATCACGCGCGTGAAGAGCGCGGTGCCCGCACCCGGCGAGGCACGAGCCGACTGGGAGATCGCGCGCGATTTCGCGGTGCGGCTGGGCAGCGCGCTCGGCCACGCACACGCTGCGAAGATGTTCGACTACGCGAGCACGGAAGCCGTGTTCAACGAGCACCGCGAGTCCACGCGCGGTCGCGATCTGGACATCACCGGGCTTTCCTACGAGCTGCTGGAGACGCGCGGACCGCAGCAGTGGCCTTTCCCGGAAGGTGCGGCCGCGGGCAAGGCGCGGCTCTACGAGGACGGCATCTACCCGACGCCGTCCGGACGCGCGCGCTTCCTCAATACGAAGTACAAGGCGACCGCGGAGAAGACCGACGCGCGTTTCCCGTTGCATCTCAACACCGGCCGCCTGCGCGACCAGTGGCACGGCATGAGCCGCACCGGACGGGTGGCGCGCCTGTACAACCACGTCGCGGAACCCGTGCTCTCCATGAACCAGACGGACATGGCGCGGCGGC
The DNA here is from genome assembly GCA_016791285.1 of Burkholderiales bacterium. Next base: position 4,511 of record JAEUMX010000245.1, read on the forward strand.
AACTGCGCGACGGCGACATCGCGCGGGTGACGAGCCGGCGCGGCGAGACTGTGGTACGGGTTGCGGCGTCCGACGAGATGCGCCCGGGCCAGACGTTTCTGCCCATGCACTGGGGCGGGCAGTTCATGAACTCCGCGGGCGCGAACGGACTCACGCTCGGGGCGCTCGATCCCACGTCGAAGCAGCCGGAGCTGAAGCACGCCGCGGTGCGCGTCGAGAAGCTCAACCTGCCGTGGCAGCTCGTCGTCATGCGCGTCGTCGAGCAGGCCGGCGCGACGGACGATACCGCATCGGACCAATCCGCGCAGTGGCTGGCGCGTGTCAATCCGCTGCTGGGCGAGTTCACCTACGCCACTGTCGGGCTGTTCGGCCGTGAGCGTCCGGCCGCGATCCTGCAGGCCGCGCACGCAACGCCGGTGGCACTCGATCTCATCGCCGGGATCGACAGCCTGTTCGATTTCGATGAGCGCGCGAGCCTCACCTACGTCGACGCGAAACGCGGCGTCTCCAAGCGGGTGATGATCGAGGACGGAGTCGTCACGGGCGTTCGCCTCACCGGCGAGACGGCGGCGCGCGACTGGCTCAAGGACATCATGGCGCAGGCCACCCCGGCCGAGGCGGTACGCCGCTGGGTGCTCGCGCCGCTGGCGGCGCCCCCGGCGGGCAGCCGCCAGCGCGGCCGCGTCATCTGCACCTGCCTGGATGTCGCCGAACAGGAGATCACGGAGCGCATCGCGCAGGGGGCCGGGCTCAGCGCGCTTCAGGAAGCGCTCAAGTGCGGGACGCAATGCGGGTCCTGCGTGCCGGAACTCAAGCGGCTGTTCGCCCTGGGTGGTCAAGCCGGCAGCCTGACGGCGGTGCAACCGTAGATGCGCACAGGGCGCGCGGCCGGCATGTGGCCCGAGGGCCGCTGCTGCGGTCGACGGAGAGGAACCGAACTTGGCAACGAGGACTGAAGGGCCACCATGGAAAAGATGAAGCTGGTGTTGGTTGGCAACGGCATGGCGGGGGTGCGCACGCTCGAGGAGCTGCTCAAGGTCGCGCCCGATCTCTACGACATCACCGTTTTCGGCGCCGAGCCGCATCCCAACTATAACCGCATCCTGCTCTCGCCCGTGCTCGCCGGCGAAATGACCATCAACGACATTGTACTGAACGATCTGTCCTGGTATGAAACCAATGGCATCCGGCTGCACCTCAACAAGAAGGTCGTGAAGATCGACCGCACCGCCCGCAAGGTCGTGGCCGACGACGGCACCGAGGAACCCTACGACCGGCTGCTGCTTGCCACCGGTTCGCATCCCTTCATGCTCCCGATCCCCGGCAAGGACCTGCCTGGAGTGATCGCCTACCGGGACATCAAGGACACCGACGAGATGATCGATGCCGCTTCCCGCCACAAGCACGCGGTGGTGATCGGCGGCGGCCTGCTCGGACTGGAAGCCGCGAATGGCCTTGCGCTGCGCGGCATGGACGTGACCGTGGTGCACGTGATGCCGTGGCTCATGGAGCGGCAGCTCGACCGGACCGCCGCCGAAATGCTGCAGAAATCGCTGGCGGCGAAAGGGCTCAAGTTCAGGCTGGAGAAGCAGACCGAGGCGCTCGTCCGCGGCGAGTCCGGCCGCGTGTGCGCCGTCAGGTTCAAGGACGGCGAGCAGATTCCCGCCGATCTCGTCGTCATGGCCGTGGGCATCCGCCCGAACACGGAGCTCGCGGAATCGGCGCGGCTGCAGTGCAACCGCGGCATCCTCGTCAACGACACGATGCAGACCTACGATCCGCGCGTGTACGCGGTCGGAGAGTGCGTCTCACATCGCGGCATCGCCTACGGCCTGGTCGCGCCGCTGTTCGAGCAGGCCAAGGTGTGCGCCAATCATCTCGCGCAGTTCGGCTTCGGCCGCTACAAGGGCTCGGTCACTTCCACCAAGCTCAAGGTGACCGGCATCGATCTTTTCTCCGCGGGCGACTTCACCGGTGGTGAGGGAACCGAGGAGATCGTGCTGCACGACGCTGCCGGGCACGTCTACAAGAAGCTCGTCATCAAGGACGACAAGATCGTCGGCGGCGTGATGTACGGCGACACCGCCGACGGCTCCTGGTACTTCCAGATGCTGCGCGAGGGCCGGAACATCGCCGACATTCGCGATCACCTGATGTTCGGGCAGGCCACACTCGGCAACGCCGGTCATCAAGGTCAGTCGCACGCGGCGAGCATGCCGGACGAAATGGAGGTCTGCGGCTGCAACGGCGTGTGCAAGGGCACCATCGTCAAGGCGATCAAGGAGAACGGGCTCTTCACGCTCGACGACGTGCGCAAGCACACGAAGGCGTCTGCCTCGTGCGGATCGTGCACCGGCCTGGTCGAGCAGATTCTCGCCTCGACGCTCGGCGGTGCCTACGCACCGCAGGAAAACACCCTCAAGCCCATGTGCGGCTGCACCGACTTCACCCACGAGCAGGTGCGCAAGGCGATCCGCGAGGACAAGCTGCTCTCCATTCCGGAGGCGATGCAGTTCCTCACCTGGACGACGCCGAACGGGTGCGCGTCCTGCCGACCGGCCCTCAACTACTACCTGATCTCCACCTGGCCGCACGAGGCGAAGGACGACCCGCAGTCGCGCTTCATCAACGAGCGCGCCCACGGCAACATCCAGAAGGACGGCACGTACTCCGTGATTCCGCGCATGTACGGCGGCGTCACCTCGCCGGACCAGTTGCGGCGCATCGCGGACGTGGCGGACAAGTACGGAATTCCGACCGTCAAGGTCACGGGCGGGCAGCGCATCGATCTGCTCGGTGTAAAGAAGGAGGATCTGCCGAAGGTCTGGGCCGACCTCGACATGCCGTCCGGGTACGCCTACGCCAAGGCGCTGCGCACGGTGAAGACCTGCGTCGGCTCGGAATGGTGTCGCTTCGGCGTGCAGGACTCCACCAACCTGGGCATCGACCTGGAGCGCGCCTTCGATCGCATGTGGTCGCCGCACAAGGTCAAGATGGCGGTCTCGGGCTGCCCGCGCAACTGCGCCGAATCCGGCATCAAGGACGTCGGCATCGTCGGCGTCGAATCGGGGTGGGAGATCAGCGTCGCCGGCAACGGCGGCATCAAGACGGAAGTGGCGCAGTTCCTCTGCAAGGTGAAGACGCGCGAGGAGGTTCTGGAGTACGCCGGAGCATTCATCCAGCTCTACCGGGAGGAGGCGCGCTATCTCGACCGCACGTGCCATTGGGTGGCGCGGGTCGGACTCGACTACGTGAAGAGCCGCGTCCTGAACGATGCGGCAGGCAGAAAGGCGCTGTACGAGCGCCTGCTGTACGCGATCTCCGGCGAGAAGGACCCCTGGAAGGAGCGGGTGCGGGAGGGTATCGCCAAGCACGAGTTCGAAATGCTTTCCATCTGAGGCGTTGCCGCGCACGCGCCCCGTCATCCACCAGCTCACACAGGAACCCGACAACATGTACGTCGCAGTCGTCACCTTCCAGGCTTACCCGGATCAGGTGGAGGAAGTCATCAAGCGCTACCAGGAGTTCGGCGTGCCGTGGATGAAAGCCCAGAAGGGCATGGCCAATTTCCGCGTCATGACCGACAAGAGCTCGGGCAAGGGGCGCCACGTCGCCGTCTGGGAGACGGAGGCGGACGCGCGTGCGTTCGTCGAGACGGGCGCGTTCGTCGAACTCTTCTCGCGCTTTCGCGATGTGTTCACGGGACCGCCGTCGCGGGAGGTGTATGAGCTCGACATTCAGGCGTGATGTATCGCCTCAACCGGACAAGAGAGAGATGAAATTGAGCGACTGGGTGAAGATCGGCGCCCTGGAGAACATCCCGAAGCTGGGCGCACGGGTGGTGAAGAGCGCGGAGCATGGCGACATTGCCGTGTTCCGCAATGCGGAAGACGAAGTCTTCGCGGTGCGGGACGCGTGTCCGCACCGCGGTGGTCCGCTTTCACAGGGCATCGTTTTCGGCACCAAGGTGTCCTGTCCGCTGCATGGATGGACGATCTGCCTGGACGATGGCAAGGCAGTGGCACCCGACGAAGGCTGCGTCCAGCGGTTCCCCGTGAAAGTGGAAGAAGGGCAGGTATTGCTCGAGGTCTGAGCGTCACGATACGGAGGTGCCATCCTTGGACAAGTCGTTTCTCAAGTCAGGTCACACGCCGACATTGATCGCAGCGTTTCTCTATTTCGACCTGAGCTTCATGGTATGGGTCATCCTCGGACCGCTCGGCGTGCAGATCGCCAAGGATCTCGCGCTGACCCCGGCGCAGAAAGGCCTGATGGTCGCCACTCCGGTGCTTGCCGGCGCGCTCCTGCGGATCGTGATGGGGGTGCTCGTCGATCACCTGAAACCGAAGATGGCGGGCATCATCGGACAGGTAATCGTCATGGTGGCGCTGCTCGTCGCGTGGTACTTCGCCATCCACAGCTATGCGCAGGTGCTGGCGCTGGGACTGGCGCTCGGCGTTGCCGGTGCATCGTTCGCGGTGGCGCTGCCGCTCGCCTCGCGCTGGTATCCGCCGGAGCACCAGGGAACCGCGCTCGGCATTGCCGGTGCGGGAAATTCCGGCACGGCGCTCGCGGCGCTCTTCGCGCCGGGGCTGGCCATGGCCTTCGGCTGGAACAACGTCTTCGGCCTGGCGGTGATCCCGCTCGCCCTCGCGTTCATCGTCTTTCTGATCTTCGCCAAGGACAGCCCGGAGTGCCCGCCCGCGAAATCCCTGATCGAGTATCTGAACGTACTGAAGGACAAGGATGCCTGGTGGTTCATGTTCTTCTACAGCGTCACCTTCGGGGGCTTCGTCGGTCTCGCGTCCTCGCTCACCATCTATTTCAACGATCAGTACGGTCTGACGCCGGTGATGGCCGGGTACTTCACGGCAGCGTGCGTGTTCGCCGGCTCGCTCGTGCGCCCGATCGGCGGCATGGTCGCCGACCGCGTCGGCGGCATCAAGTCGCTGTCGTACATGTACGTCCTGGCGGCCGTGTTCATCGGCGTCGTCAGCCTGGGCTTGCCGGAGCCCTGGATGGCGCTCGGCGTGTTCATGCTCGCCATGCTTGCCCTCGGGATGGGCAACGGCGCGGTGTTCCAGCTCGTCCCGCAGCGCTTTCGCAAGGAGATCGGCGTCATGACCGGTCTGGTGGGGATGGCGGGCGGCGTCGGCGGGTTCTATCTCGCGTCCTCGCTCGGTTATTCCAAGCAGATCACCGGTAGCTATCAGGCGGGCTTTCTGGTGTTCGCGGTGCTTGCGCTGGTCGCGCTCACCGGTCTTACCACCGTCAAGAAGCGCTGGCGGACGACCTGGGGCGCGCCACACATGACGACCGCGCGGGTGTAGCGGGCGCGAGCCGGGGCCCCGCGGGGTCGGCTGCCGCGTGCGCGTTGTAGGATCCCTAGCCGCCGTCCCGCATTCGCGGCATCCTACGGATGAATCGTGCAACGCACAGCGACCATCGGCGCTTCATGCCACTTCAGATCTCCCTGGGTTCCGCCACCGCGACGGGCAAGCGCGAGCGCAACGAAGACTACTGGGGTGTGGTCACACCGGAAGGTGCCGAGCTTGCCGCGCGCGGTGCGGTGCTCGCGGTCGCGGACGGTGTCTCCGGCAGCGAGGGAGGGCGTGAGGCCGCCGAGCACTGCGTGCGCGGACTGCTCGCCGACTACTACTCCACGCCCGAGACGTGGGAGGTCGCGCTGGCGATCGACCGCGTGCTGACGGGGATCAATCGCTGGCTGGTCGCGCAGGGCACGGCGCACGAACCCCATCGCATGCAGGCGACGACGTTAAGCGTGCTCGTCCTGCGCGGCGGCAGATACTATCTGGGCCATGTCGGCGACTCGCGCATCTACCGCATGCGCGACGACGCGCTCACGCGGCATACCGAGGACCACGTCTGGGATCTGCCGGAGCGAAGCCACGTGCTGCGGCGTGCCGTCGGGCTGGATACGCACCTCGTCGTGGATCATGGTGACGGTGAGATCAAGGCGGGCGATCGCTTCCTGATCTGCAGCGATGGCCTATGGGAGCCGCTCGGCGATGCCCGCATCAAGGCCCTGCTCGCGTCGCATCAGGATTCCCAGGCCGCCGCCGACGCGCTCGTGGCGGCCGCGATCGAGACCGGCGGACAGGACAACGCGACGGCGGTGGTCGCAGGCATCGAGGCGGTCGCCACCGAGAGCTGGCGCGAGATGATCGTGGCGGACCGGCATCTGCCGGTGCCGGCGAAGCTCAAGCCCGGCAATCGCGTCGACGATTTCGAGGTCGTGCGGCTCATCCACGAATCGCGAGCCACACTGCTCTACCAGGTGCGATCGGCTGCGTCGGGGCGAACGCTCGCGCTCAAGACCCTGCAGCCGCTCCTGAGCGCGGATCGCCAGAGCCGCGAGGGACTGCTCAACGAGGAGTGGCTCGCCAAGCGGCTGATCTCGTCCTACTTTCCGCAGGTGATCCCGATCGCCGCGGGCGCCCGGCAGTATCTGTACTACGTCATGACCTACCACGCCGGGCGGACGCTGCAGGCCCGGCTCGACAGCGGGCAGCACTTTTCCACCGCCGAGACGGTGCGCGTGGGCATGCAGGTCGCCAAGGGTCTCGGGGCGCTGCACCGCTTGGCGATCCTGCATCGCGACATCAAGCCCGCCAACCTGCTGCAGGACGAGGACGGCGAACTGCGCATCCTGGATCTGGGTGTCGCGCTCGCGGCCGGCGTTCCGTACGAGGAGCTCCAGGGGAATCCAGGCACGCCCAGTTTCATGGCGCCCGAGCTCATCGCCGGCGAAGGCGCGTCGGTGCAGAGCGATCTCTACGCTGCCGGCGTCACGCTCTATCATCTGCTGACGCGGAAGTATCCGTACGGCGAAGTCGAACCCTTTCAGCGTCCCCAGTTCGGCGACCCCACGCCGCCCACACGCTACCGCCCGGATATCCCGCGCTGGTTCGAGAACTTCCTGCTGCGCGCCGTCGCGCGCCACAGGGGCGAGCGCTTCGAGACGGCGGAGGAGATGCTCTACGCGCTGGAGGTCGGAGAAGCGCGACCCGTTTCCGCGCCGCTTCCCACGCCGCTCCTGCAGCGGCACCCGGCGGCGCGCTGGCAGGCCGTCGCCCTGGTGTCGATCATCGTGAACCTGCTGCTCATCTACCTCCTGCTCGTGCGCTGAGGCGAGCGGTCGAGGAGAGTCAGAGTCGGCGGCTCATGCCGTGAGAAAAGGAACCGTGCAGACGCATCAGGGTGCAGAGGACGCTGCGAACCGCTCGATATGCTCGACTGCGCACGCAACGCCATCTTCCTCCTGCATGGCTCTACCGAGCGCCTGCGCGCGGCGAGCGACCTGCGGGCTCCCGGCGCATGCGATCATGCTGGAGAGCGCCTGCGCGTTGATCTTCGTGTGCGGTACGTATTGCGGCGTGACACCCGCTGCAGCGAGCCGTCCCGCCCAGAAGAACTGGTCTCCGGTGAAGGGGACGACGACCGATGGCACGCCGGCGCGACACGCCGTGTGCGAGGTGCCGGCGCCTCCATGGTGAATGACCACGGAAGCTCGAGGAAAAAGCAGGTCGTGTGGCGTATCACCCAGCACGCAGAAGTTACCGGGCAGCGCGGCGCCGTCGATGCCGCTCCAGCCGGGGTAGAACAGAGCCCGCCGCCCCGCGACGGCGTCGACGATGATCGCGAGCAGCTTCCCGCTGTCGAATCCCGACATGCTGCCGAAGCCGACGTAGATGGGCGGCTCCCCGGCAGCAAGAAACTGCTTCAGCGTGGGAGGCATCTCCCAACGGCGCGATGCCAGGGGCCACGCACCACAAATCTTCCAGATGTCCTGCCAGTCGCTCGGCTGCGGCAGGAGATGACGCGAAATGCCGAACAGGATCGGATAGTCGCGCCACATGCGCCTGCGCGGTGCCTGCCCGAAGACTTCTGCGCGCGCGGCGTTGATCTTCGCGCGAAACAACGTCCAGGTCAGCGCGCCGACAGCCTCGTGACTCACCCGGTTGAGCCAGCCCGGCATCTTCCAGGGAGGCAGCAGGGGCGATGGAAACTCCCGGGTCGGACAGACAACCGGCCAGAGGCCGAGGCCCACTGCGGGAATGCGCAATTGCTCGGCGACCGACAACCCGACGTAGCTCGCAATGCCGGAGAACAGAATCGCGTCCGAGCGTGCAGCCTGCTGCCCGACTTCCCTCATCCACGATGAAGTGTTCTCGTTGGCAATGCGCGCGACGGCTTTCGCCACCTGCGTGACATCGCCACCGGTGCGCATGACCTTCGACAAAGCGCCACCTGGACCGACCGTGGCCTTCATGTCGCCGCTCAGTGCGTAGGCTGGCACGGCGTGGGCCTGCGCCGTGCCGAGCGTCGAGCGATCGGCGAGAAGGCTAACGTCATGACCCGCCTGCAGCAGGCCACGACAGACTGCGACGAGCGGGCGTGTATCGCCCTCCGTTCCGTAGGTGATGACAGTGAAGCGCATGGGCGCATCAAAGAAACACAGACACGGCGTTACCCCGTATTTGGCGCGTGACAAAGTGTTGTGCCATTTTATCCGGCGCGCAACGCCGATCATGCGCCATGAGAAGCCACGCATTCTGGCGCGCCATCGCGCGAGGACCGGGGAGCCCATGTGCTAGACTTCGACCCCTCGATTGACCCTGCCCGCAGCAGCGGGGGTGCCTCCGCACCGCCCTCCCATGTCCGGCAACACCCTCGGGAAGCTCTTCTGTGTAACGTCATTCGGCGAATCGCACGGCCCTGCGATCGGTTGCGTCGTGGACGGTTGCCCGCCGGGGCTTGCGCTTGCCGAGGCGGACATCCAGCACGAGCTCGATCGCCGCAAACCGGGCACGTCGCGCCACGTGACGCAGCGCCGGGAGTCGGACACGGTCGAAATCCTGTCCGGGGTGTTCGAAGGCCGGACCACCGGCACGCCGATCGCGCTCTTGATCCGCAACGAGGATCAGCGCAGCAAGGACTACGCGAAGATCGCGGACACCTTCCGCCCCGGGCACGCGGACTACACGTACTGGCAGAAGTACGGCATTCGCGACTACCGCGGCGGAGGAAGGCAGTCGGCCCGGGAGACCGCGGTGCGGGTCGCGGCCGGTGCGATTGCCAAGAAGTGGCTGCGGGAGCGCCATGGCGTCGTCGTGCGCGGGTTTCTGAGCCAGCTCGGTCCCGTCGAGATCCCGTTCAAGGCCTGGGAGGTCGTGGACACCAATCCCTTCTTCGTCGCGGACACTGCGTTCATCCCGCAACTGGAAGCGTTCATGGATGCGCTGCGCAAGTCGGGCGACTCGGTCGGCGCCGCGATCACGGCGGTGGCAGAGGGTGTGCCGGTGGGCTGGGGCGAGCCCGTCTACGACAAGCTCGATGCGGACATCGCCTACGCCATGATGAGCATCAATGCCGTGAAGGGGGTCGAGATCGGCGCCGGCTTCGCAAGCGCGCGGCAGCGCGGCACCGAGCACAGCGACGAGATGGCCCCCGAGGGTTACCTCTCGAACAACGCGGGCGGCATCCTGGGCGGCATCTCCACCGGCCAGGACATCGTCGCGCGCATCGCGGTCAAGCCCACTTCGAGCATCCGCCTGCCCCGTCGCTCGATCGACAAGCAGGGCCATCCGGTGCTGGTCGAGACCCACGGGCGCCACGATCCCTGCGTGGGCATCCGCGCGACACCCATTGCCGAGGCCATGCTCGCGATCGTACTCATGGATCACGCGCTGCGGCACCGCGGCCAGAATGCCGACGTGGTCTGCGCAACACCCCGCATCGCGGCCCGCGCTCCGGATCACCCGGCCGCCTTCGACGGCACGCCGGCGGCGGAGAACCCCGACCCCGACGAGGCGTAAGCGCGCCGCCTGGCAGGTTGCGGCTGCGGCGGACATCGCCATGACCGACCGCATCGCGTATCGGCGCCTGTCCCGGTACTACTTCTTCTACTTCGCCTTTGTCGGCATCTTTTCGCCGTACTGGAGCCTGTACCTGCAGCGGCTGGGCTTCGACCCGCGCCAGATCGCGGTGCTGATGTCCCTGCTCATGGTGATGCGGATGTTCGCTCCGGCGGCCTGGGGGTGGCTTGCCGACCGCTCGGGGCGGCGCCGCTGGATCGTCCGGCTCTCGGCGGACTTGAGCCTGATCGCACTCGCCGGCGTTCTGTTCGGGTCGAGCTTCGCCTGGCTCTTTGCGGTGATGGCGGCAATGAGTCTCTTCTGGAGCGCATCGCTGCCCCTGGTGGAAGCCACCACTTTCAGCGTCCTCCAGGACCGCACCGGAGACTACGGCGTGATTCGCGTCTGGGGCTCCGTCGGGTTCTTGCTGGCGGTGGTCGGCGTGGGTTACTTCCTGGATTGGGCCGGGGTCGCGACGCTGGCGTGGCTCGCACTGGGGGCGAAGCTCGGCATCGCCATCTGCGCGCGCGGGGTGCCCGAGACCCGTGCGTTGCCGCACGCGGGCGACGCCGGCCCGGTGTTGCGGGTGCTCTTCCGCGCGGAGGTTCTGGCGTTCTTCGCGGCCTGCTTTCTGATGGCCGCGGCGCACGGCGCGTACTACACGTTCTACTCCATCTACCTGGTCGCGCACGGTTACGACAAGGCCGACGTCGGTTGGCTGTGGGCGCTCGGCGTGGTCTTCGAGATCGTCGTGTTCCTGCAGTTGCCGCGGCTCATGCGTCGGTTCACGCTGCGTGAGATCCTGATCTTCAGCCTTGGCTGCGCAGTGGTGCGCTTTACCGTGATCGGGTGGGCGGTCGACAGCGTGTGGCTCATCGTGCTGGCGCAGGTGCTGCACGCCGCGACGTTCGGTTCCTACCATGCGGCGGCGGTGGCAGCGGTTCATCACTATTTCCGTGGCCGCCACCAGGCCCAGGGACAGGCCTTCTACAACAGCCTTTCGTTCGGCGCCGGCGGGGCCTTCGGCGCGGTGGCGAGCGGCTTTGCCTGGGAGGCGCTGGGCCCCGCGATGACTTTCAGCGCGGGATCCGCGGCGGCCTTGGTCGGGCTCGCTCTGGTCCTCTGGCGCGTGCATCCGGCACCGCAGGTGGCGCCTGTGGGGAGGCCCGCGGATGCTGCGGACGAGTCGATTGTGGGATAATTCGAAGCTTGTTTCGTCGTCCTTTCTCGCTGCTTGCGGTCATTGGTTCGTGAACACGCAAACCCTTTACGACAAGATCTGGGCGAGCCACGTCGTGCGTGAGAACGCGAACGGCGAGGCGCTGCTCTATATCGATCGCCATCTGGTGCACGAGGTGACGAGCCCGCAGGCGTTCGACGGTCTGCGACTTGCCCACCGGACGCCTTGGCGCATCAAGTCGATCGTGGCCACCGCGGACCACAACACGCCGACGCGCGACTGGGATCGCGGGATACAGGATCCGGTGTCGCGGCTGCAGGTCGAAACGCTCGATCGCAACATCCGCGAGTTCGGTGCGCAGGCCTACTTCCCGTTCGGTGACGGTCGCCAGGGCATCGTCCACGTGATCGGTCCCGAGTCGGGAGCCACGCTGCCCGGCATGACGGTCGTGTGCGGCGACTCGCACACGAGCACGCACGGCGCGTTCGCAGCGCTCGCCTTCGGCATCGGGACCTCGGAGGTCGAGCACGTGCTCGCGACGCAGTGCCTGGTCGCGCGGAAGTCGAAGTCGATGCGGATCGAGGTCGACGGCACGCTCGGCTTCGGGGTGACAGCGAAGGATGTCATCCTCGCGATCATCGGGCGCATCGGGACTGCGGGCGGGACCGGCTACACGCTCGAATACGCGGGCAGCGCGATCCGTGGTCTATCGATGGAAGGGCGGATGACGATCTGCAACATGTCGATCGAAGCCGGCGCGCGCGCAGGCATGGTGGCGGTCGACGATGTCACCATCAACTATTTGCGCGGTCGCCCGTTCGCACCGCAGGCGGAACTCTGGGAGCGCGCGGTCGCGTACTGGCGCACGCTCACGAGCGACGAAGGGGCACGGTTCGATGCGAACGTGCAGCTTGCCGCGGCCGACATCGAACCGCAGGTGACTTGGGGCACTTCGCCCGGCATGGTGACGAACGTGGGTGGGCAGGTTCCCGATCCAGCCGCGGAAACCGATGCGACGAAGCGCGCTGGAATGACGCGGGCGCTTGAATACATGGGCCTCGAGCCGGGCACGCCGATGGCGGACATTGCCCTGGACAAGGTCTTTATCGGTTCCTGTACCAACTCGCGCATCGAGGATCTGCGCGCGGCGGCGGCAGTGGTGCGCGGCAAGCGCGTTGCCGACAACATCCGGCTCGCCATGGTGGTGCCAGGGTCGGGACTCGTCAAACGCCAGGCAGAGGACGAGGGTCTCGATCGCGTTTTCGCAGAAGCCGGATTCGACTGGCGCGAGCCGGGCTGTTCGATGTGTCTCGCCATGAACGAGGACCGTCTCGAGCCGGGTGAGCGCTGTGCATCGACCTCGAACCGGAATTTCGAGGGCAGACAAGGAACCGGTGGCAGAACCCACCTCGTGAGTCCGGCGATGGCAGCCGCAGCGGCCATTGCCGGGCGTTTCGTCGATGTGCGTCAGTGGCGCTGACGGGGAGGCGAGAACTGCGTGGACCGATTCACTGTTCTTGACGGCTTGGTCGCCCCCATCGACAGGGCCAACGTCGATACCGACGCCATCATCCCGAAGCAGTATCTGAAGGCGATCGGCCGCACCGGGTTCGGCGTGACGCTCTTCGACGAGTGGCGCTATCACGAACCCGGCGAGCCCGGCATGGATCATTCGAAGCGCCGCCCGCGAATGGACTTCGTCCTCAATCAGCCACGCTACGCCGGCGCACAGGTGCTGCTCGCGCGCGAGAATTTCGGCTGCGGATCGAGCCGCGAGCATGCACCATGGGCGTTGCACGAGTTCGGTTTCCGCGCGCTCGTTGCGCCTTCGTTTGCCGATATCTTCTACAACAACTGTTTCAAGAATGGTCTGCTTCCCGTCGTGTTGCCGACGGATATCGTCGATGCGCTGTTTCGCGAGGTGGAGGCCACACCGGGTTACCGGCTGCGCGTCGATCTGCCGGATCAACGCATCACGACGCCCAATGGCGCCGATCTGCCCTTCGCCATCGATCCATCGCGCAAACACGCGCTCACACATGGACTCGACGAGATCGGACAGACACTCGAGCACCGGGAGACGATCCGGGCGTTCGAGGCGTCCCATCGGGAGCGCTTTCCCTGGCTGTACGCGTAAGACCCTCCGCTCCCGACGCGTGGCCGAAGAAGCTGGCTTAACCACATCCATTGACCCCTTGCTTGAGCAGATGATGAAGATTGCGGTTTTGCCCGGCGATGGCATCGGCCCCGAAATCGTTGCCCAGGCGGTCAAGGTCCTGCGGGTCTTGGCGAGCGATGGGCTGAAACTCGAGCTCGAACAAGCGCCGATCGGGGGGGCGGGCTACGATGCGGCGGGAGATCCGCTGCCGACGGCGACGTTGGAACTCGCGCAGGCGGCCGACGCGGTGCTGCTTGGCGCGGTGGGGGGCTACCAGTACGACGGCTTGCCGCGTGACAAGCGGCCGGAACAGGGACTCCTGCGCATTCGCAAGGCGCTCGGCCTGTTCGCCAACCTGCGGCCGGCCATGCTCTACCCGGAACTCGCCGACGCGTCCACTCTGAAGCCGGAAGTCGTGACGGGCCTCGATCTCATGATCGTGCGCGAGCTCACGGGCGACATCTACTTCGGCCAGCCGAAGGGCATCCGGGAACTCGCGGGCGGCGAGCGGCAGGGGTACGACACGATGCTGTACTCGGAGTCCGAGGTGAGGCGCATTGCACACGTCGCGTTCGGCATCGCGACCAAGCGCCGCCGCAAGGTCTGCTCGGTGGACAAGGCGAACGTGCTCGAGACGAGCGTGCTCTGGCGCGAGATCGTTACCGACGTTGCGCGGCAGTATCCGGAGGTCGAACTCAGGCACATGTACGTCGACAATGCTGCGATGCAGCTCGTGCGCGCGCCGAAGAGCCTCGACGTTGTGCTCACCGGCAACCTGTTCGGCGACATCCTGTCGGACGAAGCGGCAATGCTCACCGGCTCGATCGGCATGCTCTCCTCCGCGTCCCTGGACGAGACGGGCAAGGGCCTGTACGAGCCTGCGCACGGTTCGGCACCCGATATCGCCGGCCAGGATCTCGCGAATCCGCTGGCGACGATTCTCTCTGCGGCGATGATGCTGCGCTACACGTTCGCAGAAGGAGAAGCCGCGGCACGTGTGGAGCACGCTGTGGGCAGGGTGCTCGCGCGAGGCTTACGGACTCGCGATATCGCCTCACCCGGCGCGCAGGTCGTCGGCACCGCGGCAATGGGTGACGCGGTAATGAACGCGCTCTAGAGCGTGCTGGCATGCCGGCAGCGCTCGTCGGAGACAGCGTGCCGATCATCGGGTATGTAAGTTGCTTTTTGGCTTCCTGCGCTTAGTGATGCCATCGTGCCAGCGGGTTGCCATTCTCTTTATTGTGCGAACTTTGAGGATGAACCGGGATGAGCAAGAGCTACGATGTGTGCGTGCTGGGCGCAACGGGTGCAGTTGGTGAAGTCATGCTGTCGATTCTGGAAGAGCGAAGGTTTCCGGTGCGCAATGTGTATGCCCTGGCGTCGAGCCGTTCCGCAGGGAATACGGTCCGTTTCAAGGGGCAGTCGTTGACCGTCGAGAACGTTGCCGAGTTTGACTTTGCCAAGTGTCAGATCGGTCTTTTCTCCGCGGGGGCAGGCGTGTCGGCGGAGTTTGCGCCGAAGGCGGCGGCTGCCGGGTGCGTCGTGATCGACAACACCTCGCAGTTCCGACAGGACGAGGACATTCCGCTGGTGGTTCCCGAGGTGAACGCGCATGCGATCGCCCGCTACGGACAACGCGGAATCATCGCGAATCCGAACTGCTCGACGATTCAAATGGTCGTGGCGCTGAAGCCGATCCACGATGCAGTTGGCATCGATCGCATCAACGTCGCCACCTATCAGTCGGTATCAGGGACCGGTAAGGAGGCGATCGACGAGTTGGCCGGGCAGACGAAGGCTCTGATCACTGAACGGGAGGTCAAGGTCGACGTGTATCCGAAGCAGATCGCGTTCAACGTGCTGCCGCACATCGACGTGTTCATGGACAACGGCTACACGAAGGAAGAGATGAAGATGGTTTGGGAAACGCAGAAGATCATGGAAGACGCGTCGATCCGGGTCAATCCAACGACGGTGCGGGTTCCCGTCTTCTACGGTCACTCCGAAGCGGTGCACATCGAGACCCGCAGCAAGATTTCGGCGGCACAGGCGCGTGCCCTGCTCGAGAAGGCTCCGGGCGTGGTCGTCATGGATGAGCCTCGGCCGGGGGGCTACCCGACCCCTGCCACCGACTCCGCGGGGCGCGACCCGGTCTATGTGGGGCGCATCCGCGAGGATATTTCGCACCCCTTGGGATTGGACCTTTGGGTGGTGAGCGACAACATTCGCAAGGGTGCGGCGCTCAACAGCGTGCAGATCGCCGAGATTCTGATCGAGAAGTACCTGAACTGACGCACAGAGCCGTTCTGCATTGGGGCAGCGGCTCCCCGCAAGTGAGACTCGAGTCGAACTTGCGAATGTAACCCCATGAGGTTAGATTACTTTATCAACTAGGGAACGGGGTAGCCGACCCATGAAGCCGAAACTCCTTACACGACTCCTCGCAGGGGTATTCCTTGTCGCATCTACAGCCGTCAGCGCCGCGGGGATGGGCAAGCTTACCGTGTTGTCCGGACTTGGGCAGCCGCTACGCGCGGAGATCGACCTGGTCTCCATTCAGAAGGACGAACTCGGCACGCTGTCGGCGCGAGTTGCCTCACCCGACGCCTATCAGCAGGCCGGCATCGAGTACAACTCGGCGCTGCCTTCGGTGAAGCTGATGATCGACAAGCGCCCGGGCGGTCAACCCTTCATCCGGATCACCTCCACTCAGCCGGTGAACGAGCCCTATCTCGATCTCCTGGTCGAGCTCAACTCGAGCGCGGGCAAGCTGTCGCGGGAGTACGCGGTGCTCATGGATCCAGTCGGAGCGCCCACGTCTGCGCCGGTGGCCTTGCCCGAGCGCAAGGAAGCCCCCGCTGAATCGACTAGGTCCGCGCAGACAGCAGCGCCGCAGGAACGGGTCGCCGAGGTTCCTAGCACGGCGGGTTCGGCGGGTGATTCCTATGGTCCGGTAAAGCAAGGCGATACGCTGTCCGGCATCGCGCGCGTAAGCAAGCCGGGCGACGTCAACCTCGACCAGATGCTGGTCGCGCTCTTCAAGAGTAATCCGCAAGCGTTCTCCGGCAAGAACATGAATCGCCTGAAGGTGGGCACCGTTCTGCGCATCCCTGACTCGCGCGAGCTCGCTGCCATTGATACCTCGGAAGCGTCCAAAGAGGTCAGGTTGCAGGCGGCGAACTGGAACGCCTACCGGCAGCAGCTCGCAGCCGCCGCGCCGGCAGCACCCGAAGAATCGCCACGGCAGTCCGCTTCTGGGAGGATCTCTGCGAGCGTCGAAGATCAGACCGCGGCCCGCCCCAGCGAGGATGTGCTGAGGCTTTCGAAGGCCAATAGCGGCGGCACGCTGAAGACGGCAACCGGCGTAAGCAAAGGTGCCAAAGCCGTACAGGACCGCGTGAAGACCCTCGAGGAGGAACTCACGGCGCGCGACAAAGCTCTGCAAGAAGCCAATGAGCGCGTGCAAATGCTCGAAAAATCCGTGAGCGACATGCAGCGGCTGATCGAGATCAAGAGCGCCGGTGGCGCCAACCTGCAGAACCAAGCTGCCGCCACGACCCAACCCGTGGCGCCGGTTGCTCCGCCTGCCGGAGCCTCGACGGCGGCCGAAATTCAGAAAACGGCGGATGGAGCAGTGCCCCCTGTAGCGAACCCGACCGGATCCGCACCGGCCGAGAACGCCAAGCCCGAACCGCATCCCGCGGCGATTTCCAAGCCCAAGGTTTTCTCACCGCCCCCCGCCAGCGAACCGGACCTCGTCGAGTCGCTCACCAGCGAGCCGCTCTATCTGGCCGCCGGCGCAGGCGGACTCGTTCTGCTGGGTGCGCTGGCGTTCGTGAAGCGCCGCCGCACGAGGCAAGAAGCGGAGCCCGTACTCGACCTTGCACCCGAGCATTACGCTGCCCCCGAAGGCGCGTTTGAAACTGCGCCGAATGTTCCGGTCACTCCGGCGGCGGCCTCGACCGCCGCAGTGGCGTCGACCGATGAAATGGGCACGCTGGAAGAGGCGACAAAGTATCTTGCGCTGGGCCGCGAGACACAGGCCGAGGAAGTGCTCAAGGAAGCACTGAAGACACAACCCGCTCAGCCCGCGCTTCTTCTCAAGCTCCTGGAAGTGTTTGCCGCTCGCAAGGACAAGCGCGCGTTCCAGTCCACCGCCCAGGAACTCCTGGCGGCCACGGGTGGTAACGGCGAGATGTGGCTGCAGGCCATGCGCATGGGGCATGCCGTCGATCCGGAGAATCCTGTCTACGCCTCCGCTGCCACCAAGGCCGTCGGAACAGCCAGTGATCTCGATTTCGATCTCGACGTGGTCGCCCCGAAGGGGGTTACCGAGACTGACATCACCGTCGACGCAGCGCAGGCTTCCCGCCAGCACGAGCGCACCCAGGTCATGGACGATGATCAGGTGCGCCACGTTGCGCAATCCGGTATCCACAGTGGGGTCGTGGCGTCGGGTTTTGCCAGCGGTCCTCTCCTGACGACGGATTTCAACCTCGATGGAAGTGGCGCTGCCGTGACCGGCACCAACGTGGCAGTCGATGGCTCGAAGACAGATATCGCTGCGCTCGACATCAACTTCGACCTGCCGCCGGAAGCGCTTACGACCGCTCTTGGCAACGGGACCCGCAGTGAGATCAAGGTCGATCTGCAAAGACCCGCCGCTACGCCGACTTCGAGCGACATTCTGGATTTCGATCTCTCCGGCATCAGCCTCAATCTCGACGGCACCACCACGGGCCTGGAAACTTCGCCAGCCGGTCCGATGAAGAACGATCACTGGTTCGATGTTCAGACCAAATTCGACCTCGCGAAGGCATATCAGGAGATGGGCGACAAGGACAGCGCACGCGAGATCCTGAAGGAAGTGATCGCCGAGGGAGATGCGCAGCAGCAGGCGGAAGCCAAGTCGCTGCTGGAAGCTTTGGCCTGATCACGAGGTTGCGGGCGCAACGCCCGCGACCCCTCGGCGAAAGCGGGGCCGCGTCCCGGGTTGCGGGCCAGCCTCGAGCCGGTCATCATTGGCACCCTTCGGCCCGTCCGGGTCGTATCGCGGTGCCATTTCTCTGTGCTGACGCCCCCTTGCGCCGCTCGCTCCCGTAGTCGGTCGGTATACCGCACCGACGCGTAGACGTGAGGATCGCGGTCGGCCTCGAGTACGACGGGTCTGGCTTCTGCGGCTGGCAGACGCAGTCGTCAGGATGCTCGCTCCAGGACGCGTTCGAGCGCGCGCTGGCGGCCATAGCGGGCGACCCTGTCGCATCGGTCTGTGCCGGGCGCACCGACGCCGGGGTGCACGCTTTCGGCCAAGTGGCGCATTTCGACGTCACGGTCCACCGACCCGTCACGGCCTGGGTGCGCGGTGTCAACGCCCATCTCCCGCGCAGCATCGCGGTTACTTGGGCGCGCGAGGTGACTCAAGCGTTTCACGCTCGCTTCAGTGCCCGTTCGCGCAGCTATCGCTACGTTCTGCTGAACCGACCCGAGCGACCCGGCCTCTTCCGCGGGCGGGCCGGCTGGTATCATCACGCGCTCGATGTCGAGGCCATGCGCGAAGCAGCACAGCACCTCGTGGGCGAGCACGACTTCAGTGCGTTTCGCTCCGCTGAGTGCCAGTCTCGTTCCGCCGTCAGGCAGATGCTCAGCATCGCGATCCATCGCGAGGACAGTCTCGTGACCATGGACTTCCGTGCGAACGCTTTTCTTCACAACATGGTGCGCATCATCGTGGGCTGTCTGATCGAGGTCGGCAGCGGCAAGCGCTCGCCCTCATGGCTGGGTGAAGTGCGGGATGCGCGTGATCGCACGCAGGCGGCGGCAACCGCCGAAGCGGCGGGGCTTTACCTGGTCAGCGTAAGCTACGACGGCAGGTGGGATTTTCCGCGTGTGATTCGTCCGTTGCCTCCAGGCGTTCAGGGGCTGTCGTTGCCATGGCCGTAGCGGTCAAAGTCTGCGGCATCACGCGGGTCGAGGACGCGCTCGCCGCGGCCCGTGCGGGGGTCCAGGCGCTCGGCTTCATCTTTCATCCACCGAGCCCACGCCACGTCGACATCCCGCGCGTGCACGCGATCGTCCGCGTCTTGCCGCCCTTTATCACGACCGTCGGCGTCTTTGTCGATCCCGAGCGCGCGTTCGTGGAATCGGTTCTGCGGCAGGTTCGGCTCGGGGTGCTGCAGTTTCACGGCGACGAAGACCCGGACTTCTGTGCGGGATTCGGCGTGCCCTATATGAAGGCCGTGCGCGTTCGGGACGGGCTCGATTTGTTACAATACGCGTCCCTTTTCCGCGGCGCGCAGGCACTGCTCCTGGACGCGTTCGTACCTGGCAGTCACGGTGGAACCGGCCAGACGTTCGACTGGGCGCTGATACCAACCTCTCTGCCGCTGCCGATCGTGCTGTCGGGCGGCCTCGACGCCGCGAACGTGGCGTCGGCTATCAGGCGCGTGCGACCGTGGGCGGTCGATGTGTCGAGCGGCGTCGAGAGCGACAAGGGGATCAAGGACGCGGCGAAGATCGCCGCCTTCATGCGAGGGGTGCGCGATGCGGATGTATGACCTGCCCGATGCCCGAGGACACTTCGGACCGTATGGCGGGGTTTTCGTAGCCGAGACGTTGATCCACGCCTTGGGCGAGCTGCTGACGGCGTACCAGCGTTGCCGCAGCGATGCCGCGTTCCAGGCCGAGTTCCGTGACGAGCTCGTGCACTACGTCGGCCGGCCGAGTCCCATCTACCACGCAAGGCGCTGGTCTCAGCAGCTCGGCGGAGCGCAGATCTACCTGAAGCGCGAAGATCTGAATCACACAGGTGCGCACAAGATCAACAACACCATCGGCCAGGCCCTGCTCGCCCGGCACATGGGCAAACCGCGCGTGATCGCCGAGACGGGTGCGGGCCAGCATGGCGTTGCGACCGCCACCGTCGCAGCGCGCTACGGCATGGAGTGCGTCGTCTACATGGGGGTCGAGGACGTGAAGCGTCAGGCGCCCAACGTTTATCGCATGAAGCTGCTCGGCGCGACGGTGGTGCCGGTGGAAAGCGGGTCCAGGACGCTCAAGGATGCGCTCAACGAAGCCATGCGCGACTGGGTGACCAACGTCGAGAACACGTTCTACATCATCGGCTCGGTGGCGGGTCCGCATCCCTATCCGATGATGGTGCGAGATTTCCAGTCCGTCATCGGCGAGGAGTCGAAGGTGCAGATGTCGGAGCAGGTAGGGCGTCAGCCGGACGCGGTCATCGCCTGCGTCGGCGGCGGATCGAACGCCATCGGCCTCTTCTATCCCTACATCGAAGACAAAGGTGTGCGCCTCATCGGTGTCGAAGCGGCGGGGCTCGGGCTCGCCAGCGGCAAGCATGCGGCCACGCTCTGCGCCGGGCGGCCGGGTGTGCTGCATGGGGCGCGCACCTACCTCATGCAGGACGAGAACGGCCAGATCACCGAGACTCATTCGGTGTCGGCCGGCCTCGATTATCCGGGGGTCGGTCCCGAGCATTCCTGGCTGAAGGACAGCGGGCGCGCCGAGTACGTCGCGGTCACCGACCAGGAAGCGCTCGAAGCGTTCCATGTCTTGTGTCGCTCGGAGGGGATCATCCCTGCGCTCGAGAGTGCCCACGCGCTTGCCTATGCTGCCCGGATCGCGCCGCAGATGAGCCGGGATGCGATCCTGCTGGTGAGTCTCTCCGGGCGCGGCGACAAGGACATGAACACGGTCGCTCAGCTGTCGGGAATGCATTTCTAGCGGGCGGTAACAACGCGAGCGGGTCCGCCAGGTCCGGGAGACGGCGATTCGCACGCAATCACGGCACACAACACATCACTCCATGTCCCGCATCGAAGCGACGTTCGGGCAGCTCAAAGCCAGCGGGCGCAAGGCCCTGATTCCTTTCTTCACGGCCGGGGATCCCGAGCCCGCGCTCACCGTGCCAATCATGCAAGCCCTGGTACGCGGCGGCGCCGACGTGGTCGAGGTCGGCGTCCCGTTCTCCGATCCGATGGCGGACGGTCCGACGATCCAGCGATCGTCCGAGCGTGCGCTCGAGCACGGCACCTCGCTCAGGCAGATCCTGGGGTTCGTCTCCGAGTTCCGTGCCACCGATGCGACGACGCCCGTGGTGCTGATGGGTTATGCCAACCCGATCGAAGCCCTGGGGCAGGAGACGTTTGCCGACCGGTGCGCAGAGTCGGGGGTCGACGGCGTGCTGGTGGTGGACTATCCGCCGGAGGAATGCGGGGCACTGGTGCAGCTCCTGGCGGCACGGGGCATCGATACCATTTTCCTGCTCTCGCCGACCACGACCGAGTCCCGCATGGACGAGGTCGCGCGCTTGGCGCGCGGCTACATCTACTACGTATCGCTGAAGGGCGTCACGGGCGCGGGCCATCTGGACTTGGCGGAACTGCGCAGCCGCATTCCGCGCATTCGTTCCCACTTCGGCGTGCCGGTCGGGGTCGGCTTCGGCATTCGCGATGCTGCCACTGCGCGTGCCATCGCCTCGTTCGCCGACGCGGTCGTCATCGGCAGCCGGCTCGTGGAGGAGATCGAAGGTGCGCCGCGCGGCGAACTCCTCGAACGGGTGACGGCGTTCATGCGCGAAATCAGGACTGCGCTCGATGGGTAAGGTGCGCCGCTTGGCACCGGGGAGCACGAGATGAGCTGGCTGCAGAAGCTGTTGCCGCCGAAGATCAAGCGCTCCACCGGTGATGGCAAGAAGGTCGTCCCCGAGGGCCTGTGGGTCAAGTGCGAAGCCTGCGAGGCGGTGCTGTACCGAACCGACCTCGACAACCAGCAGAACGTCTGCCCCAAGTGCAGCCATCACATGCGCCTCACCGCGCGCGAGCGACTCGACCATCTGCTCGACGCGGAGGGCCGTTACGAGATCGGCGCCGAGGTGCACCCGGTCGACAGCCTCAAGTTCAAGGACAGCCGCCGGTATGCGGAGCGGCTGGGTGTCGCCCAGGAGGAAACCGGGGAGCAGGACGCGCTCGTCGTCCTGCAGGGGAGCATCAAGACTCTCCCGGTCGTGATCGCCGCCTTCGAGTTCCGCTTCATGGGCGGCTCGATGGGCTCGGTGGTGGGTGAGCGCTTCGTGCGGGGGGTGCACGCCTGCCTCGAGCAGAAGCTGCCCTTCGTATGCTTCAGCGCAAGCGGCGGCGCACGCATGCAGGAAGCGCTGTTCTCGCTCATGCAGATGGCGAAGACCACGGCCGCGCTCACCGAGCTCGCGAAGGCGAAGCTGCCCTTCATTTCCGTGCTCACCGATCCCACCATGGGCGGTGTCTCCGCGAGCTTCGCCATGATCGGCGACGTGGTGATCGCGGAACCGGGTGCGCTGATCGGCTTTGCGGGGCCGCGGGTGATCGAGCAGACGGTACGCGAAACGCTCCCGGAAGGTTTCCAGCGCGCCGAGTTCCTGCTCGAGCACGGTGCCATCGACATGATCGTGGACCGGCGCCAGATGCGCGAGCGCCTGGCAAGCCTCCTCCAGATGCTCACCGGGCAGCCCGCGGCTGCAGCCTGAGCTTCGGCCCGCTCCATCGCCTGATAACCGCTCACGCCGCCGGACGCCTCCCATAGAGCCACCATCGACCGCCGCCTCCTGCCCCGGCGAGCACGGCACGCTGGCCGACTGGCTCGTATATCTGGAGCAGTTGCATCCCACGACGATCGCGATGGGGCTCGAGCGCGTCGCACGCGTCCTCGACTCACTCGCGTTGCATCCAGGTTGGCCGATCCTTACCGTCGGCGGCACCAACGGCAAGGGTTCGACGTGCGCCATGCTGGAATCCATTCTGCACGCCGGCGGCTATCGGGTCGGGCTGTACACGTCGCCGCACCTCCTGCATTACAACGAGCGCGTGCGCGTCGCTCGCGTTCCGGTCGGCGACACGGAGCTGTGTCGCGCCTTCGCCGAGGTCGAGCGCGCGCGCGGCCGCACGCCGCTCACCTATTTCGAGTTTGGAACCCTGGCGGCGATGATCGTGTTTCTGCGCGCGCGTCTGGACGTTGTCATCCTGGAGGTGGGGCTCGGCGGCCGGCTCGATGCGGTCAATGCCTTCGACTGCGACGTCGCGGTGATCGCGAGCATAGACCTCGACCACATGGAGTACCTGGGCGATACGCGCGAGAAGATCGCCTTCGAGAAGGCCGGCATCTTCCGCCGCGGCAAGCCCGCCGTCGTGTCGGAACCCGAATGTCCGCGGTCGATGATGGAGCACGCGCAGGCGATCGGTGCGCAGTTGCTGCGCATCGGCCACGATTTCGCCTGCGCCGGCGACGGCACGCAGTGGCGCTATCGGGGACCCTGTGGCACGCGCGGCGGACTGCCCTATCCGGCGTTGCGCGGCGAGTACCAGTTGCGCAACGCCGCGGCTGCGATCACTGCGCTCGATGCGCTGCGCGACCGGCTGCCCGTCAGCATGCAAGACATCCGGCGCGGCCTGCTCGAAACGGATGTCGCGGGGCGCTTCCAGGTACTGCCCGGTCGCCCGACCGTAATCCTGGAGGTGGCCCACAATCCGCACGCGGCGCGCGGCCTTGCCGAGAACCTGCGGCGGATGGGCGCCTTCCGTGAAACGATCGCGGTGTTCGGGATGCTCAAGGACAAGGACATCACAGGCGTGGTGGCGCAGGTCAAGGACCACGTCACGCGCTGGCTGGTGGCGGACATCCGCGAGCGGCGCGGCGCGTCGGCGGCGCAGCTGCGGGAGGCGCTCGTCGGCGTCGGTGTGACGGCCGACATCGTCGCGTTCGAGAGCGTCGGCGCGGCGTTTCGCGAAGCCTGCAGGATTGCTTCCGCGAATGATAGAATCCTCGTCTTCGGATCGTTCCTCACTGTCGCCCAGGCGATGGCAGAACGCACTCAGACCGATACCAAGGGGCGCGCTTCACGGTGAGATCCGCGGCTCGTTCCCCGGCCCATTGCGCATGACCGCAGCCTCCCGCCGCGTCAGGCGAAACACGAACTCAAAGCGTCCCCCGTTCACACATGCCCCGTACCTCGGTAAGCGACGAGGAGATCGTCCTCAAGAAGCGCGCGCGTCGGCGCCTGATCGGTGCCATCGTGCTCGTCACGCTCGTGATCGTGCTGTTGCCCATGTTCCTGGACAGCGACCCGCGACCGCTCAATCAGGAGATCAGCATCCAGATTCCCGCCCAGTCGACCGAGTTCTCCTCGCGCGTGGCGGCGCTGCCGACGCCGGCCGCCCCGGAGAGCGGGCATGCCGGCGAAGCGAAGGAGGCAGAAGCCGAGCCCGAACGCAAGGCAGGGCAGTCCGAGACGACGCCCGCCGAAGCGGAGAAGCCGCGTGCCGCCGAGGCAGAGCGGCGTGCGGAGCCGGAGAAGCGCGTGCGCGAGGAGCGGGCAGTACGCGCCGAGTCCCCGGTCAAGCCGACGGCCAAAGCGGAGACCAAGCCGCAGCCCAAAGCCGAGACGAAACCGCCGCCCAAGCCTGCGCCGAAGCCGGCCCCCGATGCGCCGCGGGAAAGGGAGGCGGGCGGCGATGGCTTCATCGTGCAGGTGGCCGCGCTCACCGACCCGGAGAAGGCAAAATCGCTCAAGGGGCGCATCTCCGAGAGCGGCATGCGCGCTTATACCGAGGTGGTGAAGACAGCTCGCGGCGATGTTACCCGTGTGCGCGTGGGCCCATATCCCAGCAAGGAAGCGGCGCAGAAGGCCGCCGACGAGCTCAAGAGGCTGGGACTGTCGGGCGTCGTGGCGCCGCGCGGCTGAGCGCCGCGCGCCCCGGCTGCCGTGAGCCCGCGCGGCTCGTCGGCGCAGCCGCGGCATGGAGCGGGAGCGGCCGGTGTCGTTGACCCTCGTCGACCTCGCCGTGATCGTGCTCATCGCACTTTCCGTCCTTTTCGCCCTGTGGCGCGGAGCGGTGCGCGAGGTGCTGTCCCTCGCGTCGTGGGTGATCGCATTCTTCGCGGCGAAGTTTTATGCGCCCAGCCTCGCCGGATGGTTTGCGCCATTGTCCAACTACCAGAACGTGCGTCTCGGCGCAGCCTGGATCGCGATATTCGTGGTCGCGCTGATTGCCGTGAGCATCGTCGCGATCCTGCTGTCGGGCGCGCTCAGATCGATCGGATTGGGCTTCGCGGATCGGTTCCTGGGCGCTTGCTTCGGTCTCGCGCGCGGCCTGCTGATCGTGACCCTGCTGGTGCTTGCCGGCGGGCTCACCAGTGTGCCGCAGACCGAAGCCTGGCAGAAGGCGGTGCTGCGCCCCACGGTCGAGAGCCTCGGCGTCTTCGCCCGCAGCTTCCTGCCGGAGGATCTGGCGAAGTACGTGAAGTTCAAGTGATACGGAACGCCCACGCCGGACCACGCGGGCATCCGAAGGAGTCAGCGCCATGTGCGGAATAGTCGGAGTCGTCGCAAAGTCGCCGGTCAACCAGCTGCTCTACGACGCACTGCTGGTGCTCCAGCACCGCGGCCAGGACGCGGCGGGCATCGCCACCGCCGAAGGCAACCGCTTCCACATGCACAAGGCGAGCGGACTGGTGCGCGATGTCTTCCGTACCCGGAACATGCGCGACCTGTCGGGCAACATGGGCATCGCGCACTGCCGCTATCCGACCGCGGGATCCGCCTACAACGCCGCCGAGGCCCAGCCGTTCTACGTGAATTCGCCGTACGGCATCGTACTCGGCCACAACGGGAATCTCACCAACTCCGGCGAGCTCAAACGCGCGCTCTTCCGCGACGATCTGCGGCATGTCAATACGAACTCGGACTCCGAGGTGCTGCTGAACGTGCTCGCGCACGAGCTCGTGGAGACGGCCACCAACTACCATCTGGATCCGGCGGCCATCTTCTCCGCGGTCGCTGGCGTGCATCGCCGTTGCCGCGGGGCGTATGCCGTGGTGGCGATGATCGCCGGCTACGGCCTGCTTGCTTTCCGCGATCCGTACGGTATCCGTCCGCTGGTCTTCGGCAAGTCAGAGACCGAGCGGGGGGTGGAGTACCTGGTGGCCTCGGAAAGTGTCGCGCTCGACACGCTGGGCTTCGAGCTCGTGCGCGACGTGGCGCCGGGGGAGGCGATCCTGATCCAAGAGGACGGCAGCTTCCACAGCTGCCTGTGCGCGGCTCGCGGTTCGCTCAACCCCTGCATCTTCGAATACGTCTATCTCGCGCGACCCGACTCGCTGATCGACGGGGTATCGGTCTACGAGACGCGGCTGCGGATGGGCGAGAGCCTCGCGGAGCGGATCGAGCAGGACTATCGCCACCTCGACATCGACGTCGTCATCCCGATCCCCGATTCCAGCCGGCCCGCCGCGCTCGAGCTCGGCTTGCGGCTCGGCGTGCCGTTTCGCGAGGGATTCATCAAGAACCGCTACATCGGCCGCACGTTCATCATGCCGGGGCAGGCGGTCCGGCGGAAGTCGGTGCGCCAGAAGCTGAACGCGATCTCGCTCGAGTTCAAGAACAAGAACGTGCTACTGGTGGACGATTCGATCGTGCGCGGCACCACCAGCCAGGAGATCGTGCAGATGGCGCGCGAGTCCGGTGCGCGCAAGGTGTTCTTCGCCTCGGCCTCGCCCCCGGTGCGCTATCCCAACGTATACGGCATCGACATGCCGACGGCCACCGAACTGATCGCCAACGGCCGCACGCACGACGAGATCCGCGCTGCGATCGGTTGCGACGCCCTCATCTATCAGCATCTCGATGCGCTGGTGCGCGATGTACGTGCGGGTAGCGAGCACCTCACGCAGTTCGAGACCTCATGCTTCAGCGGCCACTACGTGACGGGCGATGTCACCGCCGAGTATCTGGCCGGCGTGGAGGCAAGCCGCAACGACGGCGCGCTGCGCGCCCAGGCGGAAACCAGCACGCAGCTCGACCTCAATCTCGCCACCGTGGAATGACGGCGGTTGACAAACCGGGATCGATGCGTTTAGTTTCTCTACTGCGCCGATTTGATCTCCAGCTTGCGGGCGCGGGAGCCGAGGCGGTTCCGAAATCCAGCTAAAGCGAACTTGGGCCCGCTTTCGCGCAAGCTGAGCGGGCTTCTTGTTTTCCGCGCACCGCGTGGAAGGGAGTAATGCATGGACGAGCAACTCGACATCGAGACCCTCGCGATTCGCGCAGGGATCCATCGCACCGCGTTTGGCGAGCACTCCGAGCCGATCTTTCTCAGCTCGAGCTTCGTTTTCGAGAACGCGGCCCAGGCGGCCGCCCGCTTCGCGAATCAGGAGCCGGGCAACATCTACTCGCGCTTCACCAATCCTTCGGTCACCGCCCTGCAGGAGCGGCTGGCGGCGATGGAAGGGGCGCAGGCATGCGTGGCCACTGCATCCGGCATGTCGGCCATCCTCGCGTGCTGCATGGGGCTCATGAAGGCGGGCGAGCATATCGTGTCCTCGCGCGGGATCTTCGGCGCCACGGTGCAGCTCTTCGACGGGATTCTCCGCAAGTTCGGCGTCGAGACGACCTTCGTCTCCGGCACCGATGTCGAAGCATGGCGGCGCGCCGTGCAGCCGAACACGAAGCTCTTCTATCTCGAGACGCCGTCGAACCCGCTCACGGAGATCTCCGACATCGCGGCGCTGAAAGAGGTCGCGCGTGGGGCGGGCGCTTGGCTGGTGGTGGACAACTGCTTCTGCACGCCCGCTTTGCAACGGCCGATCGAATTCGGCGCGGATCTCATCATCCACAGCGCGACCAAGTACCTCGACGGGCAGGGGCGAGTGCTCGGCGGCGCCGTGCTCGGTCCGCAATCGCTCATCATGGACGGGGTCTTCGGTTTTCTGCGCACCGCGGGGCCGACGCTCTCCGCCTTCAACGCGTGGGTCATCAACAAGGGGCTCGAGACGCTCAAGATCCGCATGGATGCGCAATCCGCTTCGGCGCTAGAGCTCGCGCGCTGGCTCGAAGCGCAGCGGCAGGTCGAACGCGTCTACTATCCCGGTCTGCCCTCGCACCCGCAGCACGCGCTCGCACTGCGGCAGCAGAAGAGCGGCGGCGCCATCGTGTCGTTCGATGTGAAGGGCGGGCGTGAAGCGGCATGGCACGTCGTCGATTCGACGAAGCTCCTGTCCATCACCGCGAACCTGGGCGATACCAAGAGCACGATCACCCATCCTGCGACCACCACCCACGGGCGCATCTCCGCCGAAGCGCGCGCCGCTGCCGGCATCGGCGAGGGACTGCTGCGGATCGCAGTTGGCCTGGAGTCGATCGAGGATCTGAAACGCGATCTCGCGCGGGGGCTGGGAGCTTGATGGCGCGGCTGAGAGGATCGCCGATGCGCAGACTTCTTCTTCTGACGCTGGCCGGGCTCGCGACCCTCATGGTCGGTTGCGCCAGCCGCCCGATCAACGAGCCGATCACGAAGGTCGATCGCGCCGGCGGTTATCGCGCCACGGTGCAAGCCGCAAAGCGAGCGAACCAGGATAACAAGACGCTGTTCGCGCTCGCGTTCTCCGGCGGCGGCACGCGCGCAGCGGCGTTCTCGTACGGCGTGCTCGACGAGCTGTACCGCACGCAGATCGTCGTGGACGGCCAGCACCGCCGCCTGGTCGACGAGGTCGACCTCATCACCGGAGTGTCGGGCGGAAGCTTTACCGCGCTCGCATATGCGCTCTATGGTGACAAGCTCTTCTCCGAGTACGAACAGCGTTTCCTCAAGCGCGATGTGCAAGGTACGCTCACCGCGCGCACGTTCAATCCGCTCAACTGGCCGAAGATCGTGGGCGGCAGCTACGGGCGCTCGGAGCTCGCCGCGGATTACTACGACGAGATCCTCTTTCAAGGGGCGACCTTTGCCGATCTGTTGGAACGGCCCGCGCCGATGGTGATGGTGACAGGCACCGATATCTCGACCGGGGCGCGCCTTGCGTTCACCCAAACCGATTTCGATCTGCTCTGTTCCGATGTCTCGAAGGTCCATCTTGCGCGCGCTGCGGCGACCTCGTCCGCGGTGCCGGTCGTACTCTCGCCGGTTACCTTGAACAACTACGGCGGTACCTGCGAATTCGAGTATCCGGCGTGGGTCCGGGACGTGGCCGATGCCGACAATCGCAAGCGGCCCGCAGGGCGTGCGGTATTGCGCTACAACGACATGCGGGAGTTCCAGAAGAGCGGGGAGCGGCCGTTCATTCATCTCGTCGACGGCGGTGTCTCCGATAACCTCGGCATGCGCGGAATTCTCGAGGGACTCGAGGAGCTCGAGGCGAGCGAAGCATTCCGCAAGGAAGCGGGGGTCGTGGGGGCACGGCGGGTCGTGGTGATCGTCGTCAATTCGCGCTCCGCGCCGAGCACGGATTGGGACAAGGGCGAATCCGCGCCGGGCTTCGTGAGCCAGCTCCTGCAGTCCTCCAGCGTGCCCATCGATCGCTATTCGTACGAGTCGGTCGAGCTCATGAAGGACCTGGTGCAGCGGTGGCAGACGAACCGTGAGCTTGCAATTGCCCAGGCGCGCCTGAGAGGCAAGACGGAAGCTGAAGCGGAGGCGAGCGTGCCGGAAATCTCATTGTATGCGATCGACGTAAGCTTCGATTCGATTCGCGACCCGAAAGAGCGTGCCTATTTCATGAATCTGCCGACGAGCTTCGTGCTTACCGGCGAAGAGGTCGACCGGCTGCGGGACATGGGCGCGCAGCTCCTGCGCACGTCGCCCGATTTCCAGCGTCTCGTGAAGGAAATGGGCGGCACGGTCAAGTAGCGAGAGCTTGCGGTGGGCGATCGCTACCGAAGCTTCGCGCAGTTCTATCCGTTCTATCTGTCGGAGCATCGCAACCGCACCTGCAGGCGCCTGCACTTCGTCGGCAGTGCGCTTGTGCTCGTAGTGATCGCCGCGGCGATCGCGACCCGCGATCCGCTCTGGCTGATCGCTGCGCCCGTCGTGGGCTACGGCTTCGCGTGGGTCGGACACTTCGCGTTCGAGAAGAATCGTCCCGCGACGTTCAAGCATCCGCTCTACAGCCTGATGGGCGATTGGGTGATGTTTCGAGACATGCTGAGCGGGCGGATTCCGTTCTGATCGCGGCTGGCTTGGGCGGGCGGTCCGGACGTCGGGGACGATAGCTGCTTGAATCCCTTTCGCACTTGCAGCCACGCACGCTTGTGCAAATTGCCGGCTAAGAGAGCCTACTGGCGGACCGCTTGGCCAGGCCCACCGCCCCCTGCCGCAGCTCCTGAATAGCAGCGGCAGACCTCGGATTAGCCCAAAAGTCTGATGCAACCCTGCTAAAGAGATGCTATACAGGTAAGTAGAGAGCCGCGGCGGAACCGATCTCGCGGTGACTCGTCGAGAACGCGGAACAATCAGACGGGTTGGGGGGCGTCATGTCCCA
>JAEUMX010000285.1 GCA_016791285.1 Burkholderiales bacterium
GGACCGATCCGCAGGCGGCGCAGGCGGCCATCTTCTACTCGATCTCCAACACCCAGCCGGGGCTGCGCGGTGTGTCGTTCGGCGACTTCCTGATCAAGCGGGTGGTGGAGCAGCTCTCGTCGGAACTGCCGAAGCTCAAGACCTTCGCGACGCTGTCGCCGGTGCCGGGCTTCCGCAAGTGGTTCGAGGCGCGGCTGAAGGCAAAGGACGCGAGCCTCTTCGGGCCCGAGGAGGCAATCACGCTCATGGGCGGTCCGGGCGATCCCTACGACGGCCTCTTGCGCTTGATGGAGCGCGAGCTCGCCAAGGACGACCGGACCGCGACGCTGATCGCGCCGGTGGTGACGCATCTCGCGGCGCGCTATCTGGTGGAGGAAAAGGAGTCCGGCCGACCGCTCGACCCGGTCGCCCGCTTCCACTTGGGCAACGGCGCGCGCCTCGAGCGCATCAACTGGCTGGCGGACGCCTCACCGCGCGGGATGCGACAGTCCGTAGGCGTGATGGTGAACTATCTGTACAAGCTGGGCGACATCGAGGCGAACCACGAGGCCTACGCCCGCAAGGGTCGCGTCACCATCAGCGATGCGGTGAAGCGGGGCCTGCGCAGGCTGCCCTGAGGTCACTTGCAGGCCAAGCTTACTGCTCACGCCCTCTTTGCAGCTGGCGCCATGCGCGGGCCGCGCGCCGACTATTCCTGCCGCGCCTGCTGCATGAAGTGGGCGACGCCCACAACCTTGTCGACGGGAATCACGAACGCGATCCCCCTGCCCGTGTCGTTCAGGCCCGCGGCGCGGACGATCTCCTCGAGGACCGTGTCGACCTGCGCCGCGTAGACGACGGTCAGCACGATCTCCTTCTCCGGCTCGATCGACATCCCGAAGATCTTCTCCTGCTCGTTGATGCCCGCGCCGCGCCCGAAGAGCACCGTGCCTCCACGCGCGCCCGCGCCCACCGAAGCCTCGAGCACGGTGCTGCCCCAGCCCTTCCCGACAATGCTGACGATCAGAGAGTGGTCCGACATGTCTAGGCCTCCTTGGGTCGTTCCTTCCAGCGAACGAGGGCGCCCACTGCCATCAGGGAGATGATCGGGGCGAGGGCGATGAGGGCGATTAAGCCCAGCCCGTGCACGAGCGGGTCCTGGCCGTCCATGGCGGACGACGCGCCGAATGCGAGCGCCAGCAGAAACGTGTTGGCCAACGGTCCGGTGGCCACGCCGCCGGCGTCCACGGCGATCGACACGAACCCCCTCTCGCTGAAGCGCATCATCGCGATGACCAGTCCGTAGCCGGGCACGAGCAGCCACAGCAGCGGGACCGCGTAGCCGATCCTGAGCATTCCGATCCCCACCGCCGCCGCGACGCCGACGCAGATGGTAACCACGACCAACTGCTCCCGCACGGCCCCGGCGGAGGCTTCCTCGACCTCGTGCGCCAGGATACGCACCGCCGGCTCGCCCCAGGTCGTGACGAAGCCGAGCAGGGCGCCGAACGGCAGGAGCAGCCATTTCTCGGGCAACGACCCGATGGCTTCCCCGAGGGCGCGCCCGAACGGCAGGAAGCCGATGCTGACGCCCAGCAGAAACAGGAACAGGCCTGCCGAGGTCACGAGCGCCCCGGTCAGAATGCGCGCGACCTCCTTCCGCGGCAGCTTGAGGAGCAGGAACTGGAAGATGATGAACAGCGCCGCGAGGGGCAGCACCGCCAGCGCGACGCTCCAGGCTGCGCTGCCGAGCTCGCTGAGGAAGGCCGCGTCTCTCACTGCAGCAGCATTCCCACGAGCAGGATGACGACGATAGGGCCCGCGGATGCGAGTCCCAGCAGCCCGAACCCGTCCGATGCGGGCGAGCGTCCAGCGAGCACGGAGGCGAGCCCGAGCGCGAGCGCGAGCATGACCGGGGCGGTCAGCACTCCCGTGGTGACGCTGCCGGCGTCATACGCGAGAGGGACGAACTCGTCGGGCGCGAGGAAGGTGAGCAGGAGCATGAGCGCGTACACGGCCCCCAGCAGGTAGCGCATCGAGAATCCCCAGACGATGCGCAGGAGCGCCAATGCCGCGAAGAGTCCAACGCCCACGGCGATGACGTAGACGAGAGCTTGCCTGGAGGGCGTCCCGTGTGAGGCCGCTTCGACCAGTCCGGCGAGGACCAGAACGTCGGGCTCGGCAACCGTGGTGGCAAAGCCCAGGGCGAAGGCGACCGTGAGGATCGCCCAAAGCGCGCCCTTGCGCGGGAGCTCGGCGCCGATGAATCTCCCCATCGGCAGGATCCCGAGATCGATTCCCGCAAAGAGCAGCACCATCCCGAGGATCGCGAGCGCCGATCCAACCAGGAACTGGAGAAACAGTTCCACGGGTGCGTCGACGAGCGCGACCTGCAGTACGCACACCGCAGCGACGAGCGGCGCGACCGCCTTGAGCACTTCCAGAAATCGCGGTTTCAGCAGTTGGAGCATGGGTCATCGAGTGGGCGGGAGAGGGTCGGCGGCTCACCGTCGCCGCTGGTCGTACGGCGCATCGCACCGCCGGTTGATTGTCGCCGACTGCCTGCCGGCCTTCAAGCTGCGGGTGGCGATCCCACGTTGCCGCTCTCCGATGCGCCGGCAGCGATCAGCGCGGAGCGCGCGCCGCGGGAGGGGCAGCTTGCAAGAACGACTCGACCATGCGTAAATCGCGCTGGCGTCAATGCCGCCCGGCAAAGATCAACCCCATCGTTGCGCCACCGACTTGCCGGCACGAACCACCGCAGCCTGTTTGCAAGCTGCAACCCGAAGAACAACGCTTTCATGTCCGACGGCACGCTCCTGATCGCCCTGCTCACGCTGCCGTTCGCCGGCAGCATTGCCGCCGCGCTGTTGCGCGCGAATGCGCGCGATGCCGGAGCCTGGCTGGCCGGCGCGGTCGCGCTGACCGCGCTTGCCATCGCGGCGAGGCTCTATCCCGCGGTCGCACGCGGCGACGTGATCCGCAGCGACTTCGAATGGCTGCCCGCGCTCGGGCTGAACTTCACGCTGCGGATGGACGGCCTTGCCTGGATGTTCGCCGTTCTCGTCACCGGCATCGGTTTCCTGGTGGTGCTCTATGCCCGGTACTACATGTCGCCGCAGGATCCGGTGCCGCGCTTCTTCTCGTTCTTCCTCGCGTTCATGGGCGCCATGCTCGGGGTGCTGCTCGCCGGGAACCTGATCCAGCTCGTGTTCTTCTGGGAGCTGACCAGCCTGTGCTCGTTCCTCCTGATCGGCTACTGGCACCACAACGCCGCGGCACGCGACGGCGCGCGCATGGCGCTCATCGTCACTTCGGCCGGCGGCCTGTGCCTGCTCGCCGGTGCGCTGCTCGTCGGCCACATCGTCGGCAGCTACGACCTCGACCAAGTCCTCGCCGCGGGCGATCGCATCCGCTCGCACGCGCTGTATCTGCCAGCGCTGATCCTGGTGCTGCTCGGTGCGCTCACCAAGAGCGCGCAGTTTCCTTTCCACTTCTGGCTGCCGCACGCCATGGCGGCGCCGACGCCGGTCTCGGCCTACCTGCATTCGGCCGCCATGGTGAAGCTGGGCGTGTTCCTGATGACGCGCCTGTGGCCGGTGCTGGCCGGGACCGACGCCTGGATCTGGATCGTGGGCATCGCCGGCATGTGCACGTTCCTGCTCGGCGCCTATGCGGCGATCTTCCAGCAGGATCTGAAGGGCCTGCTCGCCTATTCGACCATCAGCCACCTCGGCCTGATTACGCTCTTGCTCGGCCTGAACAGCCAGCTCGCGGTCGTGGCGGCGATCTTCCACACGATGAACCACGCCACGTTCAAGGCTTCGCTCTTCATGGCCGCCGGCGTCATCGATCACGAGACCGGAACGCGCGACCTGCGGCGCCTGAGCGGCCTCGTCCGCTTCATGCCGATCACCGCGACGGCGGCGATGGTCGCGGCCGCTGCGATGGCAGGCGTGCCGCTGCTCAACGGGTTCCTCTCCAAGGAGATGTTCTTCGCCGAGGCGCTGACGGTCGAGGGACCGTGGCGCTCCATGGACCGCGCGCTGCCCTACCTCGCCACGGCGGCGGGCGCATTCAGCGTCGCCTATTCGCTGCGCTTCATCCGCGAGGTGTTCTTCGGTCCTGCCCCGACCGGGCTGCCGCGCACGCCGCACGAGCCGCCGCGCTGGATGCGGTTCCCGATCGAGGCGCTGGTGCTCGTCTGCGTGGTGGTGGGCATCTTCCCGACCGTGACCATCGGCCCGTTCCTCGACATCGCGGTCCGCGCGGTGCTGGGCCCGGCGACACCCGAGTACAGCCTCGCCATCTGGCACGGTTTCACCCTGCCGCTGCTGATGAGCTGTCTGGCGCTTGCGGGCGGCGTGATCCTGTACCGGCTGCTACGGACGCAGCTGTGGCGCGACGTGGAAGACAGCCCCTTCCTGCCACCCGTCGACGGCCGGCGCATCTTCGACCAGAGCCTCGTCGCATTGCGGCGGTGGGCGAGATCGTTCGGGGCGCTGTTCGGCACGACCCGGCTCCAGCCGCAGTTGCGATGGCTCGTGGTCGTGGCAATCGTCGCGGCGCTGTGGCCGGTGTATCGGCGCGGGCTCGCACCCGGCAACGCCCCTGCGCTCGACATCGATCCGGCGCTGGCCATCGCGTGGGCGGTCGGCGCGGCCTGCGCCCTCGGCGCTGCCTGGCAGGCCAAGTTCCACCGCCTCGTCGCGCTGCTGCTGACCGGCGGCGCCGGACTCATCACCTGCGTGACCTTCGTCTGGTTCTCCGCGCCCGATCTGGCCCTGACGCAGCTCATGGTCGAGATCGTGACCACGGTGCTCATCCTCCTCGGCCTGCGCTGGCTGCCCAAGCGCATACCGTTCGCCCCGACCTGGGCCGGTGCGCGCGCCGCGCTCCCGCGGCGGCTGCGCGACCTGGGCGTCGCGATCGCCGCAGGCAGCGGCCTGGCGGCGCTCGCCTACGCGGTGATGACCCGGCCGCTGCCCGAAACCGTCTCGCGCTACTTCGTGGAGCGGGCCTATCCGGAAGGTGGCGGGACCAACGTCGTCAACGTGATCCTGGTGGATTTTCGCGGCTTCGACACGCTCGGCGAGATCACGGTGCTCGGTGTGGTGGCGCTCGCCGTCTACGCGCTGCTGCGCAGGTTCCGCCCGGCACCCGAGAGCATCGAAGCACCGGCACCGCAGCGCACGCAGAGCCCGGCGGCGGCTGCCGACGACCTGCTGGTGCCGTCGGTGATCATGCGCCTCATGTTTCCCGCGATCGGCGTGCTGGCGATCTACCTGCTCGTGCGCGGTCACAATCTGCCCGGCGGCGGGTTCGTGGCCGGCCTCACGATGGCCGTGGGGTTCATCCTGCAGTACCTGGCAGGCGGCACGCGCTGGGCGGAGGCGCGTCTGGGCATCCGGCCGGTGCTCTGGGTCGGTGTCGGGTTGCTCGCCGCGGCTGCGACCGGCGCCGGTGCGTGGATGTTCGGCCATCCGTTCCTGACTTCACATGTCGCCCACGTCACGCTGCCGCTCGTTGGCGAGGTCGAGCTGCCGAGCGCGTTCGCGTTCGATCTGGGCGTGTTCGCGCTGGTGGTGGGCGCCACGGCGCTGGTGCTGATCGCGCTCGCGCACCAGTCGATCCGCAGCTATCGCGCGCCGCCGCGGCCGAAATGAACGAGCTCATCATCGCCCTGGCGATCGGCGTGCTGACCGGCTCCGGCACGTGGCTGCTGCTGCGCCCGCGCACCTTCCAGGTCGTCATCGGACTGTCGCTGCTCTCCTACGCGGTGAACCTGTTCATCGTCGCGATGGGGCGCCTGCGCGTGGCCGCGGCCCCGATCGTGGCGGCCGGCGCCGCGGCCGACCCGGCAGCCTTCGACGACCCGCTGCCGCAAGCGCTGGTCCTCACCGCCATCGTCATCAGTTTTGCGATGACCGCGCTGCTCCTGGTGGTGCTGCTGGCGGCACGCGGTTTCACCGGGACCGATCACGTCGACGGCCGTGAGGCCGAGGAATGAGCGGCTGGATGGAGCACCTCGTCGTCGTGCCGGTGGTGCTGCCGCTCGCCGCAGGCGCGCTGATCCTGCTCTTCGACGAGGGCCGGCAGATCCTCAGGGCCACGATCGGCGTCACCGCAACGCTGCTCCTGATCGTCGCCGCGATCGCGCTGCTGCGGCTCGCCGACGTCCCCGCCACGCAGGTCTACCGTCTCGGCGGCTGGCCGGCGCCGTTCGGCATCGTGCTCGTGGCCGATCGGCTGTCGACCCTCCTGGTGCTGCTCGCCAGCGTGCTCGGGCTTGCCGCGCTCGTGTTCTCGCTCGCGCGCTGGCACCGCGCGGGACCGCGTTTCTACTCGCTGATCCTGTTCCTGCTGATGGGCGTGAACGGCGCCTTTCTCACCGGCGATCTGTTCAACCTGTTCGTGTTCTTCGAGGTCTTCCTCGCCGCCTCCTACGGCCTCGCGCTGCACGGCTCGGGGCCGACGCGGGTGCGCGAGAGCCTGCACTACATCGCCGTCAACCTCACCGCGTCGCTCCTGTTCCTGCTCGGCGCGAGCCTCATCTACGGCGTCACCGGGACGCTCAACATGGCCGATCTCGCCCTGCGCGTACCGGCCGTCGCGGTGGGCGACCGCGCGCTGCTGGAAGCCGGTGCGGCCCTCCTCGGCATCGCGTTTCTCGTCAAGGCCGGCATGTGGCCGCTGTGTTTCTGGCTTCCGGGCACGTACGCGGCAGCGGGCGCGCCCGTGGCGGCGCTGTTCGCCGTTCTCACCAAGGTCGGCGTCTACGCCGTGCTGCGCGTCTGGCTGCTCGTGTTCGGCGACGGGGCCGGCGCCTCCGCCGGCTTCGGCGGTGACTGGCTGTTCGCCGGTGGCATGATCACGCTCGCCTTCGGCGTCGCCGGCGTGCTCGCCTCGCAGGAGCTGCCCCGGCTGGCGGCCTACGGCCTGCTGGTGTCCTCCGGCACGCTGCTCGCGGCCGTCGGCGCCGGGCAGGCGGCGGTCACCGGCGCCGCCCTGTACTACCTCGTGGCCTCGACGCTCGGAGCGGGCGCCTTCTTCCTGCTCATCGAGCTGATCGAGCGCGGACGCGAGCCGGGCGCCGACATGCTCGCCGTCACCGCCGAGGCTTTCGGCGCGCTCGGCGACGACGACGCGGCGCCCGAGGAAGAGGTCGGGATCGCCATCCCGGCAACCTGGACGCTCCTGGGCCTGAGCTTTGCCGCCTGCGCGCTCCTCCTCGCCGGTCTGCCGCCGCTGCCAGGCTTCGTCGCCAAGGTCGCGCTCCTCGCCGCGCTGCTCCATCCGAGCCCGATCCCGGCCGCCACCGGATGGGGGATGCTCGCCATGCTCACGCTCTCCGGCCTCGCGACCATCATCGCGACCTCGCGCGCCGGCATCCGCATCTTCTGGGCGTCGCCCGAGCGCCGGGAGCCACGCGTGCGGGTGATCGAGATGGCGCCCGTCGCCGTGCTGCTCGGCTTAAGTCTCGCGCTCACTGTCGCTGCCGGGCCGGCGATGCGCTACATGGACGACACTGCGCGCGCACTGCACGCCCCGCGCGGCTACATAGAACAGGTCCTGCCCCGCTCATGAACCGCTGGCTGCCGTTTCCACTGCTCTCGCTCGCCCTCTTCGCGACCTGGCTTCTGCTCAACCAGACGCTGGCAGCCGGCCAGGCGATCCTCGGCGCCCTGATGGGACTCGGCGGCGGGCTGATGCTCGCCGCGCTCGGCGTGCCGCGCGGCCGGATGCGGCGGCCACTGGTCGCGGCGCAGCTCGCGTGGCTGGTCCTCGTCGACATCGTGCGCTCCAACATCGCGGTGGCGCGGATCGTCCTGTTCCCCGGACAGCGCCGCCAGACCTCCGGGTTCCTGGACATCCCCCTCGAACTGCGCCATCCCGGCGGGCTCGCCGTGCTGGCCTGCATCATCACGTCGACCCCGGGAACGGCCTGGGCGCGGTACGACTCGGCGCGCGGCGTCCTCACGATTCATGTCCTCGATCTCATCGACGAGCAGGCCTGGCTGCGCACGATCAAGGACCGCTACGAGCGGCGGCTGCGGGAGATCTTCGGATGAGCGAGACGCTGCTCGCCGGCTCGATCGTCCTTGCGCAGGGGCTGCTCGGGCTCGCGATGATGTGCGCCACGTTCCGCCTGCTGCGCGGGCCGCGCGCGCAGGATCGGGTGCTCGCCCTCGACACGCTCTACGTCAACGCCATGCTGCTCATGCTGACCTTCGGCATGCGCGAGGGCAGCGCGTTCTACTTCGAGGCGGCGCTGGTGATCGGCGCGCTGGGGTTCGTCGCGACCGCCGCGCTCGCCAAATTCCTGCTGCGCGGCGAGGTGATCGAATGACCGACGCCTCCGGGCTCGCGGGCCTCGCCGCGCTGCTGGCGGCGCTCTTCGTCCTGCTCGGCGCCTTGCTCGCGCTGATCGGCTCGCTCGGCCTGCTGCGCCTGCGCAACTTCTACGACCGGGTCCATGCGCCCACCATGGGCACGACGCTCGGCACCGGCTGCGTCCTGATCGCGTCGATGGTGCTGTTCTCGGCGCACGAATCGCGGCCTGTGCTGCACGAGATCCTGATCGGCGTCTTCATGACCGTCACCACGCCGGTAACCTTCATGCTACTGGTGCGCGCGGCGCTGCACCGCGACCGCGCCAAAGGACGGGCCCCGGCGGGCGACAAGGAATAGCTTCCCAGCCGCCCGCACGCGCAGCCGCAGCGTCATTCGGCTCGCATGACCCGGCCGCGGACGATCGCGAGGGGCGCGAGCGCGCACAGCACACCCAGGCTCCCGAAGGCGAGCCCCCAGGCGACCGGATCGCTCTTCCCGCCGGCGGCGTCCAGCACCGCGCCGAACGCAAGCGGGCTCGCCAAACCGGCACCGAACCCGAGAAAGGAGTAGAGCGCCATCGCCGCCCCGCGCCGCGCCGCAGGCGTGATCTCGACCAGCCCTGCGGTGAGCGCCGCCGAATCCGCCATCACTGCGGTGTTGTAGGTCACGAGCAGGAGCGGCGCGAGCCACCACGCGCGGCTGCCGGCGAATCCGGTCAGCCACGCGAGCGACGCGGAGGCGAGCATGGCGGCGACGATGAGGCGACGGCGCCCGACGCGCACGGCGATCTCGTTGCCCAGTATGCTCGCGGGCTGCCCCAGCAGGTTGACCAGTGCGGCGACGGTGGCCGGCGCAAGCGCACCTGCCGAAGCGGGATCGAGCGCATAGCAGAAGGCCACGAACGCGACCATCCAGGAGCGCAGTCCGAAGAGCTCCCAGCAATGGGCGGCGTAGCCCAGAACGTAGCCCCGCACCGCACGGTCGGCGAGCAGACGCCCCGGCGCGGGACTGGGGGTTTCTGCGGGATCGACGGGAGCAAGCGGCGGCGTCGGCACGAGTATGCCGATGACCATGAGGCCCGCTGCGAGCGGCCCCAGCGCCGCCAGTGCGAACGCCGCCTGCCAGCCGAGCGCCGCGGCCGACCATCCGGCAAGCAGCAGCGAGGCGCTGGTGCCGATGCCGAAGGTCGAAGTGTAAA
Organism: Burkholderiales bacterium; assembly: GCA_016791285.1. The sequence continues at coordinate 9,512 of JAEUMX010000285.1, forward strand.
AGGCCACGTAGCGGCTCTGGCGGCTGCCGCCGATGCGGTCGGCGAGCAGGCGCAGGCCCGGCATGTAGGTGCCCGCCAGCCCGGCGCCGCTCACCGCCTGCAGCAGGCCGGCCGTGATCGGCCCTTCGGCAAGCAGCGCGAAGCCGCCGAGCCCCGCCGCGGCCAGCACGCAGGACCCCAGATACACGCGGCGCGCATCCATCCGGTCGGTCAGGCCCGAGAGCACGGGTACCGCCAGCATGTAGCCGCCGAAATAGGCGCCGGCAATCCAGCCCGCCTCCTTGCCGGTAAGTTGCCACACCTCGCGCAG
>JAEUMX010000330.1 GCA_016791285.1 Burkholderiales bacterium
AGAGATCGCCGCGGTCGACGAGAGCCATCTGCCGAGCTTCGTCGTGGCGCTCATTCCGATCCTGCTCGTGCTCGGCCTCAACTACGTGTTCACGGCATATGTCTTTCCGGCCATCGACACGAGCTATCTGGCGACGGACAAATTCAAGAAGGTGCCGCTCTCGGCGGTGCTCGGCATCTGGTCGATCATCGCGGCGATGGTGATCGCGGTGGTGGTGGTGATCATCCTCAACAAGAGCCGCCTGAAGAACGTCGTCGACACCCTGAACAAGGGCACCATGGGGTCGCTCCTGCCGATGGCGAACGTCGCCTCCGAGGTCGCGTACGGCGCCGTGATCGCGAGCCTCGCCGCATTCGCGGTGGTGCGGGAGGCGCTGAAGGCCGTGAGCCCGGATCCGGTGGTGTCGCTGTGGGTGGTGGTGACCGTGCTCGCGGGCATGACCGGGTCGGCATCCGGCGGCATGAGCCTCGCGCTCGGCGCGATGGGCGAGTATTACGCCCAGGCAGCGCAGGCCGCCGGCATCAACCCGCAGATCATGCACCGCATGGCGGCGCTGGGCTCGGCGGCAATGGACATCCTGCCGCACAACGGCGCGGTCATCACCCTGCTCGCGATCTGCAGCCTCACCCACAAGGAGTCCTACTACGATCTCTTCATGGTGGGTTCGCTGTCCGCGTTTACCTCCAGCATCCTGGTTCTCGTGATCTACGAGATGTTCGGCGTGTTTTGAGCGGGGGAACGACCATGGTGCGCCTCATCGTCCTGCTGGTCGCAGCGCTCCTGCTCGCGCCGGCCCGTGCCGGGGAGCTGCGATTGCTCGCGGCCGACCTCCCGCCATACAGCTATCGGGTGCCCTCGGCCTCCGTCTCCGAGTTTCCCGGGCCCGGCCAGGGCGTCGTCTACGAGGCCGTGGAGGCGATGGCGAAGCGGATCGACGGCCAGTCCGAGCTCATCGAGTTCATGCCGTGGCGTACGGCGCAGCAGGTCGCGATGACCGAGCCCGACGTGGGCATCCTCGCGCTCACCCGCACGGCCGAGCGCGAGGACAAGTATCGCTGGCTGGTGAAGCTGGTCGACGATGACCTGATCCTGGTCGGCGGCCAGGGGGTCGACGTCTCGAGTCTCGAGAAGGTGAAGAACCGGCCGACCGGTGTTTTGCTCCTGAGCGGCGCCCAGGCACTGCTCAAGCAAAAGGGCTTCACCCGCATCGAGCCGGCTCCGGAGGAGTGGATCAACGCCCGCAAGCTCCGCGACCGCAGCATCGACGCCTGGCTTGCGCCGCGCCAGATGGTGATCTACGCGTATCGCGAAGTGGGGGGCGACCCCACCGTGCTCAACATCGGCGAGATCGTGCGGCCGAGCGAAATCTGGCTCGCGGGATCGAAATCGCTGTCCGATGCCGAGGCGGCGAAATGGCAGAAGGCGTTCCAGGAGATCCGCGCCGACGGTACCTTCGAACGCATCGTCGCGAAATACAATCGAATGAAGGTCGTGCCGATTCCGGACGAGCTCCGCCGTGAGGACTACGAGCCGATCTGGGTCTACTGAGGAACGGAGATGAGCGAGTACACCCACATCCTGGTGGCGGCGGACCTTGCCGTCGACCACGAGAAAGTCCTGCCACGGGCGAAGCAGCTTGCCCGCACGTTCGGCGCGAAGCTCACGCTCGTGCACGTGGTCGACGAGCGCGAGGCGGGCGGTGAATTGCAGATGCCGATCGACGGCGAGCTGACCGAGCCCGGCTCGCCACTGCCGAGGGGGACGGGACCGATTCCGACCGGCATCGATTACGGCGGTCACCGCCTCGAACGCGCTGCGCAGGCCTTGCTCGACCAACTTGCGCGCGAGTCCGGGTTGCCGGACGTGACGACGGAGGTGGTGGCATCGACGACGATCGGGCCGGTCATCGTCGAGATCGCGCGGGAACGGGCGGTCGATCTCATCGTCGTGGGCGGCCGGGCGCGCGCGTGGCTGTCGTGGCTGTTCGGCGGCACCACCGACGCAGTGGTGCACCGTGCGCCCTGCGACGTGCTGGTGGTTCATCAGTAGGCCGGCGCTGTTTCGGTCAAAACCTAGGAGAGAGAGAGAGGGCATGAGCAATCTCGAGCGGGTCCATCCGGTTCTGAGCGGCAACTTGCCGGCGCGGCGCAACAAGGTGGTCTCGGCGGAGGAGGCGGTGCGGCTCATCCGCGACGGCGACACCGTGGCGACGGGGGGATTCGTCGGCATCGGATTTCCCGAGGGCATCGCGGTCGCCGTCGAGGAATACTTCCTCGCGCAGCGGGCGGCGAGCGAGCAGGCGCAGGGCAGACCGCGCGACCTGACGCTGGTGTATGCGGCAGGGCAGGGCGACGGCCGCGAGCGCGGGCTCAACCACTTTGGCCACGAGGGACTGGTCGCGCGGGTGATCGGCGGCCACTGGGGGCTCGTGCCGAAGCTGCAGCAGCTCGTGCTGGCGAATCAGATCGAAGGCTACAACCTGCCGCAGGGCGTGATCAGCCATCTGTTTCGCGACATCGCCGCCGGCAAGCCGGGCACGCTCACCCACGTCGGACTCGGCACCTTCGTCGATCCGCGCAACGGCGGCGGCAAGCTCAATGAGCGCACGACCACGGACATCGTCCGCCTGATGCCGATCGATGGAAAGGACTATCTCTTCTACAAGGCATTCCCCATCAATGTCGGCATCATTCGCGCGACGACCGCGGATCCGGACGGCAACCTGACGATGGAGAAGGAGGCGCTCACGCTGGAAGTGCTGGCGATCGCGACGGCGGTGAAAAACTGCGGCGGCTATGTCATCGCCCAGGTCGAGCGCGTGGCGGAGCGCAATTCGCTCAACCCGCGCGACGTCAAGGTGCCGGGCATCCTCGTGGATTGCGTGGTCGTCTCCAAGCCCGAGCATCACTGGCAGACGTTCGCGACGCAATACAACCCGGCGTACAGCGGCGAGATCCGCGTGCCGGTGGAATCGCTGCCGCCGATGGAGCTGGACGAGCGCAAGATCATCGCGCGCCGCGCCGCGCTCGAACTGGCGCCGAACAGCGTCGTGAACCTCGGCATCGGCATGCCTGAAGGCATCGCGGCGGTGGCAAACGAAGAGAAGATCATCGACCTCATGACGCTCACCGCGGAGCCGGGAGTCGTCGGCGGCGTACCCGCGGGCGGCCTCGATTTCGGCGCTGCGGTGAACACGGCCGCGGTCATCGATCAGCCCGACCAGTTCGACTTCTACGACGGCGGCGGGCTCGATGCCACGTTCCTCGGGCTCGCCCAGGCCGACCGCGAAGGCAATCTCAACGTGAGCAAGTTCGGGCCGAAGCTCGCGGGCGCGGGCGGCTTCATCAACATCAGCCAGAACGCGAAGAAGGTCGTGTACACCGGCACGTTCACGGCCGGCGGGCTGGAAGTGAAGATCGAGGACGGGAAGCTGCGCATCACCGCCGAAGGCAAGGCGCGCAAGTTCGTGAACGAGGTCGAGCACAAGACCTTCAGCGGCAAGGTCGCGGTGAGCCGCGGTCAGCCGGTGCTCTACGTGACCGAGCGCTGCGTCTTCCGTCTCTGCGCGGAGGGGCTCGAGCTGATCGAGATCGCGCCGGGCATCGACATCGATCGCGACATCCTGCCGTACATGGACTTCAAGCCGGTGATCAACGAGCCGGTCGCGTTCATGGACGCGCGCATCTTCCGGCCCGAACCGATGGGTCTGCGCAACGACATGATGCGCGTGCCGCTCGAATCGCGCTTCCGCTACGACCCGGAAGAGAACCTCTTCTTCATCAACTTCGAGAACATGGAGGTGAAGACGAAGGACGACATCGAAGCGATCCGCAGGCAGGTCGAATCGACACTGGCGCCGCTCGGCCGCAAGGTGGCGACCATCGTCAACTACGACAACTTCAGCGTCCCGTTCGACCTGTCCGACGACTACGCGAGCATGGTGCGCGACGTCGTGGAGCGTTTCTACGTGAGCGTCAGCCGGTACAGCACGAGTGCCTTCATGCGCATGATGATCGGGATGAAAATGAGCCGACATGGCGTGTCGCCCGAGGTCTATCGCGGCGAAGCCGAGGCGCTGGAATCGGCCAAGCGCGCCCGGGCGGCAACGAGCACCGATCCGCTCAAGACGTGAACAGACCCTAGTACCCTGCATTGAGTTGACAAGGCGGGGTGCTCGCCGCAGAATACGTGTATATACACGTAACGGGGTCGCGGAACGTGGCGACGAAATGTGTCTGCATCAACTTGAGGCGGGCTGCGAGCTCGGTCACCCGGCTCTACGACGAGATGCTCGCGCCGAGCGGCCTGCTGGTCACACAGTTTTCGTTGCTGCTCGCGATCGAAAGGGCGGGTGAGCCGCGTCTCGGCGAGCTGGCCGAGGCGATGGAACTCGATCGCACCACGCTCACGCGCAATCTGAAGCCGCTGGAGCGGCAGGGGCTGATCGAAGTCTCGGCGGGTGACGATCCGCGCACGCGCCGCGTCGTGGTGACGCGAGCCGGCAGCGCGGCGATTGCGCGTGCCCGGCCGCTTTGGGCGCGGGCACAGCAGGTGGTGCGCAACGCCCTCGGCGGGGAGGCGCTGGACGACATGCTGCGGCGTCTTGCCGCGCTGCTGCGTGAAGTTCGGAGCGCGCCGGCGCCATCCTCCAAGCCGGCCACACGCGCGGCGCATCGCGATCGATCAAGGTGAAGACAATGACAGCCAACTGGCGCACCCCGGGTGTGGTGATTCTCTGCGGCGGACTCATCGTGACGCTTTCGATGGGCATCCGGCACGCCTTTGGACTCTTCCTGCAGCCGATGAGCGCCGACTTCGGCTGGGGCCGGGAGGTGTTCTCGCTCGCCATCGCGGTCCAGAACCTCGCGTGGGGCGCGACCCAGCCGTTCACCGGATTCGTCGCGGATCGCTATGGGGCAGGGCGGGTCCTGGTCGCCGGCGCGCTGCTCTACGTGCTCGGCCTGGTGCTGATGGCCGCTTCGAGCACCGGGCTCGCGCTCGCCGGCAGTGCCGGGCTGCTCATCGGTTTCGGGCTGTCGGGGACCACGTTCAGTGTGGTCTACGGCGTCATCGGGCGGACGGTGAGCGCGGAGAAGCGCAGCGCGGCACTCGGCATCGCGGGTGCCGCCGGCTCGTTCGGGCAATTCATGATGGTGCCGGTGGGGCAGACGCTGATCGGCAGCCTCGGCTGGATGTCCGCGCTGCTCGTGATGGCGGCGCTGGGGGCGCTGATGGTGCCCCTGTCCTCGGCGCTGGTGGAAAAGCGATCCGGCCACGTGGGCACGGGACACCAGCAGACCGTCGGCCAGGCCATCGGCGAGGCGGCGCGGCACCGGGGGTTCTGGCTGCTCACGCTCGGTTTTTTCGTTTGCGGCTTCCAGGTGGTCTTCATCGCCTCGCACCTGCCGGCCTATCTCGCGGACCAGGGCCAGCCGGCGCAGGTGGGCATGCTGGCGCTCGCCCTGGTCGGGCTTTTCAACATCTTCGGCACCTACGGCGCGGGGTTGCTGGGCGGGCGCTACACGAAGAGATACCTGCTGTCGGTTCTCTACACCGCGCGTGCGATCGTCATCGCGATCTTCATCGCGCTGCCCGTGACGCCGCTCTCCGCAGCTCTCTTCGCGGCCGCGATGGGGCTGCTGTGGCTTTCCACGGTACCGCTCACCAACGGCATCGTCGCGCAGATTTTCGGCGTGCAGTATCTCTCCATGCTATCGGGCTTCGTGTTCTTCAGCCACCAGATCGGCAGCTTCCTCGGCGCATGGCTCGGCGGTTATCTGTTCGACGCCACCGGCTCGTATCAGCTCGTGTGGATTCTCTGCATCGGCCTCGCGGTGGTCGCCGCGCTCCTCAACCTTCCGATCGACGAGCGGCCGGTAGCGGCACCGGCGAGCGCGGGGGCGCGCGCATGATTGCGTCGCGACGTGGTGCCGCGTTGCGCCTGCTTGCGGCAGGCGGGCTCGCCGCGGCGCTCGCGTGGGGCTTCGCCGCCTACTTCCGTCCCGACCTGCTCGTCGCGTTCGCGACGTGGGTCCGGTCGTGCTTCTGATGCCGGCGCTGCGCATTCGCAACACCGACCCCGCGCGCGCCTTCATCGTTCGCGTCTGGCATCGATCCAATGCGTTCATGAGCGACGGTGATTCGCCCTGGCTCGACGAGGCAGGTGCACCGAGCGGCGCGCGCAGCCGCGATCACAGCGTGCCGCCAGGCGCGACGCTGGCGCTCCTGGTTCGCGAGGGCCTCGCCTTCACGGTGCTGCCGCACGGTGGCGCCGCCGAGCCCAGGGGGCTGACGGATGCGGTACGGGATTTCCTGCGCACCGGCTCGACTGACATCGGCGGTGGCGCGGGCGCCGCGTCGTTCTCGCTCGGCAACGAGACTGCCGCACCGCTGCGGGTGCGCGTGTTTACCAGCGCGACGTTCCAGTTCGCGCCCCGGCAGGAGATCGAGCTCGCTCCGGGTGATACGACGGTACTGTCGACCGGTGAAAGTGGCATCAGCGTGCGCGTCGACTGAGGCGATGGCGGCACCCGATTGTTTCGACGGAAAGCGGCATTCTGCTGCCATGAACCGCGAGTCGTACAACCGTATCGCGGTGGCCTGGGACCTTGCGCGTGTCGGCTTCTACGGGCGCGAGCAACACTACGTAGACGTTCTGCTGGAGGGGTTGCCTGCGCGCTCCGCGGTCCTCGACCTCGGCTGCGGCACCGGCCGTCCCATCGCGGAATACGTGCTCGCCCGAGGCCACTGTCTGACCGGTGTCGACCAGGCCGTGGAACTCCTCGCAATCGCCCGCAGTCGTTACCCGCAGGCGAACTGGGTCGAATCGCCGCTCGACGAATTCATCCTGCGCGACCGGTACGCGGCAGTCGTCTGCTGGGACGCGCTGTTTCACCTCGAGCGCGCGCTGCACGAACGGCTGCTCGAAGGCATCTCGCGCAGTCTCGTGCCCGGCGGGAGGCTGATGTTTACCGTCGGCGGGTCGGAGCACCCTGCCTTCACCGATACCATGTTCGGGGAGACGTTTTTCTACGATTCGCACTCGCCTGATCGTGTGCTGGTCCTGCTCGGGGAACTCGGGTTCGCGCCGCTGGTGGCCGAGTTCATGAACGCGCCGACTTCCGGGCGGGACAAGGGGCGCTATGCGATCGTGGCGCAGCGCATAGGGCGCCAGGGACCCGGGAGCAGTGCTTGAGGCGGCGGGACCCTGAATGAAAGGCAAGGTCGTCGTCATCACCGGAGCGACGTCAGGCATCGGCCAGGTCACGGCGGAGCGGCTGGCCGAGCGGGGAGCTCGCCTCGTGCTGGTGGCGCGCGACAAGGCCCGTGCCGAGGTGGCGCTCGCCCGGCTGCGCGAGCGCGCGCCGGGTATCGCTCATTGCGTCCACTACGCGGACCTTGCGCGCTTGTCCGAGACGAAGCGGGTGGCGCGTGACATCGCCGCGTCGGAGCCGCGCATCGACGTGCTCGTCAAAAATGCCGGCGCCATGTTCAACGCACGACGCGTGACCGAAGACGGGCTCGAGCGCACGTTCGCGCTCAACCGCATGACCTACTTCCTCTTGACGGAGGGTCTTCGCGAACGCCTGATCGCGTCGGCGCCGTCACACCGATCTCGCTCACCAACGACGCGGGCGTACCGGTGCGCGCACGCGCTTACGCGAACGCAACGTTTCAGTTCTTGCCCCTCCACGAGTTCGTGCTGTCCCCGGGAGAGGTCACCACACTGCCGAACCGGCGGACAGGTGTTAGCGTGCGCGTGACGTGAGGTCCAAGATTGGGCTATATTGACTCCGTCCGCCAGAGGGTGGCCATGGAAATGCGAAGAGCAGGGTACATCCTTGATTGCTCGGATGGAGGTGCCTCCAGTGCGGTAACACGAGCTGCAGGCTCACAATGCAACCCAACGCGGCACGGGTGATCCAGATGGCAGAAAAGCGAAGATTCATTTTGCATTGTGGATGGCCGAAAACTGGTAGCACGAGCCTACAGAAGCATGTTTTCCCGAATCTGAAGGGCATAAGATATCTCGGTAAAACACCATTCAGCGAGACTCGAATCTTTCCCGAGTTCACCCATTTGGTTTGCTTCGCGTCGGACGCATACTTCGAGAAGAACGTCGAGCAGTTCCACGACTCCATAGTTCGGCAGGAGAGGGAAAAATTCGGGGAGATCGGAGCTGAACCCCTGCTTTTCTCCGACGAGGCGATATTCTCGTCGCTATTGGATCCGGTTGATCATGGCTGGCGTGGCATTTCGGTTACTTCTCCATCGTTGATTGCAGAAAGACTGCACAAGCTCGAGTCGAGTTGGGGCATCGACCTAGAGATACTTTGGGTGGAGCGAGACCCTGCCGATCTCCTTCACAGTCACTTTGCTCAGGACTACCACGTCTTCGAAAAGATACCGGCGATAGACACGCTGGAAAAGTACATTCGTTTGGGATTATCGCCGGCAGGCGGCGTGGATCTCGGCTTCGATTCCCTGAGACCCAACCGCTTGTATGACAAGGTCCGAGAGTACTTTGCGGAAGCCAAGCTGCACAGAATTGACATGCCTGATCTGTTCGGTCCGGGATGCGCCCATCTAAACAGATGGTTCAAGGGTTTTGGCGTTGATACGGTTCCTGCACAAGTTGAGAATGTCAGGAGGGCTGAACAATCTGCGAAGATTGGACATCACCGGCCACTTTGGATAGGAAGGAATAGGGTATCGGTTCAGTCGGTCCTGCAAAAGATTGTCAACGACCTCAAAGTCGACTATTTGCCGCACAAATACTTAGAGGTTCGCATAACCATGAGCGAGCAGCTCAAACACAATATTCGTTCGAGCATTAGAGCGTAACGTTCAGCGTTTAAGCGCTAGAGTCCAAACGCTGCGTGGATCTTTATCCCGCTGTGGGCGTAAGCCGCGCCCGGTCGCAGCGCGTGGGATATCACTGAGGCTCGTGAAAGACAAGGTTGTCGTCATCACCGGGGCGACGTCAGGCATCGGCCGGGTCGCGGCGGAGCGGCTGGCGGAGCGGGGTGCGCGCCTCGTGCTGGTGGCGCGCGACAAGGCCCGTGCCGAGGTGGTGCTCGCCCGCCTGCGCGAGCGCGGGCGGGGTATCGCTCATTGCGTCCGTTACGCGGACCTTGCGCGCTTGTCCGAGATGAAGCGCGTGGCGCAGGAGATTGCCGAGGCGGAGCCGCGCATCGACGTGCTGATCAACAACGCCGGCGCCATGTTCAACAAGCGCCGCGTCACCGAGGACGGACTGGAGCTTACGTTCGCCCTCAACCACATGGCCTACTTCGTGTTGACGCATGGCCTGAGCGAACGCCTGGTCGCGTCGGCACCGTCGCGGGTGATCAATACCGCCTCGGAGGCGCACCGGGGTGCGCGGCTTGACTTCGACGATCTGCAATCGACGCGCGGTTACTCGGGGTTCAAGGTCTACGGGCGCTCCAAGCTGTGCAATATCCTCCATACGCGGGAGCTCGCGCGTCGCCTCGCCGGTACCGGGGTCACCGCCAACTGTCTGCATCCCGGTTTTGTCGCGACGCGCTTTGGCGACGAAAGTGGAGGACTGGGCGCGTGGGTCGTTCGTCTCGCCAAACTCCTGGCGATCTCGCCGGAGGAGGGAGCCAGAACGATCGTCCATCGCGCCACGTCCGACGATGTCGCCCACGACAGCGGCGAGTACTTCCATCGGTGCCGCATCGCATCGCCGGCGCGGGAGGCGCAAGACGATGTCGCTGCAGAAAGACTGTGGCTCGAAAGCGCGCGACTGGCGAGGATGGAGAACTGATGTCGGACATGGAGAACGTGGGGGCGATACTCGTCCGGATGACTTCAGGGCCGCGGGGCGGAGGTGGTCAGGGTGCCTCGGTTCTCTTCACACGCAGCGCCTCCACGCTCACCGGGCGTCCAAAGAGATAGCCCTGGAACGCGCGGCAGCCATTATTGGCGAGAAAGTCCCGCTGCGCTTCGGTTTCTATCCCCTCGGCTATCACTGATAGATCGAGGCTTTGACCCAGGGCGAGGATGGCGCGGGCGATGGCGGCATCGTTTGGATCGGTCAACACGTCCCGCACGAACGACTGATCGATTTTCAACTGATCCAGTGGCAAGTGCTTTACGTACCTGAGCGACGAATAGCCGGTGCCGAAGTCGTCGAGAGACAGGCCGACACCGCGCGCTTTCAGAGCGGCCATTTTCGTGATGGCATCCTCCATGTCGTTCAGCAACAGGCTCTCCGTGAACTCCAGGGTGAGCTTCCGCGGATCCGCGTCCGTGCGATCGAGCGCGTCCATCACACCTTGTGCAAAATCCGGATGGTGAAACTCGCGGGCGCTGACGTTTACCGCTATCGCGAGTCCGGCGGTGTCCGGCTTGGCTGACCACGCTGCCAACTGGGCGCAGGCGGATTCAAGCACCCAACGACCGAGGGGGAGGATCAGCCCCGTTTCCTCGGCCAGGGGAATGAACTCCGACGGCGACACGAGGCCGCGCTGCGGGTTCCGCCAGCGCACGAGTGCCTCGACGCCCGTGACGCGTCCCGCGGAATCCACCTGGGGTTGATAGAGCAGCAAGAACTGACTATCCCGAAGAGCTCGCCGCAGCTCGGCCTCCATCGCCGCGCGCGCGGTTATTGCGGCCTGCATCTCGGGATCGACGAAGCGAAGCGTGCTGCGGCCCGCAGCCTTT
>JAEUMX010000355.1 GCA_016791285.1 Burkholderiales bacterium
ACGCATCGCCCTTTGCTCGCAAGAGCGCCGAAACCGGTCAGATCTCCTGAGAACCGGTGGCCGCAAGGCTCGGAGGTAGTCGTCAGTCGCTTCATCCCAGTCGGGGAGTCCCCTCCCCGGTCGGGGCAGGGTCTCCCTATATTCCCTATGCAAGGAGACCCTCATGTCTGATCAAGCCAATTCGTCATTCTTCAACTTGCACGTCGAAGGCGTCGGCTATCTCAACCGCGTGCGTACGGTAAAGCCCAAGAAGGGCCAGGAGTTTCTGGCCTGCACCGTGTCCGCGATGCGAGGCAGCACCGCTGATCTCGGCTACACCAAGTTCGACTGCAGGGTGAGCGGTGCCGAGGCCCGGAAGATCGTCAAGCTCCTCGAGCCCGATGTCGCCGCCGAGAAGACGGTGATCATCGGCTTCAAGATCGCCGACATCTATCCCGAACTCTTCACCTTCGAGAAAGGTGACAAGAAGGGACAGCCCGGCGTGAGCATCAAGGGCCGTCTGCTGCGGGTCAAGTTCGCCAAGGTCAACGGCGAAGCGATTGACCTGCCCGAGCCGGCACCAGTGAGCGAAGCCGAGACCGTCGCGGCTTAGGACGGTCACGATTCAGTAGTCGTCCGTTACATCCAACCCTTGGGGAGCTTCTCTTCCCCAAGGGGGAGGGTGTTCCCCTTTCTCTTGAGGGAGAACACCATGAGTCAGCCCATTGAAGCGATGTCGGATGTCGATCTGCTCGGCGTGATGGTCGGGAGCAAGGCGGCTTCGCGAATGCTCAAGGACGCGGGCGGCAGCCTCTCGACACTGTTGAACGAGTCCGTCGCATCGTACGACCCGCAGCCCAAGGTGATAACGAAGCTTCAGGTCGCCAAGGAACTGGTGCGCCGGTCCCTCGCAGAAGCACTCCGTCAGCGGGATTGCCTGTCGTCCCCCGCAACGGTGCGCGACTACCTGCGCGTCACGCTGGAAGGCCGGCACCACGAAGTCTTTCTCGTCGTGTTCATGGATACGCAGAACCGCTTGATCGCAGCCGAGGAGATGTTCCGCGGCACACTGACCCAGACCTCGGTCTATCCACGGGAAGTCGTGAAGAGAAGTCTCCTCCTCAACGCGGCGGCTGTGCTCTTCGCCCACAACCATCCCTCAGGCGTGGCTGAACCGAGCCGTGCTGACGAGCTCCTGACCAGCGCGCTGAAGCAGGCGCTGGCCCTGGTCGACGTCAAGGTGCTCGACCACTTCGTGGTCGGCGCGGCCGCAGCGGTGTCCTTTGCCGAAAGGGGCCTCTTGTAGCGCTGTGTAGCGATGCCTGAAGGGGCGCCCATCCCCTGCAGGCAGCCAACGTAGTCGGCGTAACGGAAGTTGCGCCCTTTGTCCGGCTCGGAATCCTCCGATCCGGTTCTTTGACCCCAGCGGGGATGTGCATCCCCGTCATGGGGTCCGCCGTCCCCGCTTCTCTTTGGAGTATTCGATATGAAAAGCGGACGTAGTCTCGTAAGTCTGGCGCAGGAACTGGAGCGCCAACTCGCGACGAAGCGGGACCTCGTGGTGCCCTCGTCGCTCCTGCAGTGCCGTACCGAGGAGGGTGGCAGTTGCAGGATGACGATCGATGCAGGCAATGGCGGCGGCGAGTACGGCATCACAACTCTTGCGCGCCGGCAGCTGGCCGAAAAGCTGAAGATCCCCTTCGCGTACTTCGAACGCATGCGGACGGTGCAACCGGGTCTTCTCGACCGCAATGTGAATACCTGGCTTCAGACCGACAGTGAGCGAAGGATGATTCGTACGCTGGATGGGCAGGTGCGCGCGGTGCTGTCCGACCGCTACCGCCGCCTGGACAACTACGATCTGGCGGAGAATGTCCTGCCGATCCTGCAGCGGCTTGCTGGTGCGCGCTTCGAGTCGGTCGAACTGACTGAGACGAAGCTCTACCTCAAGGTCGTCACGCCGCGGGTCGAGTACGAGATCGCCCCTGGGGATGTGGTGCAGGCCGGCATCGTGATCACGAACTCCGAAGTCGGTCACGGGACGCTGTCGGTGCAGCCCCTGGTCTATCGACTGGTATGCCGGAACGGTCTGATTGCGTCGGATCGCGCCTTGCGCAAGACGCACGTCGGACGTGTGCTGCAATCGGAAGAGGAAGCGATCACCGTGTTCAGGGACGACACCCTGGCCGCGGACGACAAAGCCTTTTTCCTGAAGGTGCGGGACGTGGTCGACGCAGCGGTTTCAGAAGCGACGTTCCGTCAGGTCGCGCAGAAGATGCAGAAGACGCTCGCCATCAAGCTCACCGGCGATCCCGTGAAAGCCGTCGAGGTGCTCGCCAATCGCTACACGCTCAACGAGTCTGAGCGCGCCGGTGTGCTGCGCCACCTCATCGTCGAAGGCGATCTGTCCGCCTACGGGCTGGTCAACGCCGTGACGCATTCCTCGCACGACGTCGACGATTACGATCGGGCGACGGAGCTCGAGGCGCTGGGCGGCAAGCTGATCGAGCTTCCGGCCAGCGACTGGAAGCAAATGGCGGAAGCGGCCTGATCACGGCGTTGCCTGTACATAGGCGAATCGCTGTTCGCATTGTTCCTCCGAAACACTCGGTGCGGCCGTCGGCTGCACCGAGTGTCTCGATCGGCACGCGCAACGCGACACTGGGATAACGAGCCAGCCTCACGCCAGCCGCCTTCGCCACTTCGGCCGGAGACTTGTCGGACAGTATCAGCCGCCCCGCACGCACTCGCTTGCGCGTTGCCTCGTCCATCTTCGCCATGAGCCGAGTCTCCGATCGAACACACAGTCAGATAACGCGCCCAAGCGCAATCGGCTGTCATGGCTTATGTAATTCTCAACAGGGTTCGGCAGTGGAGCGCGGAGGTTGACATTGCACAAGGATGGTCGGCAGAATCGCCCATTAATCGCACGTCACCTTGGCTTTCCGGTGCGAGATTGTCCACTTGGGTACGGGGAGGTTCCGTGCGCATTCGTCAAGATCGACGTATCGTTCCTATCCTCGCCACGAAAGCGAGCACGGCACCCACCCAGCTGCTCGAGCGTCCGCGCCATCCGCTTGACGACGGTCGCTCACATGAACGGCTTTCACTCTGGCTGGCCGGGACGCAGCAGATGCTCTCACTTCCGGTGGCTGCTTCGCCTTATCTCGACGAGCTCTTGCAGTTCCAGCCAGTCGACGAGGTGCGCAAGATCTTCGGTGATACGTTTGTGCGCTATGTGGCCGAGGCCAAGGCGTTCGAAGTGAAGGCCGATCGCATCCGATTGAGTCCGGGACGCTACCTTGTGCAGCACGAGGATGGGTTGGGTCATCGCCTGTCGCGGCCGCACGAGATCCTGCTGGAGCTGACTTCACGTTGCAACTTTTCCTGCCCGTACTGCTGCCTCGGTGAACTGCCGACTTCCGATAGCAAGTACGACATGCCCATGGAGCTGTTCACGCGCATCTTCGACGAGCTGGAGGAGAACCCGGTCTTTCGCCTGATTGTCACCGGCGGCGAGCCGCTGCTTTGGCAGCAGCGTTACGGCGCATTGTTTCCGCGCCTGGAGAGGATCAGGGCGTTGGGTACACACACTACCTTGTTCTCCAATGCCGTGCTGCTAGACCGTTCACTGGACGAAGTGGCGGCGTGTTTTGACAAGGTAGTCATCTCATTGGATGGCGTCACTCCGGCCACGTTCGCTGCTTTGTCCGGGCGGGCGGGCCGCGAGCTGGAGCGGGTACTGAAAGCCACCGAGAGCCTGAGCGGGCGCACGCACACGCAGATTAATACGGTTGCCAACCAGCTAAACGCGGCCGAGCTGCCGCAGATCGTCGAACGGGCTGCCGCCGCGAGCATCGACATAGTCAACATCTCGCGCCAGTTTTCGCTCGGCCGGGCCGCGAACGAATGCGCCAACAACGACCTGTCCGACGAGGCGTGGCGCCAGGTCGCCGCCGAATTGCAGGAGCATGCGTCTACCCGCGGGTGGACCGGCATTAACATCGACAAGAAGCAGCGCTTGGCCGAGAGCTTCCCGTTCGGGCCCTGCAAGGTCGGGCGGGCCTACATGGTCATCAATCACGACGGGACGGTGTCGCCCTGCATTGGCTACAAGTCAGACAAGTCCGCCAGCTTGCGCGATACCAGCATCGCCGCCGCCTGGAATGCGCAGGGATGGGCGACGTACCGCGACCAAGACGTGCAGTGCCCGGTTCCGAGCCAGCAGAAAGTGATCGTCGATTTCCGCCCCGCAACCCAACCCAGGAGGCAGCATGGCCACTCGAGTGAAGACGACGAAAGTTGTTCCCAAGCAGCGCGCTAAAGCACTGAAGAACGTGCTCACGGTAACGGTGCTCGACGGAAAACACTACTGTGCATGCACCAGTCAGCCGGAAGCCGGTGGGGTGACAAAGCACACGCCACTTGTGAAGATGGATGAGGCGACCGAAGCCGCACTCCGCGAGCTAGGTGTCAAGTTCAAGAAGGGGAAGGCTGATGCCTAGCCTTGAGGGTACCTACCCGGCGGCCAACCTGAAGAACTTCACGGTCGAGATCATCGACACGTGCAATCTAGCCTGCCGGCTCTGCTACACAGAAAGCTCGCCCACGAAGGACACGGTAATGAGCACGCGCCGCGTGCTCGACCTGCTGCACCGCGTGAGCGCGGACGTGCACACATTGTCACTCTCCGGGGGTGAGACCTTCTTGCACCCGGACATCGAGTTAATCTGCCGCGACACCCGGTACCTCTTCGAAGAGTTCAGTATCCTCACCAACGCCACAGAAACGACCGACGGGCAGTTGGACTGGGTGGCCGAGCTTGATATTCGCCTGGGCATCAGCATTGATGGCCGGGAAGAGGTCCACGATCACCACCGTGGCAGGGGAAGCTTCCAGAAGTCCGCGCGCACTATGCTTCGCGCTCGCGAGCGCGGCATCAAGTTCTGGATCCAGACCATCATTGGCGACTTCGGCGCCGACGACCTGGAGTACATCGTCAAACTGGCAATCGCCCTCGGCGCATATGGAGTCGCATTCCAGCGGCCCAAGAAGACCGGCCGCGCTAATGCCAAGAACGCAACCTGGATGGGTCCAGCCCGCTACCGCGAGGTGGTGAAGACAGTGCACGCGCTGGCCGAAAAGTACAGCGACATGCACATCCTCATTAAGGATGCACTCTACAACTGCGAGGACACGTGCCTCAAGCAAGCCGCCGAGGATTTGGGGGATCCCAACGCAATCGTCGGCGGCTGCCGCGCGGGCCTGACCTATCTGTATGTTCGGCCAAACGGTGACGTGCTGATGTGCCCGTTCGTGCCCAACGTGGTGGGCAACATCTTTAAGAACGATATCTACGAAATCTGGGCCGCCGGAAGCGACCTCGATCTGGTACGGTCCAAGGACAACTACAAGGTGTGTGGCAAGTGCCAGAACTTCTCAGTTTGCCGCGGCTGCCGGGCCGAGGCGCTGGCCTGGACGGGGCGGCTGATGGGTGAGGACCCGAACTGCTGGCAGAAGCTGGAACCTTCCGGCGCCCGGAGCGTAAGTGCAGGTATCCGCGCGATCCCTATTGTCCAGGCTTGAGTCGCTCTCGCATCCAAGCATCCGCGCCGTAGGCATCTTCGGCTCCGTGGCCCGGTCGCTCCAGGCCGGAGTCGGCCTGCGCGCCTGCGCGGACTTAGACCTACTGGTGGTCTGCTCAGGCGTGGCCCGCGGCCTTTCGGTCCTTGAACCGCTGCCTGCGCAGCTCCGCATGCCGGTGGAGGTGATGGTGATCGAAGAAACCGATCTGGCCCAGGGCATAGTAGCAGGCGACGTCCAGATCATCTCGCTGCTTTCCGAAACCCTCTGGGTGCGAGCGCCGGCTCGCATCCGAGCCTACCAGCGCCGCGTTTTGCGCTCGCAGGCGAAATCAGGCGACCGAGAGTTCCAGAAGCTGCTGAGCTTCGCGCTGGAGACTTGCACCCAGCCCTCGAGTGCGCGTCAGGCGAAGGCCGCCATGATCGCCTCGGCGCAAGCGCTTGCACTCTCCACGGGCGTGCAGCCGCGGGGAACTTCGATTCTGTTTGGCGAGATCCTACCAAGGCTTTTGGCCGATGGGCTGGCACCGTGCGGCGCCAGCCGTGCTCTTGCCCGACTCAATGCCTGGGCGCCAGCCAGGGCGCGCATTCCGCCAGCCGAGGTGCGCGCCTGGGTGAACGAAGCGGCGATCTTCACCCTGCGCAACGCTTCGCGCGCATATTTTAGCTCACCGTCTGAAGCGCCGGGCCTGCAAGCGATACTGCTCGACCTGGGCGGCACCCTGCTGCGCGAAGATGATGGATGCATCGCACCGTTCGCGCTAGCGCTTGAGATTTTGCAGGCCTGGTCCGGCCGGTTTCGTTTGGCGGCCGTGTCCAACGCGCCGTGTTCGCTGCAGGCAAAGATGGATCAACTGGGCCTGTCGCGCTTCTTTGAGGCCATGCTGCTGTCGCAGGAGCTGGGCGCCTTCAAGCCGGAAAGCGCTGTCTACGCCGCCGCGCTTTCCCGCCTGGGCGTGGCGGCGCCCACGGCCCTCATGATCGGCGACACGCTGGAAACGGACGTATTCGGGCCTTGGCGATCCGGCATCCGCGCAATCTGGATTCAGCCGACATTCGCCGGGACCCAGCGCATGGAAAGCTGGGGCGCCATCGCGCCGGACCTCGCTGCCGCAGCCCGGCTGCTGTACGCAACTTGAGCGCGGGCCAGGTACAAGTAACTCTATTTCCTTTTTTGGAAGGTACCGATTGTCTGTCCGCTACAGGCTGCGACGGGAGAGCGAGCGATTGCTTCGAGGCGAGCAGATTGCGCGCGACTAATGTCGTTGATGGGTCGCTATGCAAAGCTTTGCATAGCGACCATAACAGGCTTGCCAGTCGGATTCTTGGCGTACGCGAGGAAGCGCGTGGTTTCTTGGACCGATCGCCTCACCCAGATTCGTTGCGTGGCGGCGACGTCAGTCAAATAGTCGTAAAGTCTCGCCGGTTTCGCCATCGTGCACAATCGGGCGATCGGCCCTGCTGTCCTGCGCTTGCTGAGCAGCGCGTACAAGCGACCCCACTCTGACCCCGAGCAAACGTAGCTTGCGATCAAGCGCGACCCGCTTCAGAGCGACCCTCGCCGCCCTGCGTATGGTCTGTGGGTCGCCTGTCGGGTACTCGAGCGTCGTATCGCGGGTCACGGTCCGAAAGTCGGCGTAACGCAGCTTCACGCCGATGGTCTTGCCCGCATACCCTTTGCGTCCCAGATCGCTGGCTATGCGCTCGCATAAGGCGAGGAGAGTTCGGGAAAGAGCATCCCGATCCCGCCCGGGATCGAGGTCGCGCTCGAAAGTGGTTTCGCGACTGACGGACTTCGGTTCGCGCTCCGTTACGACGGGGCGCTGATCGTGTCCTTGGGCGACATCGGCCAGCCAGCGTCCGTAGCGCTCACCAAAATGCTCGATGAGCGTGCCAACTGGCGCCTGGGCGAGTTGGCCAATGGTACGCACGCCAGGGTCTCGAGCTTGGTGCTCGCCCTCGGACCGACGCCATTGATCCGACGCGCAGGAAGCGGCCAGATCCGGGTGGCGAGATCCGCGTTGGTGATTGCCGTGAGTCCGTCTGGCTTCTGCAACTCCGAGGCGATCTTGGCCAGCAGCTTGTTCGCCGCGATGCCGATGGAACAGGACAGCCCTGTCGTGGCGCGCACCGCGTCCTTGATGCGCTGGGCGAGTTCGATGGTTTCCCCGGGCACCGCGGTCAAGTCGATGTATATCTCGTCGATGCCGCGGTCTTCGACGCAGGGGGCAATTTCCTTGATTGCAGCCTTGAAAAACCGGGAATAGCGCGCGTACTGATCGAAGTCGGCGGGCAGCAGGATCGCTTCGGGCGCCAAGGCTGCGGCCTTCATCAGTCCCATGCCGGAATGCACGCCGAAGGCGCGTGCCTCGTAGGTCGCGGTGGTGACCACGCCACGTCCCGCGTAGGAGCGAAGCCGCGGGAAGATCAGCTCGCTGCCCTGCTCGACCGGACCCTCGTGGCGCCTTCCGCCTATGACCAGTGGCAGGCCCCGCAACTGCGGGTAGCGCTGCAGTTCGACCGATGCGTAGAAGGCATCCATGTCCAGGTGGGCGATGCGGCGATCCATGGTCCGGCATAATAGCTCCGGGCCATGCCGGCGCGACGATCAAGCAGCGTGTCAAACGCGCGTAGCCTCCGAGTAAGCGAAGGCGTTGTTGGTAGGGTCGAACCCGGACGGTCAGTTCAGCGCAAAGCAAACATTGACCGCACACCGAAAACGCTCCCGTCAGTTCCAGCATGATTGACAGCAGCCCGGCTTCGCCTCGCGCCGAGACCCTCACCGGCCTCGTGGAGCGTGTCACCTACCACAACGCCGAGAACGGCTTCTGTGTGCTGCGCATCAAGGTGCGCGGGCACAAGGAGCTCGAGACGCTGATCGGGCACGCGCCTTCCGTGACCGTCGGTGAGTACGCCTCCGCCATCGGCGAGTGGACCATCGACCGCGAGCACGGCCGGCAATTCAAGGCGGGCCAATTGCGGGTTCTGCCGCCGACCACTGAAGTCGGCATCGAGCGCTACCTCGCCTCGGGGCTCATCCGGGGCATCGGTCCCGCCTATGCTAAGCGCCTCGTCAAAGCCTTCGGCACCGAGGTTTTTTCCGTCATCGAGGCCACACCGGCCAAGCTGCGCGAGATCGAGGGCATTGGCGAAGTACGCGCCAGGCGGATCGTCGAGGGCTGGGCCGATCAGCGGGTCATCCGCGACATCATGGTGTTTCTTCACGCCAACGGGGTCTCCACCTCCCGCGCGGTGCGGATCTTCAAGACCTACGGCCAGAACGCCATCGACCTGGTGAAGGAGAACCCTTATCGCCTCGCCCGGGACATCAAGGGCATCGGCTTCCTCTCCGCCGATACGATCGCCCGGAACATGGGGATCGAGCCAACCTCGATCCTCCGTGCCCGGGCCGGTATCTCTCATGCGCTGATGGATGCCGTCGGCGATGGACACTGTGGCTTACCTCGCAAAGACCTCATTCCCTTGGCGGTGAAGCTGTTGGAGATCCCAGAGGCGATCATTGAAGAGGCTCTGGCGCTCGAGATCGTCGAGGGCACGGTGATCGAAGATATGCTCGACGAGGAGCCGGCGGTCTTTCTGGCCACCCTGTATCGGGCAGAGCGCGCCATCGCCACGCGCCTGCTGGCCCTGTGCAAGGGCGCGACACCCTGGCCGCCGATCGACGCCGACAAGGCCATTGCCTGGGTGCAGGAGAAACTCGCCGTGCAGCTTTCGGAGAGTCAGCATGAGGCGGTGCGCCTCGCGCTCCAGTCCAAAGTGCTGGTCATCACCGGCGGGCCGGGTGTGGGCAAGACGACGCTGGTCAAATCGATCCTCACCATCGTCGGTGCCAAGCGGCTCAAGGTTGCTCTCTGTGCGCCCACCGGCCGGGCCGCGAAGCGTTTATCCGACAGCACCGGGCTGGAAGCCAAGACCATTCACCGCTTGCTGGAAGTCAATCCGCGAAGCGGGGGCTTTACCCGGGATGAGGACAACCCCCTCGACTCCGATCTGCTGGTCGCGGACGAGTGCTCGATGGTCGATGTGCCGATCATGAATGCCCTGCTCAAGGCCATTCCCCAGCGGGCCGCACTGCTGCTGGTGGGCGATGTCGATCAACTTCCCTCGGTGGGCCCCGGACAGGTACTCACCGACATCATCCAATCGGCCGCGGTGCCGGTCGTGCGGCTCACCGAAGTGTTCCGCCAGGCCGCTACGAGCCGGATCATCGTCAACGCCCATCGCATCAATCACGGCCAGATGCCGGAATGGGAAGCGCCACCGGGGAGCGACTTCTACTTCATTGCCTCGGACGAGCCCGAGGACGTGGTCGGCAAGATCCTGACCGTGGTCAAGGAGCGCATTCCCCGGCAGTTCGGACTGCACCCGATCCGCGATATCCAGGTGCTCTGTCCGATGAACCGCAGCGCGACCGGCGCCCGGGCCCTCAACATGAGCTTGCAGGCGGCGCTCAATCCCGACGCTCCGGGTGTCGAGAAGTTTGGCTGGCGTTACTCGCTGGGCGACAAGGTGATGCAGACCGAGAACGACTACGACAAGGAGGTCTTCAACGGTGACATCGGTTTTGTCCAGTCCATCGATGCGGACAACCAGGAACTCTTGATCGACTTCGAGGGGCGGGCGGTTCAGTACCCATTCTCCGACCTGGATCAGCTCACGCTCGCCTACGCCACCACGATCCACAAGTCCCAGGGCAGCGAGTACCCGGCGGTGGTCATCCCGCTCACCATGCAGCACTACATGATGCTCAAGCGCAACCTCGTCTATACCGGCGTGACGCGAGGACGCAAGCTCGTCGTACTGATCGGGCAGAAGAAGGCCATGGCGATGGCGGTCAAGAGCGGGGATGCCCGACGACGCTGGTCGAAGCTGGCGGCGTGGTTGCGGTCGGCCCCGACTGGCCAGGGGCGCGTTGCGGCAATAGGATGAGCGAGCTACTGCACATAACCGCCTACCGACCTACGTAAACTCCGACGATCTGCGCTCTTTCATGCCCCAACTCTTCGCTGATCGTGAGGCGTGCCTCGCGATCGAGTTCCCGCTGCGCCGGTGTCAGTTCCTTTGATCGTGGTCCGCCGGCAGCCGGCGCCGCCCAGCCGGTGATCTCCCGGTAGCGCGTCTGCGCGTACTGATGGCGGTGTCCGTGCACGCGGCGGATGTCCGCCTTGCCGCACTGGTCCTCGAAGCGCCGGAGTTGCTCGACGTAACGCTTGTCGGCCGGAATGAGGCTGCCCCCGCCCGCGAGGTCCTTCGCTTCGTCGAGCAGCCGGCGTTGCTCCACGTTGCGAATCGGGATATCGCGGGGACGGCCGCCCTTGGTCCAGGTGGCCTTAAGGACGAGCCTGTCTCCGCGATCGGCCCATTCGGGCCGGATCTTGATCGACTCCCCGCGCCGCAGTCCGAATGCGGCTTGAAGCTGCAGCGACATCCGCGTGTAGGGTTCGGTGATCTTCGCCAGGTCCCCGACTGTCAGCTCGCGCGCCTTGCTCATGTGGGTGACGTACCGCCGGTTGCCGATGCCGTAATGATCGTTGTCCTTCGCGATGACGTTCTGCTTGCCGATCTTCTCCGCCCACCACCGAAGCTCCGCCATCCGGTTCTTGATCGTGCCCACAGCCAGCCCCTCCGCCTTCCAGCGCTCGACCAATCTCTCGACGTGCCTTGGCTTGAGGCTCGCCGCGGTCATGTGCCGGAAGCCCATCTCGTGGAGCTGTTTGGCGATCTGCTCCAGCGCGCGCTCGCGGTCGCGCTGTGTGGCATAGCTGCCGTCCCGGTTGCGCCGGCAGAGCTGCTTCAGCTCGTAGTTCAGATCCCGCATCGTTCG
>JAEUMX010000356.1 GCA_016791285.1 Burkholderiales bacterium
CTGCGGGCATGGTGCTCGCCGATCGAGGATCAGGGGACGATCGGTTCGTGCACCGCCCACGCCGGGGTCGGGATGATCGAGTACTACCAGCGCCGCGCCTTCGGCAAGCACGTCGACGCCTCGCGCCTCTTCCTCTACAAGGTCACGCGCAACCTGATCGGCTGGACGGGCGACACCGGAGCCTATCTTCGCGACACCATGAAGGCGCTGGTGATGTGCGGCGTGCCGCCCGAGCGATACTGCCCCTACGACATCGCAAAGTACGACGACGAGCCGGGCGCATTCCTTTACGCGCTCGGCGACGACTACGAGGCGGTGGAGTATTACCGCCTCGACCCGCCCGGCAAGACGCGCGCCGCGCGGCTGGAGGCGATCAAGACGAACCTCGCGGCGGGGCTGCCGTCGATGTTCGGCTTCACGGTCTACAGCTCGATGCCGGCGACCGGCGACGGCAAGGGAGAGATTCCGTACCCGACCTCCGGCGACACGGTGCAGGGCGGGCATGCGGTGCTGGCGGTGGGTTACGACGATGCGAAGAAGATCGGCGCATCCAAAGGCGCACTGCTCATCCGCAACTCGTGGGGCACCGCATGGGGCGATGCGGGTTATGGCTGGCTGCCGTACGCCTATGTCCTGAAGGGGCTCGCGAACGACTTCTGGTCGCTGGTGCAGGCGGACTTTGTCGACACGGATCTGTTCAAGTGATGGGCGCCGGCGCGGGGTCCGGGACGCGGGGCTGGTCTCGCTGAGGGAGCATACTGCCCGGCCCCAGCATCTTCCGGCCGCCGCGGTAGGTGTACACCGCCGGCGTGGCCGACTTGCGGGGCTGCGGTGCTCGCTTGGTAGCCATCTTGGCTCCTCCTCGATAGCAGATCAAGAAAACTCGTGCCGATGCGAGCCACGTGCAACGCCGCGCGCCTGCGGCTGCCAGCCCGTCAGCCCCTCAGGCAGGGAGCAATGCGTCTTCCCTTCGTGCAAGCGCACCGGCGGCCTGAAGGTTGGCGTCGATCCACGACTCCAACCGCATTCCATCGACCTTCGCGCGGATCGCGTGACGGCGCTCGAACCACTGCGCTCGCGTGCCCGCCAACTCGCGGATCGCCTCCCGCAGCGACGGCACATCGTCCACGAGAACCCCGGTCACACCGTGGTCGATCAGCCGCGGCGCCCAGCCGACCGGCGTGGAGACGACCGGGATCCCGCAGGCCATGGCTTCGAATAGGGGCAGCGGTCCCGCCTCCGTGGATGAGGTGATGACCACACAATCGAACCCGGCGTACAGCTCGGGGTAGCGCTGCACCGGAAACTCCCGGTGCCGCACGTAGCGGTACGCGATGCGCGCCGCTTTCATGCGCGCGGCCGCAGCCTCCAGACGGTCGCCCAGCAGCACAACCTGCAGATCGAGCGGCAGCCCGGCCAGCGCATCGACCAGCCAGTCGACGCGCTTGACTTCGACCCCATAGTGGACAGCAGGGCGTCCGACCCATGCGACGGTCAGCTTCGGCGGCAGCGACTGGCGGACTTCGAACCCAGCCTGCCACCCCAGCGGTCGCTCGATGACGATGCGCGCGTGCAAGTCGATCCCGCTCGACTCCAGGATCCTGCGCTGGTCCGGATGCGACAGCGCCACGGCGGCGCAGCGGCCCACCGCATGCCGCTCCCCGCCTGGTTCGTACAGTCCGTGGTCGAACATGTCGTGGATCTGCACCAGCGTGCGGGCGGGATCGCGCGTGGCTGCCGCCTCCTTCGTGCGCAGGAAGATCCATGCGTCCGCGTTGGGCATGGGGCGCTCACTCGTGACGACGCGGACATCGCGCGGAGCATGCCGTGCGAACAGGGCCTTCAGGTCCTCGAAGACCCAACCCCGGTTGACCGCCGCCACGTTCACGGTTGCAAGCGAGAGGGTGGCGGCAACGCTCGGGACTCGCGCGGGAGCTGGTCGCGGGCGTGCGGATTCGAGCAGTTCAGCCACGCGCTCCGGGTTCGCCGCATCCTCCAGCGTCCACTGCCCCCGCTTCAGATACCACGCGTAGGCATGCCGGCCGGCGGCGATCGCCGGATCGTTGCGGCTCGCCGCAAACGCCTCCCAGTCCTCCGGGAACTTCGTGCGGAACGGCACCGCGCCCGCCGACGGCCAGATGTTGCGGCCGAGCACGACAGCCGGCACGTCCCACAGCAGGCCGTCGTGGGCCACGTTGCTGTTGATCGTCACGATTGCGCGGCAGCGTTCGCTCTTGAGCATCTGATAGACGTTGCCGCGCGGGTGCGGCCAGATGGCGTTCTGCCTGCGCCGCAGCCGCAGCCGCAGTTGAGCGTTGCCCCGGCGCACGTCGGCAGGATGCTGCTTGAAGATAATCGGCCACGGCGGATCGGCCCGCTCGACCGTGTCGACCAGCGCCTGCATCGAGCGCAGAGCAGCCGGTGCGTGGCGCACGATATTGGTGTCCCACTCCATCTGCAGCGGCACGAGCAGGAACGCATCGGGCAAGCCGGCAGCCTCCTCCCGCGTCGTCTGCATGTACTCGAAGCCTGCGGGAGGCCGGGAACGGACCTGTTCGAGATGCGCAGCAAGCTGCTGCATCTCGACCTCATCCAGCGGCTTGCCGTTCCACATGAAGGGTGCCAAGTGCGAGTCCGCGTTGATCCCCCCGGCACTGACCTGATATGCCCATCTCGGCAGCCACCCGTGCTCGCAGTACAGGGTCGGACCGCGCGAACGGTGAGTGCGACCGTTCCACACGATCGACAGCACCTTCGGATCGTGGGCGACGACGCACGGATCGCGCACCACGGTATGCCCAAGCCGGGCGGCACTGGCTGCGAGGGCTTCGAGAAAGGCGCCGACTAGCGGGCCAGCGCGGCGTTCGATCGCTACTTTCATGGAGTTGATCCTGCTGAGGGGCGCCCGCGCAGCAGTTGCGATGGCGACTGCCGGCTGCGGCGCGAGCCGGGTGAAACCCCCGTCGGCTTCGATGCTCATTCGCGGGAGTGAGGTAAGGCGGCTGCGCGTGCTGAGGTTGACGAGCTCGACGCCTCGTTCGCGCAGCGCCGCGGCGAGACGGCCGTATTGCGCATCGATCTCCTGCAGCCGGCCCGCTAGCGGATGGCGGCCGGTGCGCGCGAAGAAATGGTGATCGGTGAAGTCGACGCCGATGAGGCCGATGCGGCGGGCGCCCATGTAGGCCGCGAGGCACACGGCCACGTATGGCGAGTTCTGCGTGTACGGCAGCGCGTCGCCGTCGCCGATCTCGGTGCCGCCATACTTGCCGAGCGTGAACTTCACGACCGGCGGGTCGACGCGGCCGAGGTCGAGTTGGGTGAAAAGGTGCTGCGCGCGCGACTGCTCGACGAAACGAAAACGATCGGCCTTGAACTGACTGCGCGGATTGACGACCACGAGGTAGGTCGGGTCGAAGAGGCGGCCGATGTCGTTGACGCCGATGGTGATGAATGGGGTCGGGTCTTGTAATTCGTTCAGCGATTCGCCGCAGCCGCAGACGAGTACCGCCTGGCCCTCGAGCGCTCCGGCAAACCTGCGGATATCATTCGTAGGCGCCATCGGCCTACATATGATTGTCGAATGGTGAAGAAGCGGGAAGGACGGCCCCTTCCGGTGCCTGTTCGATGCGTACGTCAACAGTGAAGCGTCGCGGTGTGAAGTGCATCAATAGGTGGTTCTTGATCCGCTCGGCATGGGTGGTGACGAGCACGGGGTCAGCGGTCGGCAGCGCCGCCCGCAGCCTCGTGGCATCGATCACGACATTGCTCCGGGCGAGCGCGAACAACGCTGGCCCGGCGGTGGCCGCTTGTGCGGCACCGACGAGCCCGCCTATCTCAGTGCCCAGCTCGGCGGCCGAACCCGTATGCACGCACCGAATGCTATAGACGACAATCC
This sequence comes from Burkholderiales bacterium, assembly GCA_016791285.1. The sequence continues at coordinate 3,896 of JAEUMX010000356.1, forward strand.
AGGGCGGGAACAGATCCTGATGCAGCGCGCCGCGCAATGCGGTTTCGAACGTGGCGATGCCGCCGCGCGCCGTGTTTGTTCTCGGCGACATTGGCGCGTAGTTGCCCACGTTCGAATTCGAGCCGCCCAGCGAGGCGGCGAGCAAGTGCCCCTTCTGATAGCCGGCAATCGTGGTGCCCGGAACGTTGACGCCGGTGCTACTCGTGCCGCGCATGTGGGCGCGGCTGCGAAAACTCAGCGTGACCGACATGCCCTGCGCTCGCCCATAGCCGTCGACGGCCTGATAGGTCGGTTGGTGAGGAGGCGGGTCGCGGTAGTTGCTGATGCCCTCGATGCGCGTGATGTCGAAGCGCCTGCAAATGTCCCGCAGTCGCGTCGCTAGCTGGCTGATCGCGTCGTTCATCGCCCGGCTGCGGGTTCGCTCGGTCCGACGGCGGTTCGCCGCTACGATCAGACTTTCTCCATCGCGAGCCATTGCGTTCAGTTCAGCTTCCAGGTTGCCAGCCGGGTGGCCGCGCCGCAACGGGATCCACTCGCTGCGGATGCGCTGCACGCGATCGGAGAAGTCCGCCACGAGCTCACTCGACATACGCAGCGCCAAGCGCCCGCCAACGACTTGCGTGCGCAGCGTGTGCTGCTCGCGGCCGATTGCAAAAGGCACCGTCGCGGCATCCTCGGGTGAGGCACCCGATGTCGTATCGCGCGCCCCCCCGGCGAGAAGGCGCCCGAGTCGCCGTCCTTGCGCCACGATCCACGCCACCACCCGGTCCAGCGCCCGATCGATTGGCTGCCGCACGCGGTTGATGATGTTGATCACCGCGTCGCTGACGCGCCCGAGCCCGGCGATGCGCGCGAGGAAGCTGATCACCAGCGTGAGCAGCCCCGCCATCGTCTGCTCGACGCGGTTGGCGGCCGCCGTGATCACGCCGGCGGCGATCGCTGCGAGCGAGTCGATCACCGCCGCCGCCACCTGCGCGATCTGGCGCAGACGCTCGACGAAGAACATCACCGTGTTGTAGATCGCGATGATGGCCTGGATGAACGCGCCCACCGGGTTCAGCATGCTCACCAGCCGCGTGATCGCGGCGGTGACGATGCGGTCGCGCACGAAGGTCATCACCTGCTCGATCACCATGTCGCGCAGGTTC
>JAEUMX010000374.1 GCA_016791285.1 Burkholderiales bacterium
GTTCTCGCTCGTCGCCACCGTTCTGCTCACCAAGTTCGACTGGCGCTTCGCCGCCGTCACGTTCGGTGCGGTGGCGATCTACATTGGCTTCACCATCGCGATCACCGAATGGCGCATGGACATCCGACGGCGCGCCAACGAGCTCGACTCGAAGGCCAACACGCGCGCGATCGACAGCCTGCTCAACTACGAGACGGTGAAGTACTTCAACAACGAGGAGTTCGAGGCGCGCCGCTACGACGACAATCTGCGGAAGTACGAGTCCGCGGCGGTGAAGAACGAGATGTCGCTGGGGCTGCTCAACGTCGGTCAGAGCTTCATCATCGCCATCGCGGTGACGCTGCTCATGATCTTCGCCGCACAGGGGGTGGTGGCGCGCAGCCTCACGCTGGGTGACCTCGTGCTCATCAACGGTCTGCTGATCCAGCTCTACATCCCGCTCAATTTCCTCGGCATGGTCTATCGCGAGATCAAGCAGGCGCTCACGGACATGGACCGGATGTTCTCGCTGCTCACCGAGAATCGCGAGGTCGAGGACGCCGCAGGCGCCCAGGCACTGCCGGCAGGACCCGCCATGATCCGCTTCGAGAACGTGCGCTTCAGCTACGACCCGAAGCGCACGATTCTGCACGATGTGAGTTTCGAGATTCCGGCGGGCAGCAAGGTCGCGGTGGTCGGCCACTCGGGCTCGGGCAAGTCCACGCTGGCGCGGCTGCTCTTCCGCTTCTACGACGTGAACGGCGGGTGCATCGCGGTGAACGGATGCGATTTGCGCGCGATCAGGCAGTCGAGCCTGCGCGCCGCGATCGGCATCGTGCCGCAGGATACGGTGCTCTTCAACGACACGATCTATTACAACATCCTGTATGGACGTCCGGCCGCAACGCCGGAGGAAGTGATCGAAGCCGCGCGCGCCGCCCATATTCACGACTTCATCGAGACCTTGCCGGACAAGTACGAGTCGCGCGTCGGCGAGCGTGGACTCAAGCTCTCGGGCGGCGAGAAGCAGCGAGTGGCGATCGCACGGGCGTTGCTCAAGAATCCCTGCATCATGATCTTCGACGAAGCAACCTCCGCGCTCGACTCCAAGTCGGAGCAGGCGATTCAGTCGGAGCTCGCACGCGTTGCCACCGGTCGCACCACGCTCGTGATCGCGCACAGGCTGTCGACGGTGATGGACGCCGACCAGATCCTAGTGATGGAACATGGGCACATCGTCGAGCGCGGCACCCATCGCGAGCTGCTCGCCGCGAATGGCGCCTATGCGGCCATGTGGGCACTTCAGCAGCACGAGCGCGAGGTGGCGGCGGTCGTTGCATCGAGCCCGCAGGTGATCGCGGCAGCGGCGCGTTAAGCTGCCAGGATCTCGCGTGCGAGCAGGCGACGCGTTCATGGAGATCATCGGGGAGCAGGGCAAGAGCCTCCAGGAAGCCGTATGGAGGGCGCACGCCTGCTGCCCGATCCTGATGACGGCGTTGCCACTGCTCTTCCCACGGTTCTCGGAAGAGGGCAGGGCGCTCGCCGGTCAGGACCGCCCCGCAGTTGCCTGAAGCGCTGCATACTGGCTGCAACTCGTATCGACTCGCGGGCTGATTTCTTGCTAGCCCGTTCCGTGCCCCGGTTATATCCTGAAATAAAATTCAAGAACCTTTCTTTAGCTCCTGAATTTTGCTATGTTTCGTTGGAAGGACGACCCGGTTTTCCAGATGGCTGGGTATCGGGAAAACTAGAACTTCCTTGCTCGATTCAGTGATGCGTAAGGCGCATAAAATGTCCTGGGTTCGCTTCTTTCCACTGCTTTTCATCGCCCTCCTCTTCGTCCAAGGCGCCAGCGCTGCGACCTCCGACAGCAAGAAGCGCGTGCGCGCGACGATCAAGCCAGCCAGCTCGACCATCGTCGTGCGCAGCGCGTCCAAGTCCGTCAAGGGGGCGCCCGCCAAGGCCACGCGCGCTCCAGCCCGTGGCAAGGGTGATGCCGCGCTCGCTTCCGCCCGCAGCAACCGAAGCTCGGCGTCGCCGAAGGTTGCCAAATATGCCAAGGCTTCGCGACGTAACCATCGCTTCGCGGCGCTGGAAGACTACGATCCGATCAACCTGAACGTTAGCAGTGGAGCTGCCCTTGTCATCGACCTCGAAGAAGGGCACTCGGTCTACGAAAAGAATCCCGGTTCGGTGATGCCGATTGCTTCGATCACGAAGCTCATGACCTCCATGGTGGTGCTCGATGCCGGCCTTTCCCTGGAAGAGTCGATCGTCATCGCGGACGACGATCTGGACGCACTGAAGGGTACGCGGTCGCGGCTGCCCGTCGGTGCCGTGCTCACCCGCCGCGAGTTGCTGCGACTGGCGTTGATGGCCTCGGAGAATAGCGCAGCCGCGGCGCTCGGCCGCTCCTACCCCGGAGGCACTCCGGCCTTTGTCGCGGCGATGAACCGCAAGGCGCGCGAGATCGGCACGCGTAACACGCACTACGTGGAACCCACGGGTCTCAGCAGCGCCAACGTATCGACGGCCCGCGACCTCGGTCAGATCGTGCGCACGAGCTATCGCTACGCCATTATCCGCGAGTATTCGACGACCGAGTCCTACGAGGTCGAGATCGCAGAGGGGCGCGACCGCCTTTTCCACAACACGAACGGGCTCGTGCGTAGCGGCGACTGGAACATCGGCCTGCAGAAGACCGGGTACATCTCGGAAGCGGGCCGCTGCCTGGTGATGCAAGCAACCATCGCGGCGAAGCCCTACATCATCGTGCTG
>JAEUMX010000387.1 GCA_016791285.1 Burkholderiales bacterium
TGACACTTCACGACATACCCACTGTGTCCACTTGCGCCGGCGTCCCCACCAAAGGTTCTCCTGGACTGCGCCTCCTCTCCGAGCCCGCGCCCTGGCACGCGGGGTCGGTGGAGAACTCCAGCTGATAGCGCGCGTACTCCAGGTCGGCCTTGATCTTCGCGATCTTCTGCGCGTTGATCGCGCCCTCCCCTCAGCGGGTGCACGCGAGGCCGTGAACCAGTCAGCCGTCCTTGTCCTGGAACGGGATCTCCGCGTTGCGCTCGAACCGCGCCTTGCGCTTGCGCGCGAAGACCCACGCGACGATCGCGCGGGCAGCCAGTTCGCTTCCTTCGCCTTGCCCGGCGAGTCCTTCTGGACGGTAGAGAGTGAGCGAGCCGTCGGCGTTCTTCTTCGGGCTCGGCAGCATCGGCGAGTTGATGAGATAGCGGTTGATCGGGTTCTGGATCAGCAGTTGCGTCTTGCCGTCGTACATCGTCACCGACCAGAAGGCGTTGACCGGCGGGTACAGACCTTTGGCGAAGGTCAGCGTGTACTGGCGCTGGGTCGAGAGCTGTCCGTTGCGTTATGCGAGCCCGAACGGGTCGAAGATCCACCGCGCGTCGCTTACTGTGAGGGGGCTACGTGCAACATCCGTCATTGGCCTGACGCAAAGAACGACCGGCCTTGCAGTGCGACCGGCGTCGCATCGAAGCTGCTGCCGAGGGCGAGATGAAGCTGGACGCGGTTGATGCGCTGGAGGGAGCGCAGCTTGATCAGCGCCGCTTCGGTGTTGATCTGGCCAGTCTGAAGGTTCGACACCCACAGCAGGTCCTGACGGCCGGCCTTGTACTGCACGGTGGCGATCTGCACGGCCGCGGTTCGGTCCGCGAGGGCGCGGGTCTCGAACGGCAGACGCTTCGCGAGGAGCTGCTCGTTGGCGAGCGCGTTCTCGACCTCGCGGAACGCAGCGAGCGCGACCGCGCCGTAGTGGGCCACCGCCCGTGCCTGCTGCGCCGTGGCGATCTCGACTTTCGCGCGCAGCGCCCCGCCCTCGTAGATCGGGATCGATACGCCGATCGCGGCCGAGGCGAGCCAAGGGTTGAGGTGCAGGACCGAGAGGAGCTGGTCGCCGAGGCGTCCACCGGCGACCGCGATCGAGAAATCGGGCAGCAGCGCGAGCTTCGCCGCCTCCTGCTGGCGGAACGCCGCGAGCACCTCGCGCTCGGCCGCGACGAGGTCGGGGCGTCGTTCGAGCAGCGAGGCGGGCAGCCCGGCCCCGGCGAACGGCGGCAACGGCGCAAAATTCGCAGCAGTCTCGATCTCGGCCGCGGGATAGCGCCCGAGCAGCACCTCGAGCGGGCGGCGTGCCTCGCCGTACGCCTCGCGCGCCGCTTCGAGCGCGCTCTGCGCGGACTCGACGTTCGCGCGCACATCGACCACGTCGAGGTCCGAGTCCTTGCCGGCCGCGCGCCGAATCTTCACCAGCGCGAGCAGCTCGCCGTAGACCGCGACGGATTGCTCGGCCAGCGCGAGAAGCTGACGCGTCTCGACCGTCAGGACCCAGAGCTTCGCGACGGTCGCGGCGAGCGACTGGCGCGCGTAAGCGTAATCGAGCGCGGTCGCCTCGTACCCTGCCTCGGCGGCGGCACGCTGCGCACGCAGCCTTCCCCACACATCGATCTCCCACGCCACGCCGACGTAGCCCAACGTGGTAGCGAAATTCCCGTTGTTCTCGTCCTGGGTGACCCTGCCACCGAGTCGCGCGGCCACTTGTGGCACGAGTTGAGACCCGACCACGACCACTGCCTGCTGGGCGATGCGCACGCGCTCGGCCGCTTGGCGCAGGTCGAGGTTGTTCGCGATCGCCTCGGCGACGATCCCATCGAGCTGCGGATCATCGAACGACTTCAGCCAGCCATCGGTCACCGCGCCAGCGACAGGGTCGGCCTTCCATGCGGGCGGGATGCCCGTCCCCTTCGGCAACGCTTCGCGCACGATTTCGTCATGCGCCGGAGGCGTGGTCAGCGCGCAGCCGGCGATCGCCCCGGCGGCGAGCCCCGCAAAGATGCTCCCGATGCGCGTCATCCGGAGAAGGGATAGAGCCAGTTGAACCATGAGTAGGCGCGAATGTCGATCTTGCGCAGCCAGATGAATGGGCTCTCCGGATTCGTGTAGATCGCCACGCAGCCCTGCGTGCCGATCGGAAACCGGTCCTGGTCTCGCTCCTCGAGCCGGATCACGACCGCGAACTGCCCCTGTGCAGTGTCGGTCGGCATATGGCTGAAGTTGGGCAGGGTCCCGCGCGCGGCGACTTTGCGTCTCGCCTGCGCGCACTTCTTATTCGAGTGAACTGCCGACCGCCCGCGCCGAACGGCGGACCGTATGTGCCTGACGGCGGTCGCCTACATCTTCTTCTCGATCTTCTTCATCTCGGCCTTGGCGTCCGCCTCGACCTTGGCCCAGGCGGCTTTGAGCTTCTGCCAGAACGAAGCCTGCGGCGCCTTCTGGCACTCGTCGATGATCATCGGCGTGACCTTCTCGGTGCCCTCGACGTCGATCACCGAAGCTTCGGGTTTGCCACCCTTCGCGTAGGCCGTGGCCGCATAGACCACCTTGGGTTTGAATTGGTCGTCGACTCCGATGAATTCCGCGCACGTCCACTGCGCGATGGGCTTCTCCGCGACCGGCTTCTTGGCGTCCGCCGCGAAAGCACTCGCCGCCACGGATGAGATCACGAGGGGTAGAACGAATTGCTCGAGATTCACTGAGGTTTCTCCATGCGGGGAACGATCGACGGACAAGGCGGGCTCCCCACTTGCGCGCCGCCTCAGCCCAAAAACGTCAGCCCGCCTTCTGCACCGCCGGCGGCTTCCAGGTGTCGTTCAGATCGACGAGCCCTTCTCCTTCGGCCAGTACATGCCATACGCTCCAATATCGCCGATTCTGGAGCATGGGCAATCCGGCAGATCACGAGCCAGCCCGGCGCGAGGAGGGCGAGCGCGGAGAGGCGAACAGAATCCGGATAGCGCTCGCTGTGCTGTCCCCGCGATCGATGAGCGACCCGCTTCGGCAGCAGGGCCGGCGCGTGCTGTCGGCTCGATAGCATGTTCTTGCCCGGCCTCATGCGCAGGGCTGCTTCACGCCCGCCCGGATCAGCCACCAGTTGGCGGGGTAGGAGAAGAAGTGGCCGACGATCATCGCGACCTGCATGTTCCAGTAGACCGACGCCGCGAGCGGCCATCATATAGGGCCCCCGCGAACGACTGCAATGCGTCTTGCGGCGCAGCCTTGGCGTCGGCTTCCACCTTCGCGAACGCGGCCTCGAGCTTCTCCCACAACGATGCCTGCGGCGCCTTCTTGCATTCGCCGCAACGGGGCGGGCCGCGCGCGGGCAGGGG
>JAEUMX010000015.1 GCA_016791285.1 Burkholderiales bacterium
GCCATCAAGCGCCGATGCACCTCCGGGGGCACTCGGGAGTATTGCACCACCCTGCCATCGCTGAACTCGATCTCGAGCACCTGACCTCCCGCCTCATAGGCGATGCTTCGAATCTTGTCGGAATTCACTTTTTTGCGTTCCATGTTCAGCTCCCTGCATGAGCGCACGATGCCACGCTGACTTCACGCCGCTGAACGAGGAAAGTGCCTGCGGGCTCAATACCCGGGGACGCAACGGCGCACCCGAAGGCCTGGGATCCGGCCCGCTGCGGGCCGATCCCAAGCCGCGGGGGGCGAGGGGCTCAATCTGGACGCGCCCCTGCCCGCCCGCAGGCAGGACCAAGCTCAGTTAGGCTTACCCGAGATCGGAAAAGGCCAAGCCCCCGGCACCGAGACGGACTTGGAGGCTTCTGTGCTTTCCGCCGGAGCCGCAGTGGGGGCCGGCTTTGCGGGCTTCCTGGCCGCTGGCTTTCTCGTGGCTGGCACTGCCGCTTTCTTCGCCACCGTCTTCTTGGGCGCTGCGGCCTTCTTGGGCGCGGCCTTCTTCACCACCTTTTTCGCAGGGGTTTTTTTCGCGACTGCCTTCTTGGCGACTGCCTTCTTGGCGACTGCCTTCTTGGCGGCGCCTACGGCCTTCTTGGCGACAGCTTTCTTGACGACCTTCTTGGCGACTGCCTTCTTGGCGGCGCCTACGGCCTTCTTGGCTACTGCTTTCTTGACGACCTTCTTCGCAGCGGCCTTCTTGGCAGTACCCGCGACCGCCTTCTTCGCCACGGGCTTCTTCACCGGTTTCTTCGCTGCTGCCTTCTTGATCGCGCCAGCAGCTTTCTTCGCTGCGGGTTTCTTCGCTTTGGTTGCCACTAGAACCTCCTATTGAGTGGTAAGGTATCGCACTTCAAACGAAGACACCCCGAAAGTGTCTTCAACACTGCCAGCGCCCGGAGCCGCGTGGTGCACAGGGCACCCGCGGCTGCCGGACAACTCAGCAGCTTTGCCGAGGCACGAATCCCGCGGTCCGTCCCGCAAGGGCCGCGCCTGCAATCCTTTACCGCCGCGCTCGCGCGCGCACCGTTCGTGTCAGTCCCAGCTGAGCGCACCGCCCGTCTGGTACTCGATGACACGCGTTTCGAAGAAATTTCGTTCCTTCTTCAGATCGATCATCTCGCTCATCCAGGGGAACGGGTTGTTCGCACCCGGGAAGAGCGGTTCGAGGCCGATCTGCACACAGCGTCGGTTGGCAATGAAACGAAGATATTCCTTGAACATGGGCGCATTGAGTCCGAGCACCCCGCGCGGCATCGTGTCCTCCGCATAGCGGTACTCGATCTCGACACCCCTTTGCATGAGTGTCCGGATATCCTCACGGAACTCGGGTGTCCACAGGCGTGGATTCTCGAGCTTGATCTGGTTGATGACGTCGATCCCGAAGTTGCAGTGCATCGACTCATCGCGAAGAATGTACTGGTACTGCTCGGCCGCGCCGGTCATCTTGTTCTGGCGCCCGAGGGCGAGAATCTGGGTGAACCCCACGTAGAAGAACATGCCTTCCATGATGCAGGCGAAGACGATCAGGCTTTTCAGCAACCGCCGATCCGCCTCGGCCGTGCCGGTCCGGAAGGTCGGATCGGTCAGGGTATCGATGAAGGGGATCAGGAACTCGTCCTTCTCGCGGATGCTGGTGACCTCGTGGTAGGCGTTGAAGACCTCGCCCTCGTCCAGCCCCAGACTCTCCACGATGTACTGGTAGGCGTGAGTGTGAATGGCTTCCTCGAACGCCTGCCGCAGCAGGTACTGACGGCATTCCGGGGCGGTGATGTGGCGATACGTGCCGAGCACGATGTTGTTTGCCGCCAGTGAATCCGCCGTGACGAAGAATCCGAGGTTGCGCCTGACAATGCGACGCTCGTCGTGGGTCAGACCGTTCGGGTTCTTCCAGGTCGCGATGTCGCGACTCATGTTGATCTCCTGCGGCATCCAGTGGTTTGCGCAGGCGGCGAGGTACTTCTCCCACGCCCATTTGTACTTGAAAGGAACGAGTTGATTGACGTCGGTCTTGCCGTTGATGATGCGCTTGTCCTCGACCCGGATGCGGGTGAAGCGCTCCGCCTCGGCCGCCGGCGCGTGCGACCGCACTCCCGCACGTGCGGTGCGCTCGGTGCGGGTTGCGATCTCCTCGTCGAATTGCAGCATTGATCAGGGTCTCCTCAAGATCTCTTACTGGTGCTCGCTAGAGCGCGAAATTTGACTTCCCTGAGCATTTCGGACCCGCTGCCGAAAGCAAGCAGCATGCCGCTCCTGCCCGTCATATCAACTGAAAAATCCATTGCTTGCGCGGTTTCCCGCTGACGCCGGAAGGCAATCCGACGCCTCGACGCGCTGGCTGCGCGCGTCACTGGCAGGCCTCGCACTCCGGGTTGTCGATCGCGCAGAACTTCGCGTCCTGCGTGTCCGTGGCTTTGCCGGCATCGCTCGGCACCGCGTTCAACGTTCCGCCGCGCACCGTGGACTTCTCCGCATGCGTGGCGCCGAGGGTCCGCAGGTAGTATGTAGTCTTGAGCCCGCGCAGCCAGGCGAGCTTGTAGGTCTCATCGAGCTTGCGTCCCGATACGCCCGCCATGTAGAGGTTGAGCGACTGCGCCTGATCGATCCACTTCTGGCGCCGGGCCGCAGCCTCGACCAGCCAGGCGGGCTCGATCTCGAACGCGGTGGCGTACAGGCTGCGGATCTCCGCGGGTACCCGATCGATGCGTGCGAGGCTGCCGTCGAAGTACTTGAGGTCGGCGATCATGACCTCGTCCCACATGTTGAGCTTCTTCAGGTCCGCGACCAGGTAGTCGTTCGCCACCGTGAACTCGCCCGAGAGGTTCGACTTGACGAAGAGGTTCTGGAAGTTCGGCTCGATGCTGGCCGACACGCCGACGATGTTGGCGATGGTAGCCGTGGGAGCGATCGCGAGGCAGTTGGAGTTGCGCATGCCGAAGCGCTGGATTCGCTCGCGCAGTGCGCCCCAGTCGAGCGTCGCCGAGAGATCCACGTCCACGTAGCCGCCGCGCTCGAGCGACAGGAGCTTCAGGGTGTCTGGAGGAAGGATCCCCTTCGACCAGAGCGATCCCGCGAAGGTCGCGTAGGGGCCGCGCTCCTGGGCGAGTTCGGTGGAGCCCCAGTAGGCGTAGTAGGCGACCGCCTCCATCGACTGGTCCGCGAAGTCCACCGCCGCCTGTGACGCGTAGGGCATGCGCAGCACGTGCAGGCAATCCTGGAATCCCATGACGCCGAGGCCCACCGGCCGGTGCTTCAGGTTGGCGTTGCGCGCCTTCCCGACCGCGTAGTAGTTGATGTCGATGACGTTATCGAGCATGCGCATCGCCGTGCGGATCGTCCGGCGCAGCCTGTCGTGATCGATGCGCCCGTCGATCAGATGATTGAGCAGGTTGATCGATCCCAGGTTGCAGACCGCGATCTCGCTCTCGGACGTATTGAGTGTGATCTCCGTGCAAAGGTTCGAGCTGTGCACCACGCCCACATGCTGCTGCGGGGAGCGCACGTTGCAGGGATCCTTGAAGGCAATCCACGGATGCCCGGTTTCGAACAGCATCGAGAGCATCTTCCGCCATAGCTGCTGCGCCGGCATCTTCTTGTAGAGCCTGAGCTCGCCGCGCGCTGCCTTCGCCTCGTAGCGCTGGTAGGTCTCTTCGAAATCCTTCCCGTAGCGGTCGTGCAGGTCGGGTACGTCGGACGGCGAGAACAGCGTCCATTCGCCACCCTCCGTCACGCGCTTCATGAAGAGGTCGGGTATCCAGTTGGCCGTGTTCATGTCGTGGGTGCGGCGGCGGTCATCGCCCGTGTTCTTGCGCAGCTCCAGGAATTCCTCGATGTCGAGGTGCCAGGTCTCCAGATAGGAGCAGACCGCCCCCTTGCGCTTGCCGCCCTGATTCACCGCGACTGCGGTGTCGTTCACCACCTTGAGGAACGGCACCACGCCCTGCGACCTGCCATTGGTGCCCTTGATGTAGGAGCCCAGGGCACGCACCGGCGTCCAGTCGTTGCCGAGCCCGCCCGCGTACTTCGAGAGCAGCGCGTTCTCCTTGATCGCCTCGTAGATGCCGTCGAGGTCGTCGGAAACCGTGGTCAGATAGCAGCTCGACAACTGGGAGCGCAGCGTCCCGGAGTTGAAAAGGGTCGGCGTCGAGTTCATGAAGTCAAACGACGAGAGGACATCGTAGAACTCGATGGCGCGCGCCTCACGCTCCGCCTCGTTCAGGGCAAGCCCCATCGCGACCCGCATGAAGAAAGCCTGGGGCAGCTCGATGCGGTGGTCACGGACGTGCAAGAAGTAGCGGTCGTACAGCGTCTGCAAGCCCAGGTAGCCGAACTTGAGGTCACGGCGCGCGTCCAGGGCCGCACCCAGGCACGCGAGGTCGTATTGCGCAAGACACGGATCGATCAGCTCGGCCTCGATGCCGCGCGCGATGAACTCGGGGAAGTATTCCGCGTAGCGCGTCGCCATGCGCTCCTGGCGCACCTCCTCGCCCAGCACCTCGTGGCGAACGGTATGGAGGAGCAGGCGCGCGGTCACGAAGCTGTAGGCCGGGTCCTTCTCGATCAGCGATCGCGCCGCCAGGATCGCGCACTTCCTCACCTCGTCCATGGGCACGCCGTCGTACAGGTCCTTGACCACGCTCTGCATGATCAGCGCCGCATCGACCGCCTCTCCCAGTCCCTGGCAAGCCTCGTCCATCAGCGATCGGATGGCGGCAAGGTCGAGCGGTCGCGCGACTCCATCCTCGATCACGTTGATGACCTGGGTCGAGACTGCCGCCGCTGCTTCCTTGATGCGTGCGCGTTCGCGCGACCGCTCTTCGCGGTAGAGGACGTAACGGCGCGCTACCTCGTGCTCGCCCGAACGCATGAGGGCAAGCTCCACCTGATCCTGGATGTCCTCTATGTGAAAGGTGCCGCCATGCGGCTGCCGCCGCATCAGCGCGCTCACTACGCTCGCCGTGAGGTCGGAGACGAGCTCACGGATCCGGGCCGACGCGGCGCCCTGGCCGCCGTTCACCGCGAGGAAGGCCTTGGTCATGGCGATGGCTATCTTGGCCGGCTCGAAACGAACCACGGCGCCATTGCGGCGGATGACCTTGTATTCGGCGAGGCGCGCGTCGGCGGCGCCGTCATCTTCGATCGGGAACACGGCATGCGCCACCGTGGCCTGGCCTTCCAAGACGATCTGCATCTGCGCCTGCCTCCTACATCGTTCTTGTTGCGGGAACCGCGACCGAGGCGCGGGCCGTATTGCTTCGCTTCTGGATCACAATATCTTGTGCATTAGGTCCGCCCGCAACGGCAACCGTTGCAAGAGCGTACAACATATTGTGATATGCGGGTCCAAGTGCCACTAATTCTAGTAACGAGAATTCACGCACGCAAGCGTTTTTTCTGACATCCGCCGCAACTTCGATGTGCGGTCCGGCGAGGCCGACGAATGGGGCGCGACGTGGCCGGGCGCATGGGAAGTGCGATCGCCGTCAGCCGCCGGAATGCCGATGAGAATCGCCGCCGCACGGTGGCCCGATGCAGGCCGCAGTCGACCGCTGCGACGCGTCGCGCGCCGTCGGCCCCGCGATTCAAGCGCCCTGCGTCACCAGCGCGCGGTAGCGCGTCCAGTCGAAGCAGGGGCCGGGATCCGACTTGCGGCCAGGCGCGATGTCCGCGTGGCCGACGACATCGCCGATCGGATAGACCCCTTGCAGCGCGCGCGTCAAGCGGGCCAAAACCCGGTACTGCGCGGCGGTGAAAGGTGTTTCGTCGGTGCCTTCGAGCTCGACGCCGACCGAGAAGTCGTTGCACCGCGCGCGGCCTTTCCAGCTCGAGATGCCCGCGTGCCACGCCCGCTTCGAAGCGGGCACGAACTGGATCAGCTCGCCGCGGCGCCGAACGAAGAAATGGGCCGACACCCGCAACCCGGCCAGCCCCGCGAAGTAGGGATGTGCCGACAGGTCGAGGCGGTTCGTGAAGAGATCGACGACGGCATTGCCGGCAAAGCGCCCCGGCGGCAGGCTGATGGCGTGGACGACGAGCAGGGTCACCGGCTCACCGGCCGGTCGCTCGTCGTGATTGGGGGAAGCGAGAAACCGTGCCGCCGGCAGTCTGCCCTGCGCATCGAACGACCACGCCCTTGCGGCGCGACGGCTCATCGGAAGCGAGCTGCGTGACGAAGCCGCACGCACGCTTCGCGCGCGCCGTCAGTTGATGCCAAGACGCTCCATGCGGTAGCGCAGCGCCCGGAAGGTGATGCCGAGGAGCTTCGCCGCTGCGGTGCGGTTGTACCGCGTCTTCTCCAGCGCTTCGAGGATCGCCGCCTTCTCCACCTCGTCGAGATACTCCTGCAGCGGCGCCTTGCCGGCCGGCGTCGCCCCCGCCGTGGCGGCGGGAGCCGGGCTCGCCGTCTCGTCCGCCTTGAGCACTTCGCTGGGCGGCGTCAACTGCAGGTCGTCTAGCCGGATCACGTTCTCCGAGCACAGGGCGAGCGCGCGCTCCAGAATGTTCTCCAGCTCGCGCACGTTGCCGGGGAAGTCGTAGCGCACGAGGGCCGCCACCGCATCCTTGTCGATCTGCACGTCGGTGCGGCCCTGCGCACGGGCGAGCTTCTGCAGCACCGCGCCGGTCAATAGCGGGATATCTTCCAGCATTTCCCGCAGCGGCGGCATCTTGAGCTCGATCACGGCGAGGCGGTAGTAAAGATCATGCCGAAACTTGCCGCCTTCCACGAGATCGGAGAGCGACTTGTGGGTCGCGCTGATGATGCGCACGTCGGCCGGGTCCTCCTGCGTCGAGCCCACTTTGCGCACCTTCTTCTCTTGAATGGCGCGCAGCAGCTTCACCTGCATCAGCAGCGGCAGATCGGCGACCTCGTCCAGAAACAGGGTGCCGCCGGAAGCTGCCTGAAAGAACCCGTCACGATCCTGGTCCGCGCCGGTGAAGGCACCGCGCCGATAGCCGAAGAATTCGCTCTCCATCAGCGTCTCGGGAATCGCGCCGCAGTTCACCGGAATGAAGCGCTTCTCGCGCCGCGCGCTCTTCTCGTGAATGAGCCGCGCCGCCAGTTCCTTGCCGCTGCCCGACTCGCCCGAGATGTAGACCGGGGCTTCGCTGCGGCCGAGCTTTTCCACCAGCGTACGCACCTGCTGGATGGCATGCGAGTCCCCGAGCAACGAGCTGCCGCCTTCCGCGGATTTCGCGGCGGGTCCCTGCGGCAGACTCAAGGCCGACTTCACCAGTGTGCGCAACTGCTCGAGGGACACCGGCTTCGCGACGTAGTCGAACGCGCCCGCCTTCAGCGCGGCGACCGCGTTCTCGGTATTGCCGTGGGCGGTGATCACGGCCACCGGCAGATCGGCGCAGTGCTGGCTGATGTGCTTCACGACGTCGATCCCGGTGCCGTCCGGCAATCGCATGTCGGTCAGGCACAGATCATAGGTTTGCGCTTGAAGGCGTTCGATTGCCTCCTTGACGGAGGAAGCGCGCTCGACCTCGAGCCCCATGCGCAAGAGCGTAAGCTCGAGCAGCTCGAGGATGTCGGCCTCGTCGTCGATGATCAGTACCGTGCGCGACACGGCACCATCCATGCGGCCCTTGCGTCTCAAGTGTTCGCCCTCTTGCAGAGAATAGTGAATTGCGCGCCGCCCGCCGGCGCATCTGAATAGTACAGACTCGCGCCGTTGGCCTGGCACACCTCACGCGCGATGTAGAGTCCGAGCCCGGTCCCGCTCACGGCGGTCGTGAAGAACGGTTCGAAGAGCTGGCTGATCAGGTTCTTCGGCACCCCCGGACCATCGTCGATCACGTCCAATCTTACAATATTCGCATTGTGCCCCTGCCCGACCAGCACGCGGATGCTTCCTTCCTTGCGCTGGCAGTGGCGCAGTGCGTTGCGCGAGAGGTTCCACATCACTTGATTGAGGTGCGACCGGTCGAAGGCGACCGCGTACCGGTCGGGAAGGTCGATGGCGAAGATGGTCGGACTGATCTTTTCGATCGCGCTGAACTGCTCGACGAAGGTGTCGAGATAGGCGCCGACATCGAAATTTTCCTTGAGTGCGCGGTCACGACGGTTGAGCTTGAGCACGTCCTGCACCATGCGGTCGAGGCGCTGGGCGTTGTCGTGGATGATCTGCAGCAGCCGCGTCTGCGTCGGCGTGAGCTGCGGCTCCTCCTGCAGCAGCTCGGTGGCGTGGTTGATCGCCGACAGCGGGTTGCGGATCTCGTGCGCGATATTGGCGGTCAGGCGCCCGAGTGACGCGAGCTTGAGCTGCTGCGCCTGGTTTTGTACCCGGCCCAGATCCTCGAGGAAGATCACCGCCCCCAGATAATCGGTCCGTCCCACGCGCACGAAGCGCACGCTCGCCTCATTCTGAGGGTCGACGCTCGCAATCGGCTCCACGGTATGACCCGGGTCCGCCCGCCAGCGCGCGAGCTGATGCCCCAGCGCGGGAGCATAGTCGGACAACAGCACGTCACGCCGGCCCTTCGGCATCGGGCCGAGCAGCTCCTCGGCCTGGCCGTTGTATTGACGGATGATGCCCTGTGCATCCACCACCAGCACGCCGTCCTGCATGTCCTGGATCACGAGCTGATTCACCTGCGCCAGGTTTGCGAGGTCGAATCCGCGCTGGGCAGCGAGTTCCTCGCTCTCGAGCGTCCACCGCGCCAGGGTGTGCGCGAGCCACGCCGTGGCGAAGTAGCCGATGCTCAAGAGCCCGGCCTGAACCAGCTGAGCGAACGGCGCATCATGGCTCGCGACGGCGAACGCCTGTGCCCCGAGGACGGCAATGCTGGCGAGCGCGGCGTGGAACAGGGTGAGCCGCCCGCGCCCGATCAGGCCGCCGGCCGCAAGCGAGGCCAGCAACAACAGCCCGAGTCCGCTCGAGATGCCGCCGCTCGCGAGCATGAGCAGGATGATGAAGACGATGTCGCACGTCACCTGCAACAGGAGCTGCATGCTGAAACCCGGGACACGCGTGCTCACCGCGACGAAGCAGATGGCGGAGAAGAGCACGTACAAGCCGGAGACGTACGTGTAGAGGACGGGGTGGGTGGAGCCGAACGGCAGCTCGGGTGCGAGCAGCAGCGGCGTCACCGCGAGAATCAGCGCGAGCGCGCAGCGGTAGATGTTGAAGTACAGCAGCGAACGCCAGTAATGCTCTGGCTGTTCCGCGCTATGCGAGCCCAGGCCGACCTCGGCGGGAATGGAAGTCATGGGCGCCGAGCGCTAGATCTGGTGCAAGCGGCGGTGCTCGGCCGAACAATAGAAGCGACCCGCGCTCTCCACGCTTTCGCTGCGCGGAAGATGCATGCCGCACTGGGCACAGCGCACCATGTCCTCGATCTCGGCCCGCGGCGCCGGCCGCGCACCGTCCAGGCTGCGCCGATAGCGCCTGATCAGCCAGAACACGAGCGCGACGATCGCCAATAAGAGTAAAAGCCGGGGCAAGTCCGGGCCTACTGCAAGGGAATTCAGAACCCGTGGAGAATACAGAAAATCCCCCGCCGGGTCACGACACGCTCTCGCGTCGGCAAGACTGTTGTCGTACGCGCTGCGGGTCGAATTCGACCCGCAGCTGGTCAGGATTCGCTCGCTGCCTGTACTATCGCCGTCTGTGACCGTCGCCCGCCCGCCGCCCCGCCATCTCTCGCTCCTGAGCACTTTGCTACTTGCGCTGGCGGGCTCCGCAGGTTATGTCGATGCAGTCGGATATCTCGCTTTCGAGCAAATCTTCGTCGCCAACATGACCGGCAACAGCGTGCTGCTCGGTATCGCTGCAGTGGAAGGCCATACGGACGCAACGCTGCGCTCCGTGCTCGCGCTGGCCGGCTTCATCGTCGGCGCGGCCCTGGGCACCACGTTGACCGACGCGCGCCAGACCCAAGGGCTGTGGCCCGCTCTCGTCACTGTCGCGCTCGCGATCGAAGGCGCCGTACTGATGGCGGTCGCCATCAGCTGGGCGCTGCTGCCGCACGGCACCGTGGCGACGCTCTCCGTCTTCATCGTGGGCACTGCGATCGCGATGGGACTGCAGAGCGCGGCCGCACGCAAGCTCGCGGTGCCCGGCGTGTCGACGGTGGTACTCACCGGCACCCTGACCTCGCTGGTCGCGCGCGCGGTGGCGCATGTCCGCCACCGGAAGTGGACCGATCCGGCACCGAAGGATCCGACCAAGGGACCCGCCATCCTGTTCGGCGTGTGGGCCGCCTACGTGGTCGGCGCCGGGCTCGGGGCATGGTTCACTCACATGCATCCGCGGGTCGTCATCGTGCCGCCGGCCGCGCTCGTTTCACTCGTCGCGCTCGCGGCGCTGCGCACATTTCACCGACTCGAGGGGAACGGGCATGCCGGCCGATGAGGAAGCCACGTCGGGTTATCCGCTCATCCTGCGGGCAGGGCTCGCCGGGCTCGCCTATCTGGCGGCGTTGCTCCTGTCCTACTACTTCGGCGGCGGCTTCGACCAGGAAGCGAACATCTGGCTCGCGAGCGGCGTGGCAATCGGCGTGCTGGTGCTGGCGCCACCCGCGCATTGGTCCGCCTACCTCGCCGCCCTCGGGCTCGCCGCCTTGATCGGCAATCTGGCAAGCGGTGCATCCTGGCTCGCGTCCCTCGTTTATGCGGTCGAGGAGCTGGTCGTCGCCGCGCCGATCGCCTGGCTGCTGCGGCGCCTGCTCGGGCCGGCGCCGCGTCTCGATGACGTCGGCAAAGTCTGGATCTTCGCCGGCATCGGCGCCCTGGGCAGCGCAGTGCTGAGCTGGGCCATCGCGCTGCTCGCCTACGCCGTGCTGGGCCTGCCGAGCCCGGCCGGTCAGTGGCGCCTGTGGATCGTGTCGGGCACCGTCGGCACGCTGGTGGTGACGCCGCTCCTCTTCGCCTGGGCCGGTCTGCGGGCGAAGCGCTCCGGCGGCCCGACGATGGCCGACTTCGCCCTCGGCGGCACGTTCGTGCTGCTCATGGTGACGGCAGCGCTCTTCGTCTTCCGCGGCGATCCGACGGCACGCTTCTCCGGCAGCGTAGGCTTCGGCCTCACGTATCTCCCCATGATCTTCCTGGTGCTCGGAGCGCTCGTCTGGGGTGCGCGCGGCGCAACGCTCGCCACCTTCGTGCTCGCCGCGATCGCAGTGCTGCACACCGAGCGCGGCGAAGGTCCTTTCGGCGGCATGGAGGGATTGTTCCTGGGCGAGGGCACTCTGGAAGTCCAGGGCTACGTTGCCGCTGCGGCACTGCTCACGCTCATGGTCACGGCGCTCTACGGCAGCCGCCAGCGGGCGCTGCAGGAGGCCGCGGCGTGGCGCGTGCGCTACGAAGCCGTCATGGCCGCGAACGACCAGCTCCTGTTCGAACTCGATCCCGTCTCCGGCCGGATCGACTGGGCGGGCGACACGCAACGACTGCTCGGCTTGGCGTCGGGGCAGATCGACACGCTCGCCGCCTACCTCGATCGCGTGCATCCGGAAGATCGCGACACGCTGCGCGGCACCTTCGCCGCGCTCGGCCGCGGCCTCGACGCGCACCTGCCCGCCGGGCACCGGATCGTGGCGGCGGCCGGGCCGGAGAAAGCCTTCACCGGCGAGGCGACCGCCATCCTCGACTTCGACGACACCGTGCACCGCATCGTGGGCTTCCTGCAACCGCGCCGCGACAGCGATCGCGCCCCCGCCGCCGCCCCATGACCGAGCGTGACGTCATCGCTGCGGCGCCCGCGGGACGCGCCGGCGTGTTCCTCATCCACGGCCTCGGGGGCACCGAGTACGACCTGGGGTCGATGCACAAGCGGCTCAAGATGTCGGGCTTCATCACCCACTCGCTCACGCTGCCGGGGCACGGCACCCGCCCCGAGGATCTGCTACGCGTGACGGTCGACGACTGGCTCGACGCCTGCCGTGCCCGCTATCGCGAGCTCGCGGGCCAGTTCGAGACCCTGCACGTCATGGGCATGTGCATGGGGTCGCTGCTCGCCGTCGAGGTGGCGAAGCAGGAGCAGCACGGCAAGGGTCGGCTGGTCGTACTCGCACCGCCGATCTTCCTCGACGGCTGGGCGACCCCGTGGTATCGCGATCTGCGCCATCTCCTCTATTGGCTGCCAACCGTACCGCGACGCATGCGGGTCGAGGAGGAGGATCCCTACGGCATCAAGAACGAGCAGTTGCGGGGCATCGTGAAGGCGAAGTTCGAGCGCAACGACGGCTTTCACTACCGCTGGGTGCCGCTGCACTGCGTGCGCGAGGTGGACCGCCTGCGCAAGCTCGTCACCACCGATCTCCAACGCGTGCCCTGCCAGACCCTGGTGGTGCATGCGCGCGAAGACGAGCTGACGAGCCTGCGCTCGGCGAACTTCCTGGTGCGCGGCATCGGCGGCGATCGCGCGCGCATGGTGGTGCTGGAGGACAGCTACCACATGATCTGCATCGACAACGACCGTGAGCTCGTCGCCCGCCACGTCCTCGAATTCTTCGGTGTGCCGCCGGTGGAAGCGGGCCAGTTGAGCGACGACCCGAAGATGTCCGCGGAAGCGCTGCGGGTCCTCGTCGCGAAGGTGTGCGCGGTGCTCGCAGCGGGCGCCTGGCGCGACCTGCCGCCGCTTGGCATTCCCGACCTGCGCTGGTATCAGCCGGGCCGCAACCGACTGTCCGGCATCCACCGCGGCGGCAAGCCGCTGCGCCGCTTTCTGGCGGAGATTCAGTCCAGTGCGGACAGCGCGCGCTTCGGTGCGTTCGGCACCATCGTGCTCAATCGCGGCGTCGCGCTCGTACCGGCGTCCTGGATCGCACGGCGCGGTGACGCCGAGCTCGCGTCCCAGGGCGCGCTCATGATCGCGATGCACGCCGATCGGGTGTACGAGCTGCGCTGGTTTCCGGACGAAGAAGCAATCGAGGATGCCTTCTGGGGCGAGGCCGCGGAACCTGCGCCGATACCGGCGCAAACCGCTTCCACGGTTGCTACGTGAGCCTCGGCTCGGCCTCGATCGCGCGCGATCAGCGCCGCGGCGACGCGTCGTCGCGGATCACCTCGCCTTCGATCACATGCCCGCCCGGCGGCCGTTCGCGCATCTGGCGGCGCAACTCGCGCGTCTTCCACCACAAGTAGCCGCCGATCACGAGCGCCCCGGCAAGCGCGATCGCGAAGACCACCACCGAGACCATGAAGGCGGCGATCAGCAGCGCGGCACCGACGGCGAATGCGACGAGCCGCCCCAGCAGGCCCGGCGCGCGCATGGGCGGTCCGGTCAATCCTGGTCGTGGGTCCGTGTCCATACGACCTACAGTCTACGCGACGGTGCGCACACGATGAAGGCGATCGCAACGCGCAGCCGAGGGCGGACAACATGAAGCTCTCGGCCGCGGACCTCGCGCGCGTCAGTGCGCTCACGGTCGGTCACTACGACCGGCACGCCGACCGGTTCTGGGAAGGTACCCGCGACCACGACGTAAGCCAGAACATCGCGGCGCTCCTGCGGCACATCGCGGCCGCACCGCCGTGCACGATCCTGGATCTGGGCTGCGGACCGGGGCGCGACCTCGCTGCGTTCACCGGACTCGGACACACGGCGATCGGCCTGGAAGCCTCGCCGCGCCTGGCGCAAATGGCGCGCGCGTACAGTCGATGCGAAGTGTGGGAGCAGGACTTCCTCGCGCTCGACCTGCCGCCCGACCATTTCGACGGGATATTTGCCAACGCCGCGCTGTTCCACGTCCCGCGCCAGGAACTGCCGCGCGTGCTGCGGGAGCTGAGCGCGACGCTGAAGCCGGGCGGCGTGCTCTTCAGCTCGAACCCGCGCGGGCAGAACGAGGAGGGCTGGTCGGGCGAGCGCTACGGCAGTTATCACGACCTCGAGACTTGGCGGCGATACGTGTCGGCAGCCGGGCTGATCGAGCTCGAACACTACTACCGCCCGCCCGGGCTGCCCCGCGCGTGGCAGCCCTGGCTGGCGACGGTGTGGCGGCGGGTCGATCCTTCGACCTAGTCGTTCCGGCGGATTGTTCCGCGGGCTGCGGTGGCGCTCAATACGCCGCACGCCACGCCGCCGCATCCGGTGCGAGGCAGGCGTCATTCCACCATCGCCAGGAGTCGGACTATGGATCACAGCCTGCTGTCGTCAAGAGTGTTCGCATCTGCGATCGCGTTTCTCATCCTCGGTTTCTTCGTGCAGTCGGTCTGGGCAGATCCGGTGATGTTCGCCACCACGCGCACGACCTCGACCGTCGTCAACAACGCGGCCAGTGCGGCGCTGCCGCTCAACAACGCAGGATCGACCGTCCTCATGCCCTTCAGCGGGAGCAAGTATCTGATCCAGTTTCACGCCGAGTGCTCGGTTAAGGCGAACGACGACAACACGGCGCTCACCATCGCCATCGTCGTCGACCAGGGCGAGCCGGACCAGCAGATCGTGGCGCCGACGGGACTCGGGACCTTCGAGCTCTGCACCAGTATCAAGCCGGCTTCGGGTGCACCCGCGCACCATCGCCAAAGCGTCGGCACCAGCGTGCTCGTCAACGTGACAGGCCACGAGTACCACGAAATCCGCGTGCTGCGGCAGATGACCAATTTCAATGCGGGGGAAGAAGCGCTGATCGACGAGCTCTCGCTGGCAGTCAT
>JAEUMX010000032.1 GCA_016791285.1 Burkholderiales bacterium
TGCAGGCCGCTTTCGAGGTCGACCACGTCGAGCAGTTGCTCGCTGCCTACGGCCGCGATCTCGTGTTCACGCTGCGCCGTACCGATCCGCCGGCCGGGAGCGTCGAGGACGGCCCGCTGCCGCTAATCCCGGTCAACCTCCGACGCACCGCGCTCCCTCCCGCCCGGCTCGACACCGTGGACGGGCGCGTGATCACCGCGCTGCGCGCCGATCCCCGCTGCCTCGCGACCAACGTCAACACCGGCGGCGTCGCGCTCTCGATCTACGCCGAGCTCGAACCGGACGCGCAGTACGACCTCATGCTGTTCGCACCGCCGGCGGGACAGTCCGGGGACGAGAGTCTGCTCGTCGCGCGCACGCACTTCCGTAGCTCGCGCTACGCCGACGTGAAAGCGATGCTCGAGGGCCTGGGCTTCGCACTCGACCCGGAGGTCGCGCCGTTCATCCCGTTCGACTTCGTCGTGGCCGACGGTGCCGCGATGCCGGCACCCGATCCGACCGCGAGCGACGCCGCGCTGGAGGATGCGCTGCGCACGCTCGGCATGGCCCCGTGGCCCGTGGTCGGCTTCGGCCGCACGGTGGCGATCTGGCGACCCGGCGCGGCGGCCGGCGAATACCGGCTGGCGGGTCTGCTGCTGGAGAGTCCCGAGCCGATCGAGCGGGGCGAGCGCTGCGGCATCGTGCAGGCCGGGGTGAGCGGCGGCAGCACGAACATGCTCCTCATGCCCAGCCGCGCCAGCACCGCGGGCACCCGGGTGCTGCTCGCCACGACCGATACGAATGGCACCGTGCTGGACCCGGGCGCGCATCTCACGCTCGCGCTGCAGATGCGCGACCGCGGTGTCTTCACCCGCCTCGGCGCGCGCGTCATGCGCCCGCGGCCGCGTATCGCCTACCAGGAGCTGCCATGAAGGGCGGCGTGCGCGACTCGTTCACGATCGAGGCTCATGGGGTCACCGGGCCGCCGCGTTTGCGGACGAGTTGGTACGGGCGCACGAGATAGGCGAGCGAACCCACACCGCTCCAGATGTGCACCATGCGCGTGAACGGCGATACCAGGAAGATGGTGAAGCCGAGCAGGATGTGCGTCTTGTATACCCACGGAATGCCTTGCAGGATCGTGGCGCCGCCGCCCTGGAAGTAGACGATGGATTGCACGTAGGCGACAAGACGCTCGAATTCCCCGCCATCCATGTGTTGTGCGGAGAACGGTATCGTGGCGAGGCCGAGCGCAAGTTGCAGCCACAGCATGATCAGGATGGCGATGTCCCACTTGCGGCTGTTGCCGCGGATACGCCAGTAGTACAGGCGGCGGTGGATCAGGATGCTCATGCCGATGATCGCGATCAGGCCCGCGATGCCACCCGCCACCATTGCCAGCAGCATGTGCTGGGTCGGGCTCATCAGCCACAGCACCAGCGACTCCGGCATCAGGAAACCCACGAAGTGGCCGAGAATCACCACGAGCACGCCGTAGTGGAACAGGTTGGAGCCCAGCTTCAGCTGGCCGTTGCGCAGGATCTGCGAGGAGTCGCTCTTCCACGAGTAGGGTTCGCGGTCGAAGCGGATCAGGCTGCCTACCAGCAGTACCGTAAGGCAGATGTAGGGATAGATGTCGAACAGGAATGCGTCGAGTGCTAAGGGCAGGGTCATCGTGGCATCTCCGGAGAATCGGGCCGTGTCTTGCGGGAGATGGTGCGTTACCGTGAGTCGTCGAGCTCGCGTATCGGGATGATCTTGCGCCGCCCCATCTTGCCGCCGAACAAGCCGGCCTTGGCGTCGATGCCGTCGCAGCCGTTGCCGAAGGTGAAGCCGCAGCCGCCGCGCAGCTGGTAGGCGTTCTCGGCTTCCTCGCGGTGGGCCGTCGGGATCACGAAACGGTCTTCGTAATTGGCGATTGCAAGGTAGCGGTGCATGTCGTCGACGGTGGCCTCGTCGAGGCCGACGCTGGAGAGCAGCGCCGGGTCCCGTGCGGCGCCCAACTGCTTGCCCCGGAACCAGGCACGCATCGCGAGCATGCGTTCCAGCGCGCTCACGATCGGCGGTTCACTGCCGGCGGTGAGCAGGTTGGCGAGGTAGCGCACCGGGATGCGCAGCGCGCCCACGTCGGGCAATCCGTTCGCGGCGCTGTCGATGTTGCCCGAGTTCGCATGCGCACTGATCGGCGACAGCGGCGGGACGTACCACACCATCGGCAGGGTGCGGTATTCCGGATGCAGCGGGAAGGCGATCTTCCATTCCACCGCCATCTTGTAGGTGGGCGAGCGTTGCGCGGCTTCGATCCATGCAGTGGGCACGCCGTCCGCGAGCGCCTTGCGCTGGATGTCCGCATCGAACGGATCGAGGAACACGTCGAGCTGCGCGCGGTAGAGGTCGTGCGGGTTTTCGATGCTGGCGGCTTCCTCGATGCGGTCGGCGTCGTACAGCAGCACGCCGAGGTAGCGAATACGGCCGACGCAGGTTTCCGAGCACACCGTGGGCAGGCCGACCTCGATGCGCGGATAGCAGAACGTGCACTTCTCGGCCTTGCCGCTGACCCAGTTGTAGTAGATCTTCTTGTACGGGCAGCCGGATACGCACATGCGCCAGCCGCGGCACTTGTCCTGGTCGACGAGAACGATGCCGTCTTCTTCGCGCTTGTAGATCGAGCCGGACGGGCAGGACGCCACGCAGGTCGGGTTGAGGCAGTGTTCGCACAAGCGCGGCAGGTACATCATGAAGGTGTTTTCGAACTGGCCGTAGATGTCTTTCTGCACGGCTTCGAAGTTGTAGTCCTTGCTGCGCTTGTCGAACTCGCCGCCGAGGATCTCTTCCCAGTTCGGGCCCCATTCGACCTTGTCCATGGTGCGGCCGGAGACGAGCGAGATCGGCCGTGCGACCGGCGCGGTCGGCAGCTCGGGCGCGGTCTGCAGGTTCTCGTAGTCGAAGGTGAATGGCTCGTAGTAGTCCTCGATCTCGGGCAGGTTGGGGTTGGCGAAGATGCGCATCAGCACCCCGAGGCGGCCACCCTGTTTCGGCACCAGCTTGCCGTTGGCCTTGCGTTCCCAGCCGCCGTTCCAGCGTTCCTGGTTCTCCCACTCCTTGGGATAGCCGATGCCGGGCTTGGTTTCGACGTTGTTGAACCACGCGTACTCCATGCCCTTGCGCGACGTCCACACGTTCTTGCAGGTGACCGAACAGGTGTGGCAGCCGATGCACTTGTCGAGGTTCAACACCATCGCGATTTGTGCGCGAATCTTCATTTGTGTGCCTCCACCATTCTGGCGCCCAGCTCGGCTTCGCGCGCGGCGCGCTGCACCCGGTCCATCCAGTCGATGCTCGCCATCTTGCGCACGATCACGAAGCCGTCGCGGTCGTTGCCGACCGGGCCGTAGTAGTTGAAGCTCCACGAGAATTGCGCCGCCCCACCGATCATCTGGGTGGGCTTGGGCATGATCCGCGTGACCGAGTTGTGGATGCCGCCGCGCATGCCGGTGATCTCCGAGCCCGGCACGTTCACGATCTTTTCCTGCGCGTGGTACATCAGGCACATGCCTTCGTTGACGCGCTGGCTGACCACCGCGCGCGCAGACAGCGAACCGTTGGCGTTGAAGCACTCGATCCAGTCGTTGTCCTCGATGCCGACTTTCTTCGCGTCGACTTCGGAAATCCACACGATCGGACCGCCGCGCGACAGCGTCAGCATGATCAGGTTGTCGGTGTAGGTGCTGTGGATGCCCCACTTCTGGTGCGGCGTGATGAAGTTCAGCGCGATCTCGGGATGGCCGTTGGATTTCTTGCCGAGCAGCGGACGCACCGTGCGGGTGTCGACCGGCGGGCGATACAGCGCAAACGACTCGCCGTAGTCGCGGATCCACGGGTGGTCGAGGTAGAAATGCTGGCGGCCGGTCAGCGTGCGCCAGGGCACCAGTTCGTGCACGTTGATGTAACTGCCGTTGTAGCTCACCTCGTCGCTCTGGATTCCCGACCAGATGGGCGAGGTAATGACCTTGCGCGGTTGCGCCTGCAGGTCGCGGAAGCGGAGCTTTTCCTGCTCGCGCTCTTTGGCGAGATGCGTGAGGCTGAGGCCGGTGGATCTGGAGACATCCTCCCAGCCGCGTACTGCGACCTCGCCGTTGGTCTCCGGCGCGAGCATCAGGATCGTTTCCGCGGCATCGATGTCGCTCACGATGCGTGGTCGACCCTTGGCCGGGCCGTCGGTCACGGTTTGGTTGAGCCTGGCGAGCGCCGTCACTTCGTCCAGCGCATCCCAGTGGACGCCCTTGGCGCTGTCGCCGAGAGTGTCCAGCAGCGGTCCGAGCGAGGTGTAACGGGCGTACACCGCCGGATAATCGCGCTCGATGAAGGTGATGTTCGGGCCAGTAACACCGGGCACGAGGTCGCAATCGCCTTTCTTCCAGTCGCGCACCTCGAACGGCTGGGCGAGTTCGTTGGGGGTGTCGTGCATGATCGGCGACAGCACGACGTCCTTCTCGGCCGTACCGAGTTGGCCTTGGGCGAGTTCGGAGAACTTCTTCGCGATGGCCTTGAAGGTCTCCCAGTCGCTCCTCGACTCGAACACCGGATCCACCGCGGCCGAGAACGGATGGATGAACGTGTGCATGTCGGTGGTGGAGAGATCGTGCTTCTCGTACCACGACGCGGTGGGCAGTACGACGTCCGAATACAGTGCGGTGGTGGACATGCGGAAATCGAGCGTCACCACGAGATCGAGCTTGCCTTCGGGCGCGGGGTCGCGCCAGACGACCTCCTCGGGTTTGGCGCCGCCCTCCACGCCGAGGTCCTTGCCCTGCAAGCCATCGCGCGTGCCGAGGAAGTGCTTCAGGAAATACTCGTGGCCCTTGCCCGACGAGCCGAGCAGGTTGGAGCGCCACACGAACAGGTTGCGCGGGAAGTTGTCGGGGTGGTCGGGGTCTTCGCAGGCGAGCGCGAGCTTGCCCGACTTCAAGGCATCGACTACGTATTGTTTCGGGTCGCCGCCTGCGGCCGCCGCCTCGCGCGCCACTTCCAGCGGATTGCGATTCAACTGCGGTGCCGACGGCAACCAGCCCATGCGTTTTGCACGCACACCGCAATCGACGATGTTGCCGGTCTGGCGCGAGCGGTCGGCGAGCGGCGAGAGCAGATCGTCCAGCCCGAGCGTTTCGTAGCGCCACTGGTCGGAGTGCAGGTAGAAGAAATCGGTACCGGCCATGTGTCGCGGCGGGCGCACCCAGTCCAGCGCGAACGCGAGCGTGGCCCACCCGGCTTCCGGGCGGATGCATTCCTGACCGGTGTAGTGCGCCCAGCCACCGCCCGATTGGCCGACCGTGCCGCACAGCAACAGCAGATTGATGACGGCACGGTAGCTGACGTCCTGGTGGAACCAGTGGTTCATGCCCGAGCCGATGATCACCATCGAGCGCCCGTGGGTCTTTTCGGCGTTGTGAGCAAATCCACGCGCGACTTCTATCGCCTGTGCAGCGGGCGTGCCGGTGATCGACTCCTGCCAGGCGGGCGAGTAGGGAACGTTGTCTGCGTAACTTATCGCGCAGATACCGCCGAGACCGCGGTCGAGGCCATAGTGCGCGCACAGCAGGTCGAATACCGTCGCGACCACGGTCTCGCCGCCTTTCGTTGCGAGCTTGCGCACCGGCACCTTGCGCACCAGCACGTCTTCCTGTTCGTTGTGCGGGAAGTGTTCGTTGACGACGCCACCGAAGTAGGGGAACGCAACATCCAGCGCGGCGTCGCGACGCTCGATCTCGGTCAGCTGCAGTTCGATCTCGTCGCCGTCGGCGGTTTTCTGCTCGAGGTTCCATTTGCGCCGATCGGGGCTGTCCTGGGTAGGCCAGCGAAAACCGATCGAGCCGCGTGGGGCGACTGGCCGGCCCGCCTTGTCGAAGCCGACCGTCTTCCAGTCGGCGTGTTCGGGCGTGCCGAGCGAATCGGCGAAATCGCTGGCGCGCAGGTAGCGGTCGGGCGCCCATCGCTCGCCGTCACGGCGCAGGGTGACGAGCATCGGCAGGTCGGTCAGGCGACGGCAGTAATCCTGGAAGTAGTCAACCTGACGGTCGAGGAAGAACTCGCGCAGGATCACGTGACCCATGGCCATCGCGAGCGCGCCATCGGTGCCCTGTTTGGGGTGCAGCCAGATGTCGGAGAGCTTGGAGACCTCGGAATAATCGGGGCTGACGGCAACGACCTGGGTGCCGTTGTAGCGCGCCTCGACGAAGAAGTGGGCATCCGGCGTGCGCGTTTGCGGCACGTTCGAGCCCCACGCGATCAGGTAACCCGAGTTGTACCAGTCGGCCGATTCGGGTACGTCGGTCTGCTCGCCCCAGACTTGAGGGCTGGCGGCGGGCAGGTCGCAATACCAGTCGTAGAACGACAGGAGCGTGCCACCGATCAAGCTCAGGTAACGCGTTCCCGACGCGTAAGACACCATCGACATGGCGGGAATCGGCGTGAAACCCGCGATGCGGTCGGGGCCGTGCTGCAAGATGGTGTAGACGTTGGCTGCGGCGGCAATTTCCAGCGCCTCGTCCCACTTTGCGCGCACGAAACCGCCGAGGCCGCGCGCGGCCTTGTAATCCTTGGCGTCGGGATCGCGCATCAACGCGGCCCAAGCTTCCACCGGTTGCAGCGTCTCGCGCATCTCGCGCCAACGCTTCAGCAGGCGGCCGCGCACCATCGGGTACTTCAGGCGGTTGGCGCTGTACAGGTACCACGAGTACGACGCGCCGCGCGAGCAACCGCGCGGTTCGTGGTTGGGCATGTCCGGGCGCGTGCGCGGGTAGTCGGTTTGCTGGGTCTCCCAGGTGACCACGCCCTGCTTGACGTGGATCTTCCAGCTGCACGAGCCGGTGCAGTTCACGCCGTGGGTGGAACGCACCACGTTGTCGTGCGCCCAGCGGTTGCGGTAGCCGTCTTCCCACTGGCGCGCCTCGACGCGCAGTTCGCCCCAGCCGTGGGAATACGGCACGCGGGGGCGTTGGAAGTAGCGGAGGCGTTCGAGAAACTGACCCATGGCGGCGTCCTCGGTGGCTAGCGTCGTCGCGGGCGGGTACGGTGCGTGCCGTGGACATCCACGCCCTCGACTTCGGTGAAATGGATCAAGACGGCGAGGTCCACACGCTCCCGCAAGGCAGGTACGAAGGCACAGCTTTACGCCGATGCCGGAGGTGACCGGGCCGTGAATGTTGTCGGCGACAAGCGTAGGCTTCGACAGACGGTGCGACGACCAGGTTCAGTGCCGCCACGGATGCCGGTGTGAAAGACGCCCGAGCGGCCACGATCTCGATATGCCCCATCCGGGTTCAGGCAGACAACCGTATCTCCCGACAACTTCTCGGTGAAACCACAGTCCGAGCAAAGCGGGTTGTCGTCCCGTGGTGTCTTCGTGCGCCGTGCGCGCATCGCCTACCAGGAGCTGCCATGAAGGGCTTCGCACCGCGCATGCTGCTGTCGTCCCAGGGCATTCTCGCGCGGGCCGACCCGCACGCCCGCGACGGCTACCACATCCGTGTGCATCCGTCGTCGCTGCTCGGGCTGCCGATCGCGCCGCTCCTCGTCTTCCGCATCGCTTTCGACAGCCCGCGCTGGCGCCACGAGGTGGCGTGGATCGACGGCCAGGGACGCACCCTCACGCCGCCGTTTCACGTGACGCCCGGCAGTCCGGCGTACGGCTATCTGCCCCCACCGTACGACGGCGCGTGCGGCTGGTTCACGATCGAGGCCAGGGTCTCCGGCAGCGCTGGCCTCGCGCTCGAAGCACAGGTGATGACGCCGCGCGGCTGGGCCGGCGTGGCCACGCGCTCCGCCGCCCCGTGGGTGGTGACGGCGACGCCGATCGAGCGCGTTGCGGTGAGCGGCCGCGGCCGCGTGGAACGGGCGCGCTGGATCGATCTTCTGCGGCTGCCGGACAACATCGACCAGCGACTCGCGCTGCTCGCCTTGCCGGTGACCACGGGCCGCCGCTACCGGGGCGTGGACGACGCCTACGCCTTCGCGCGCAAGCAGGCCACCCGCATAGCACCGGCGCGGCGCGCCCTGCAGGAGGTGCCCTGGGTGGCCGACCCGCCGTCCGCCCCGGCCTGGACGGCCGAGCAGGAGGGCAACCGCGTCGACGCCCTCGCGGACGATTTGGTCACCGACGTGCAGGCACTCGTGGACGACCCGCTGCGCCAGAGCGACGTGCGCGGCGAGCATGCCATCGAGACCGGCGTACCCGGCGGCGGCACGATGTCGTACCCGCTGCTCGCCGGTGTGCTGGCGGCGGCGCAGGATCCGGGCATCGCGCGCTTTCTGGGTCTGCTCACCTGGGACGATTTCCCGCCCTTCCGCAAGACCACGGTCAGTCCGGACAACGGCCTCGTCTATCACGTGCTCGGCTACTGGGAAGTCGAGGCGCGCGACGGCGAGTACGGCGTGGTGCAGCCGCTCGACGCGGCCGAGCGACTCGAACAGGGGAGAGACGACATCTTCTGGCCGCTGCCGACCGATGCCCGTGTCTTCCGCAAACGGCAGGTGCTCGAGGACGAGCTGCGATCACACGGTCTCGAATTGCCGGCCGGCTTGCTGGGCCCGGTGGCGCGCCTCTTCACTTCGGTCGTGGTGCTGGCCGAGGATCCGATGCCCGACGCGCCGTCCGCCCCCGCACTCGCCGCCATCGGCCCGACCGATCCGCCCTGGCAGCCGGGCACCGCACCGGCGGCACGCCGCCGGGTGGCGATCAGCCTGGCGGGACTCGTCCCTGGGGCGGGACTCGCCTTCGCACGGCGCTCGGATGCGCTCCCGCTGTGGCGGCCCTTGAATCCCGCGGTGGACGCCTGGCATACGCTCATCGTGCCCGGGGTACCGCCTGCCGCCGACGCACCGGGCCACGGCGAGCTGGGCG
Organism: Burkholderiales bacterium; assembly: GCA_016791285.1. Next base: position 8,879 of record JAEUMX010000032.1, read on the forward strand.
ATCGCGATGCGCCGGCGGTGGCGGCCGAGTACCGCATCGCGCAAGCCGACAGCTTCGGCCGCTGGGGCGCGTGGGTCGAGGGTGACGTCCCCGCCGGCGTGCGTCCGCCGCCGCCGCGCCCGGTGATCGAAGCCACGTTCACCCCCGCGCCGCTCCCGCAGCCCCCTACCGACGAGCCCTTGGCAGGCACGATCCGCGTTTCGGTCGCCGTGCCCGCGCCTGCCGGCCTGCCCCCGGGCGCCTATCTGCTCGACCGGGTGCGCATCCTGTTGGACAGCGTCGAGGTCGCGAACCGCGCGCCCGGCAGCGGGGCTACGGTGGTCGTCACACCCGCCGGTCCGCCCCTGGCGCCGACGGCCGGGCAGACGGTGCGGGTCAGCGCCTTCTGGGTCGACACGGCCGGACAGTCGTCGCCCGAATCGCTCCCGGTGTCGGTCGACTGCTACGACCTTCGCGCGCCGCCGCAGGTGGTGCTGGCCAACGGCCTGCAGTACGCCGCACGGGCCGACGCCACGGGGCATTGCCGCGCCGAGATCGCGTGGCCGGTGGTGGCGGGGCAGAGCCGCTTCCGGGTGTACGTCGCGCACGAGACCGCGCTGCGCTCGCACTTGGAAGCGCTCGGCGAGTCGGCGCTGCTGGCGGAGCTCGACACCCTGTCCGCGCCCGACCGTGCCGCGCGGCTGCGCGAGCACCGGTCGATCTTCCCGCGCAACCTGTTCGAGCTCCTGACCGATACACCGCTCGAGACCTCCGGCACGAGCGCGCGCTTCGAGCATGCGCTGTCGGCGTCGCTGGCGGGCTTGAGCTGCTACCGCGTGGTGGCGGTCGCCGACACCAACGTCGAGGCACCGTTCGAGGCAGGCGATCTGCTGCCGGTCGCCGTGCCCAATTCGCCGGTACCGGCGCGCCCCTCGCTGGAGCTCGCCGCGGTGAGCGTGCCGCTCGTCGATGGTCGCAGCGTCCCCGGCATCCGGGTGCGCATCACCATTCCCGCAGGGTTGCGGCCGGCGGTCGAGTATCGACTGTTTCGGAGCACCGAGGAAACGCGCGATGTCCGCCGCATGCCGCTGGTGGCCTCGGGCGAACTGCCGAGTGGCTTCGCCGTGCCAGGCCAGATTCAGGTGCACACGGTACTGCTGGTGGGCGACCCGGCGCCCGGCGCCCCCGACCCCGCAGTGGTAGGGACCTACAACGAGGCGCTCGCGGCCGACGTCCGGATCTGGATGCGCTATCACTTCCGCGCCGACGTGCGCGCGGCCCCCGAACCGGGCTCCGACGCCGCAGGCATGCGTCTGGTCCCCGGCGAATGGTCGCCCGCGGCGCTGCCGGTGTCGGTGCTGGTGCTGGCGCCCGAGCCGCCGGCGGCGGCAACCGGGCTCGAATTCGTTGCCGCCAGGAAGCTGCTCCGGTGGCAGCATCCGGAGGCGCTGCTCGGGCGACACGCCGGCATCTATGTGTTCGATGTCTATCGCATGGTGCCGGGCGAACGCGAGGCTTGGTTTGCGAGCGTCGCGGGCGACACGCCCGACCGCACCGGGCGGTTTCACGTCACGGACCCGCAGGCGGTGCCGGGCACGCGCTACCGGGTGGTGCTGAGCGATCCGCTCGGCCGGCCGAGCCCGATCGCCGAGTTGACGCTGCCGGCGTAGCGCCAGGAGCCTGCCCATGGCCATCCTCAATCCCGCGCCCGCGCAGCTTGGCCTCGCCTCGCCCCAGGTGGGTCCGTGGTTCGACGACAACGACCTTCAGCTCGCCGTGCCCGGGGCGCGGCTCTCGGTGCCGCATACGTTCCAGGCTTCGGGCAGCGGCGGCAGCACCAAGTGGTTCCCGCCCGTCAACGGCACGCTCACGCTCGCGATCAGCACGCCCACGCGTCCGCCTGCTCTCACGGGCTTGAC
>JAEUMX010000065.1 GCA_016791285.1 Burkholderiales bacterium
TTCGCAGGCGCGATTACCGGGTGCGGTGGCGGAAGCGCCGACGTGAAACCGGTGACGAGCACCACCGCAACCGGTCAGCAGCTGGTCAACCTCAAGAAGGCGCTCGACGCGGGGACGATCACGCCGGATGAATACGACAAGGAAAGGGCGCGCATCCTGAAAGGCAACTGACCGACGCCGGCAGCCCGGCGCTGGGTCAGCGGGGAAAGAGCGCGAGTTCCCGGTCGAGGCGCTTCAGCACCTCCTCACGGCCAATCAGCTCGATCACGGCATCGATCGAAGGCGTCTGCGTCTCACCGGTGACCATCACACGCAGTGGCATGGCCACCTGCGGCATCTTGAGGCGGTGTTCGGAAGCAGCCGCCTTGATGGCCTGACCGATCGCCTGACGATCCCACTCGATACCTTCCAGACTCAGCCTCAGCGCGAACACGGCCGGCGCCGACGTCGCCGTGTAGTGCTGCTCGCGCAATGCCTGATGCGGCTCGATGCGCCGATAGAAGTAGGCCATCGCGTCCGCGAGCTCCTCGACCGTGCCAACGCGCTCTTTCACCAGCGCGATGACGCCGGGAAGACGCGGGCCGTCCTGGACGCTGCACCCGTCAGCCGCGAGAAACGGCAGCACGAGGTCCGCGAGGCGGCCGTCGTCCGCTTGCCTAAGATGCTGCTGGTTGGTCCACTTGAGCTTCTCCGGATCGAATCTCGCAGGCGCGCGGTGGACGGAGGAAAGCTCGAACCATTCGACGAACCGATCCACGGAAAACACCTCGTCGTCACCGTGCGACCAGCCGAGACGTGCGAGATAGTTGAGCAGCGCTTCCGGCAGGTAGCCGTCGTCCCGGTACTGCAGCACGCTGACCGCACCGTGCCGCTTCGATAGCCGCTCACCGTCGTGACCGAGGATCATCGGCACGTGGCCGTAGTGCGGCAGCGTTGCGCCCAGCGCTCGCAGGATGTTGACCTGGCGCGGTGTGTTGTTCACGTGATCGTCACCGCGGATGACGTGGGTGATGCGCATGTCGAGATCGTCGACCACGACGCCGAAGTTGTAGGTCGGCACGCCGTCGGCGCGCAGGATCACGAGATCGTCGAGCTCGCCGTTCTGCACGGCGATGGCGCCCTTCACCAGATCGTCGAACGCCACCACTCCGTCGTCCGGATTGCGGAAGCGGACCACGGGTTCGACGCCCGGCGGTGGCGTCTTGCCAACCGCATGCTCGGGCCGCCAGCGCCCGTCGTATCGCGGCTTCAACCCCTGCGCCCGCTGCGCTTCGCGCAACGTCTCGAGCTCTTCGCGGGTGGCGTAGCAGTAGTATGCCTTGCCCTCCCGGATCAGCTGCTGCGCCACGTCCCGGTAGCGATCGAGACGATCCATCTGATGAACCGGCCCCTCGTCGTAGCCGAGCCCGAGCCAGCCCATCGACTCCAGGATGGCGTCGGTCGACTCGTCAGTGGAGCGCTCCCGGTCTGTGTCCTCGATACGCAGGACGAAGCTGCCCCCGTGCTTGCGCGCATACGCCCAGGAGAAGAGCGCGGTGCGCGCGCCGCCAATGTGGAGATAGCCGGTCGGGCTCGGTGCGAAACGGGTGCGGATCATGGAGCGGACATTCTACGGGGTACTCACGCAGATGACACGCCGCCCTCGCACCGAAGCAAGCGCCGCGGTTCGCAAAATTGACCGGCATTCCGGACCTGTGCTTAAATTCGCGCCTCTCCGGGCGGTTAGTCTCAGTGGTAGAGCGCTCCCTTCACACGGGAGAGGTCGCTGGTTCGATCCCAGCACCGCCCACCAAACGATCATCCGCCAAGCTCGGTAGTCGATCGGTTCCGTGCGTGCGACCTGATCAGGACAGCGGAGTATCGAGCGTGCCGAGGCCATGGTTGATGGTCGCCGCGGCCCTCCTCGCGTTTCTCGGTGGCGCTGTCTCGTCGCGCGCGCAATCCGACGTGCAACGCGAGCGCGAGGCCGTCCGACTGGCGATCGCGAAGGAGGACACGCCCGCGCTGCGCGACGCGCTCGCTGCACTGGCGCGCACGACATCGGTCGACGCGGCCGCCGACGCGTTCGTCGAGGCCATCGAGGCGGTGCCGCGAAACCGCGCGTTCCGTGCACGCTTCGAGGCCGCCCTCGCTTCCGGCGTGACGCCCATTCCCGAACGATCGCGAGAGCGCTGGCTGTTCGTGCTCGTGCCCGGCTGGCTCTACGTCACCGACCCGGAAACCGGTGCGGATCTCGCGCGCGTGCAGTCGGCGCTGAGATTGCTGGAGCTCGCCACGCGCCTCGTCCCGCTGGAAGAGAACGGCACCATCGAGGCGAACGCGGAGATACTCGCGCGCGAGCTCGAGCGGCTCGAAGCGGATGACCGACGGCTGATACTCGTCAGCACGAGCAAGGGCGGTCCCGAGACGCACCTCGCGCTCGACCGGCTGCGGCAGGCGGGTCGCGCGGACCACGTCGCGGCATGGATCAACATCGGTGGCCTTCTGAACGGCACCGCCGTCGCGGACCATTGGTCCAGGTGGCCGCGCAGTTGGCTCGCAGCCGCCGGTTTCGCGCTGCGCGGTCACGGCACCGCGTCGATCGGCTCGATGACTACGGAGGCGAGGCGCCCGCACTTCGCCACGGCAGCGCTCCCGCCCGACGTTCTGGTGGTCAACTATCTCGGCGTGCCGAGGTCCTCCGACGTGCACTCCGGGGTGCGTGACCGTTATGAATTGCTAGCCGAGCATGGACCGAACGACGGGCTGACGCTGCTCGCGGATGCGATCGTGCCGCAGGGCGTGACGCTGGTCGCGCGCGGACTCGACCACTTCCTCGCCGATCCCGACCAGGACCGCGTCGTCGCGGCCATGGCGAAGGCGGTGCTTGATACGCTGGAGGACGAGGGCGCCCGCGCGCACAGGCTCAAGCGCGCACCGCCGGCGTCGGATCGTAGACCCTACGCGAGCGGTTGATCCGTCCTCTCCTCGAAATACCCTGCAACGATGTAGTGGATCGTGGCGGCCTCGGTGTCGCTGCCGAAAGCGGACTGCAGGTCCGCGTAGTTCGCGAGGTACTGCCCCGGATCGAAGAGCGCCGGCGCGCGGACCTCGCCGTAGCCATTGCCGATGTAGTGCGTGGCCCCGACATCGCCATCGGGGTTGGCTGCCACCTGGCTGTGGTACGCGGCGATGAGATCGTCGTAGGAGGCGATGTACTCGAGACCATCGAACGTGACGCGGCGTCCTTCGTCGAATCCGCTGTTCAGGTAGTGATCGAATCCCGCTCCGGCGCTGGTGCCCAGGGCCGTGATCAGGTCCGGGTACGAAGCGATGTACTCGAGGGGTTCGGGAGTGATGTGCTCGACTTTGTCGGCGAATTGCAGCGACTCGATGTCGTTCAGGCGGTCCGCGCCCTCGAAGCTCGAGCCCACGGTCGCACCGTCCTGCCAGACAACTGCGTAAAGCCCGCGCGGGCCGAGGTACCCGGCGGTGTCGAGCCCGGGTCCGCCGTCGAGGATGTCGGAGCCCTGCTTGCCGGTCAGCGTGTCGTTGCCGACTCCGCCCCACAGGATGTCGTTGCCGCCCGCACCGCGGATCACGTCGTCGGTGGGCGTGCCGACCAGGCGGTAGTCGAAGTCGAGCAGGTTGTTCAGGCCCGGGTAGTCGCTCGGCTGCGGATTGTTCGTCGGATGATTGCCGTTGAAGCCGGGCAGATTGCTCGCGAAGTCGAGGCCGACCACGTTCAGGAGCGACGCGATGAACGACGTGGAGTTCTGGTCGAGCGGGTGGTAGAGGGGTTTCTCGACCTTGATCTCGTTGGCGTGCTGCGACATCAAGCTCCAGACCGCGTCGACGTCGCGCCCGCTGAAATCGAGCTGCCGCTCAACGAAGTTCGGATCGTCGGTTTCCTGCGCCTGATCATAGGGAATGCCGATCTGCGTAACGTTGAAGCGCAGGTCATTGGTCACCTCCGAGAGCGAGGTGACGAAGCGTTCGCCTGCGTCGGTCTCGTAAACGAGATAGCAGTGCGCCTTGCCCGTCCCGGTGCCGAGGAAGTGCGCTTCCTTCGCGACGAGAAAGATTCTCGACATGGCCGTGCTCCTGAGTTACGAAATGCCGAATGCGTGCAATCGCGGATCTCGTTGGTTGGCGCGCCGCAACCCGCGGGCCATCCCGCGTGCGCTTGCAAGTTGTTGTTCGCACTGAGCCCGGACGCACGACGCGGAAGCGATGGCAGGAAAAAACTCCCGCTCCGAGAATTTTTTACGGCCGGGTTGAGATCTGCATGGCCACGAACCCGCCAATCCACGCCACGTGGGCCGCACTGCGCAGGCCCGATCCGGGTCGTCGCAGCCCCCCCGCCCGGACTTACACACCGCCGCCTGCCGACGCAGCATCTACCGGACGCTTGTTTCCTTCCGCGTCGATCGCCACGTAGGTGAGCTCCGCCTCGGCGACCTTCACCCCCCGTCTCAAGTCTGCCCAGGACTGACTGTACGCCACGACGTTGAGGGTGATCGAGGTCGTACCGGTTCGGACCACTCTTGCATAGAAGCCCACCAGATCTCCCACCCGGACCGAATGCTTGATGACGAACGAGTTCACGGCGACGGTCGCCACCCGGCCATGGGCTTGTCGCATGGCGGCGATACCACCCGCCATGTCGACGTGCGACATGATCCAGCCGCCGAAGATGTCACCATTCGGATTCGCGTCCGACGGCATCGCCACGACCCGCAGCTCGGCATGGCGGTGGGCGGGCAGCCCCAGTGCGTCGAGTTCTTCTTCGAATCGCTGAAACCCGTCTTTCGGGGTATTTGGCATGGTGGCACTCACACGTGAAGTCCTCGTCGGGGGCACTTGGCGCCTGGTGCAGCGGCAGTGCTTCGGGGATGTGGCTCGCTTGCGCGCGCCCGGGCGACTCGTGACGCCGGTACGCGACCGAGATGATCGCAGATGAACCGCCCAGCCGCGACCACTCGATCGAGGTCGACCCCGGTTTCGATTCCGAGGCCGTCCAGCATGTAGAGGACATCCTCGGTCGCCACGTTGCCCGATGCGCCCGGTGCGTAAGGACAACCGCCCAGGCCGGCCACCGCGCTGTCGATCACCGCGATCCCGAGCTCCATTACTGTATAAAGATTGACGAGCGCCTGGCCATAGGTGTCGTGGAAGTGCGCGGCGAGTCGCTCCACCGGCACCCGCTGCGCCACCGCTTCCACCATGTGCCGGGCGCTGCCGGGCGTGCCGACGCCGATGGTGTCGCCGAGCGAGACTTCGCGGCACCCCATGCGAAAGAGCGCCTCCGCCACACGGGCGACCGCCGCCGGGGCCACTTCGCCCTCGAAGGGACAGCCGAGGACGCACGACACATAGCCGCGGACCGGCACGCCCACGGCGCGCGCGGCCTCCAGCACGGGCGCGAAGCGATCCAGGCTTTCGGCAATCGAGCAGTTGATGTTGCGACGTGAGAAGGTCTCGGACGCGGCAGCGAACACGGCGACTTCATCGACGCCGGCCGCGTGGGCTGCCGCGAAGCCTTGCAGGTTGGGCGTGAGCGCCGCGTACCGCACGCCTGCGGCGCGCCGCAGGCCGAGCATCACCGCGGCATGGTCAGCCATCTGCGGGACCCATTTCGGCGACACGAAGCTCGTCGCCTCGATGGTTCGCAGCCCCGTGTCCGAGAGGCGGTCGATCAGTCCAATCTTGACGTCGGTCGGAACGGCTCCGGGGTCGTTCTGCAGACCGTCCCGGGGGCCGACCTCCACCAGTGCGACTTTCGCGGGCAGCGCCACGGGTCCGGATCGTTCAGGCGGCCTGCGGGTGCGCCGCGTCGAGGAGCTCCCAGAGGCAGCCCTTCTGGCTCGCTCCCCGGATCTCCGCCAGCACACGCGCGTGCTCGGCAAGCTCCTCGTCGGTGGCGATCACCACGAGAATGCTCGCGCGGGCGTACTCCCCATCGAGGCCGGCATGCCACGCGGGAGCCTCCTCCAGCTCCATCGCGAGACTCTCCTGCCCCCGGGTCATCGCCAGGTACACCTCGGCGAGCAGCTGCGCGTCGAGCAGCGCACCGTGCAGCGTCCGGGCAGAGTTGTCCACCTGGTAGCGCTCGCACAGCGCATCCAGCCCGTTGCGCTTGCCGGGGTGCAGATTCTTCGCCAGCCGCAGGGTGTCGGTGATCGAGGCGCAGCACCGCTCGACGCTCTCGCGCGCGGCGCTGGCGAGCTCCGCATTCAGAAACGCAACGTCGAAGGGCGCGTTGTGAATGATGAGCTCGGCGCCGTCGAGGAATTCGATCAGTTCGTCGGCGATGTCGCGGAACCTGGGCTTGTCCTGCAAAAACTCGGCGGTGAGCCCGTGCACCTGCAATGCGCCGGTGTCACTCTCCCGCTCGGGATTCAGGTAGTGGTGGAATCGGTTGTCCGTGACACGGCGGTTGACGAGCTCCACCGCGGCGACCTCGATGATGCGATGGCCGAGGGTGGGATCAAGACCGGTGGTTTCGGTGTCGAGGACGACCTGTCGCATGGTCCGCGCGGCGCTCAGGGGTCTCGGCGTGTGGATGCCCGGTGCAGCATCGTCACCGCTCGCCGCCCGGCATCTGCACACCCTTGTTCGCGAGCGCGTCGGCGCGCTCGTTACCGTCGTGGCCGGAGTGGCCCTTGACCCAGATCCAATCCACTTCGTGGTTGCCCACGAGCCCGTCCAGGCGTCGCCAGAGATCGACGTTCTTGACGGGCTTGCCGTCCGCAGTGCGCCAGCCGCGCCGCTTCCAGTTCCCGATCCAGGCGGTGATGCCCTGCTGCACGTAGCGCGAATCGGTGTGCAGCCGGACGCGGCAGGGGCGCTTCAGGGCCGACAACGCCTCGATGACGGCCATCAGCTCCATGCGATTGTTGGTGGTCGCAGCCGCGCCGCCGAAGAGCTCGCGCTCCTGGTCGGCGAACCGCAGCAGCGCGCCCCAACCACCCGGTCCGGGGTTGCCCTTGCACGCGCCGTCGGTATAGACGTCGACGCAGTCTCCGGCGGTCACTATTGTTCTTTGGCGACGAGCCGCAACCGCCCGCGCGCCACCTGCTGAGCCGAGGCAAGCGCCTCATTGGGAATGAGCCGCCCGTTCCACTTCGGTGTGATGACGCGCATGCCTGGCACCCGCTTCACGGCGTCGAGGAAGTAAACCCCGCCCGCGATCGGCCACCAGCGGTCTCCTGCCGCCTCCATGAAGCGGCAGCGATGGAGCCAGTGCTCGCCCCCGAAGGGCGGCGCGTAACAGCTCATGCGCCCGCCCGCGACTTCGAAGCCGAGCAGTGCCAGCCAATCCTTGAGGCGCGGCAGGGTGATGAAGCGTCCGCACCAGGGATGCAGATCGCGCCCGCGCTTCAACACGCGCTGGACGCCCCACAGACTCCACGGATTGAAGCCAGTAACGATCAGGTGACCTTCCGGCACCAGGACCCGCTGCACCTCGCGCAGGATCTGGTGTGGATGCGCCGCGAACTCGAGCGCATGCGGCAGCAGGCACACATCGACGCTGTTCGCGGCGATCGGCAGATACTCCGGATCGCACTGCAGGTGCACGGGGCCGGCGGGACCGAGCCGGCAGCGCAGCGGAATTCTGCTCGCGCGCAGGAAATCGTGCTCCGGCAGGCCGATCTGGATCGCGTTGAAACCGAAGAGGTCGGCGACCACCCCGTCGAGGTACGCGAACTCACGCTCGAGCAGGTACTCGCCGAGCGGTGATTCGAGCCATTCGAGGAAGGAGTGCGGGGGATTCTGCATGGACTGAGATGCGACTATGATCGAACGCTATGAACGAATCCATTCGGGTCGTGCCGATCCCGGCCTTCCGGGACAACTACATCTGGTGCCTGCGCGATGCGACCCACGCGGCGGTCGTCGATCCGGGCGATGCCGAGCCGGTTTTCGAGTTCCTCGCCCGCGAACGGCTCGCTCTCTCGGCGATCCTCGCTACCCATCACCATTCCGACCATATCGGTGGCATCGGCGCACTGACACGCGAATACCCGGCGCCCGTGTACGCCCCGTTCGACGAGCGCATCGATGGCGTCACCGACCGGGTTCGCGAAGCGGACATCGTGCGCTTGCCTGACCTGGGGCTCGACTTCGAGGTCTTCGAGATCCCCGGTCACACGCTCACGCACATCGCTTATTATGGGACAAACATGCTCTTCTGTGGCGACACGCTGTTCGCCTGCGGCTGCGGCCGACTCTTCGAGGGAACGCCGCGCCAGATGGTGACGTCCCTGACAAAGCTTGCCAGCCTGCCCGACGACACCCTCGTGTACTGCGGCCACGAATACACCCAAGCCAATCTGCGTTTCGGGCGCACCGTGGATCCTGCGAACCAGGTTCTCGCGTCCTGGGAACGCGAGGCAGACGATCTTCGGCGGCGCGGGCAGCCGACGCTGCCCTCCTCGCTCGCCCGCGAGAAACTGGGCAATCCGTTCCTGCGCTGCGAGGATCCGGCCGTGAGCGCAGCAGCCTCCCGCGAGGCGGGACAGGAGCTCGCCGGTCCCGTGCCGGTGTTTGCCGCATTGCGGGAGTGGAAAAATCGCTTCTGACCGCTCCTTCGGTCCACCGTACCGTCTGGCGGCGCGTTACCGGCAGAGGCAGGCCGCACGACTTTTGCCTTGACCCTCACCGCCTGCCTCGCTACCATCCTCGAAAACCGCGGGGGAAAAGATCGATGCGACAGCCCTTTACGGCCGTTTTTGCAAGTGTGATCGTGGCTCTCGGCGGATCCGCCGCCTTCGCGGAAGAGGTTTCTCCGGCCACCGTTGCGAATGAATCGGAAGCCGTAATCGAGCATGCGCCGGTAACGGTAACGGTCGTCCAGCTGGCAGAGGGCCATGACCTGACCGCCCCGACCTCATCCCTCTGGGACCGCATCCGCTTCGGCTTTGCCATGACGGATTGCTCGAGCCCGCTCGTTGCCGAGCATCTGGCGTACTACCTGAACCGGCCGGAGTACATCACGCGGATGCTGGATCGCAGCCGGCGGTATCTGTACCACGTGGTGCAGGAGGTCGAAAAGCGAGGGCTGCCGACCGAGATCGCCCTGCTGCCGATGATCGAGAGCGCCTACAACCCGACCGCGCTGTCTTCCGCCCGCGCCTCCGGCATCTGGCAGTTCATCCCCTCCACCGGCCGCATCTACGGTCTCGACCAGAACCATTGGTACGACGAGCGCCGGGATGTCCTGCAGGCTACTCAGGCGGCCCTGGATTACCTGGAGAAGCTGTACGAGATGTTCGGCAGCTGGGATCTGGCGCTCGCCGCGTACAACGCCGGCGAAGGAACCGTCTCCCGCGCCATTGCCCGGAATGAAGCCGCAGGTCTGCCCACCGACTACGTGAACCTGCCGTTGCCGGGCGAGACTCGGAACTACGTGCCGAAGCTGCAGGCAGTCAAGCAGCTCGTGGCTTCGCCGCAGAGGTATGGCATCGCCATCCTCGATATCCCGAACCAGCCCTACTTCTCGACCGTTTCCACCGCGCGCCAGATGGATGCCGAGACGGCAGCACGGCTGGCCGGCATTCCGCTCTCGGAATTCCTCTCGCTCAACCCGGCGTATAACCGCCCGGTGCTCATGCCCGAGGACTCCCGTCCGGTGCTCGTGCCGGCAGAAAAGGTCGACCAGTTCGCGACCAATCTGCTGCGTGACGACGGGCCGCTCGTGACCTGGCAGACGTACCGCGTGAGCCGCAAGGACCGCATCGACCGGGTCGCTGCGCGCTTCGGCATGTCCGCCGCGCGGCTCGCGGAGGTGAACCGCCTCCCGATGGGCGCGTGGCTGCTCCCCGGGCAAACGCTTCTGGTCCAGGCTCCGGGGCAGTCGGGCACCCGGATCGACGAGCTCGATCCGGCCACGCTCGCGACCTTGGGATTCGGCGCCGACGAACCCCGCACGGTCTGGCGTCCGGCCCGCAAGTCGCCGAAGACCGTAGCGACCCGCCAGACCGCACAGAACGCTGCGCCGGTGCGGGCGAAGGTTTCGGTCAGAACCGGCAGCAAGCCCGCGGCGGCGAAGCAGGCATCACGATCGCGCGATGCCAAGCCGAGGAAAACGTTCGTCGCCGGCACCGGGCGCTAAGCCTCGATCGGGCGCTCGTCAGCAGGAGTAGAGGTGGCAGCGCACCCGGTGCGTGGGTGTGATGGCCGTCTCCTCCGGATATCGCTCCTGGCACGCCTTTACGGCCACCGCGCAGCGTGGATGGAAATGGCATCCTGACGGCGGCCGAGCCGGTGACGGCAAGTCTCCGCGCAGCCGGATCACCTCTCGCTGCGTCCCTGTCTCCAGCGTCGGCACCGCCGAGAGCAGCGCCCGTGTGTACGGGTGTCGGGGGTTGCCGAGCACTTCATCGACGCTGCCCTGCTCGACGATCCGCCCCAGGTACATCACGGCGACTTCGTGCGCCAGGAACTCCACCACCGCGACGTTGTGCGTGATGAAAAGGAACGCGAGCGCGAGCCGCGCCTGAAGGTCGCGTAGCAGATTGAGAATCTGCGCCTGCACCGAGACGTCGAGAGCGCTCGTGGGTTCATCGCAGACGACGAGCCGGGGCTCCACGGCCAGGGCGCGCGCGATCGCGATGCGCTGACGCTGGCCACCGGAGAATTCGTGCGGATAGCGATAGCGCATCTCGGGCGCAAGGCCGACCTGCCGCAGCAGATCGTCGATGCGCGCGGCTCGCGCCCGCGCGTCGGCGGCCACGCCAAGCGCCACCATGCCCTCCTCCACGATGTCCACCACCCGCATGCGTGGATTGAGCGAGGCGTACGGATCCTGAAAGATGATCTGCAGCTCCCGCCGCCGCGGACGCAGTGCCGTCCGATCGAGGCCGAGCAGGTCGATGCCGTCGAACTCGACGCGCCCGCCGGTGACCGGGACGAGCCGCAGGATGCCTCGCGCCACCGTCGTCTTGCCGCACCCCGACTCGCCGACGAGCGCGAGCGTGCGTCCCGCGCGGATCTCGAGGCCGACGCCATCGACCGCCTTCACATGTCCCGCCACCCGCCGCAGCAAGCCCTTGCGGATCGGAAAATGGATTCTCAGATCGGTCACCGCGAGGAGCGCAGATGCATTCGCCTGGCGCGAATCGGCCTTGGCTGCCGCGACCGAGGGTCGGGCGGCATCGCTGCCTGACATTGCCGCGCGCGTGCCGAGCGGGCGCGCCGCGTCGCCATCGTACAGATGGCAGCGCACGCCGTGGCCGGCCCCGAGGTCATGCCAGGCCGGCGGCGCGTCGTGGCATAACTGCCACGCCTGCTCGCAGCGCTCCGCGAAGCGGCATCCCGCGAAGCGACGGGTAAGCGGCGGCACGCTGCCGGTGATCACCGCGAGACCCGCGCCACGCTTCCCGCGCGCGGGGAGCGAGGCGAAGAGTTTTTGCGAGTAAGGATGCAGCGGGTTGCCGAAGAATCCGTCGCGCGGCCCCGTCTCGACGATATGGCCCGCATACATCACGGCAACCCGATGCGCGGTCTCCGCCACCACGCCCAGGTCGTGGGTGATGAGCAGGATCGCCATGCCGTTCGCGCGCTGCAGCTCGCGCAGGAGGTCCAGCACCTGTGCCTGGATGGTCACGTCGAGCGCGGTCGTGGGCTCATCCGCGAGCAGCAGACCCGGCTTGCACGCGAGCGCCATCGCGATCATGGCCCGCTGCTTCATGCCGCCGGAGAGCTGGAACGGGTACTCGTCGATGCGGCGTGCGCCGTCGGGAATGCGCACCGCATCGAGCATCTCGAGCGCGTGATTGCGCGCGGCCGTGCGGTCGAGATCGGTGTGCCGCTCGATCGCCTCGACGATCTGCTCGCCGACGGTCATCACCGGGTTCAGGCTGGTCCCTGGCTCCTGGAAGATCATGCCGATGCGCCGGCCGCGCACGTCGCGCATCGCCGACTCCGGCACGGCGAGCAGCTCCTCGCCCTCGAGGCGGACACTGCCGCCGGCGATGCGCCCGACGTCGGGCAGGAGCCGCGCGATCGACAGCGCGGCCATCGATTTGCCGCAGCCGGATTCGCCGAGCAGCGCGAAGGTCTCGCCACGCCTGATCTCGAACGAAAGTCCCTCCACGGCGCGCACCTCCCCCGTCGCCGTGTCGAGCACGGTACGCAGGTCCGCGACCTGCAGGAGCGGCGGTGCGCTCACCGCGTCGGCCCCGCAGCTGCGGGGTGCAGCGCCGTTGCATCCTGCGCGGTGGACGCGACCGCGGCAGAGCGCACGCGCACGCGCGGGTCGAAGGCATCGCGCACCGCATCGGCGAACAGGTTCGCGGCCAGCACTAGCAGGAACATGAAGGTGAAAGCAGCCGCGAGCGACCACCAGACCATGGGCTCGCGCGCCATCTCCAGGCGCGCGCTGTTGATCATGGTGCCGAAGCTGATCATCGACGGATCGACGCCCACGCCGACGTACGACAACACGGCCTCCGCGAGCACCAGTCCGCTGAAATCCATGACGATTGCGATGAGCACGATATGCATCACGTTCGGCAGGATGTGGCGCGTGATGATGCGCAGCCGGCGCACGCCGAAGGCCTGGGCTGCCTGGATGTAGTCCATCTCGCGCAGCTTGAGCGCCTCGCCGCGCAGGAGCCGGCACAGCCCGGTCCAGCTCGTCATGCCGAGAATGATGCAGAGGAAGAGCAGCCGGAAGTCGGCGCGATGGCTCACCGTTTCGAACATCTCGGCGTGGGTGTCCATGTACACCTGGGTCATCAGCACGGCCGCCGCGATCAGCAGCACGCCGGGAATCGAATTGAGCGTCGTGTACAGATACTGGATCACGTCGTCGGTGCGCCCGCCGAAGTAGCCGGCCATGATGCCGAGCAGAAGGGCGAGCGGCAGCGTCACGAGCGTCGTGAGCGTGCCGATGACGAGTGCTGTGCGGATGCTCTTGAGCGAAAGGTAGAGCACATCCTGACCCACCTTGTCGGTGCCGAGGACATGGTAGCCACCCGCGAGCCCGAGCACCGGGCCTACGATCATCAGCAGCAATCCGCCGGTGATCAGGATCACGTTCCAGGGTATGTCCGTCGCGCCGCGCCAGAGGTCGCGATGCACCGCGCCGAACGGCGAGCGACTGCGGCGCGCGAGGACCGAAGTCACGAGCACGTCGACGATGATCCAGATCGCGGCGCCGAGCGCCAGGCCGAGTCCGGCTCGCTTCACGACGTCCGGGCCGCGCTCGGTGGCGGGATCCCGCAGGTGTGCCCCGCCGTGGACGAGCCGCGGATACTCCCGAACCTGACGACCATCGGGCAGTTCGACCGTCTGCTTCGCGAAGAGGTGCGCGGCGAGCGGCGCGGAATAGCTCTTCTCCTTGCGCTCTCTTAGCGGCGCGACCAGCACGTCGAAGAGCGACAGGACCTCGACCGCGTAGGACTTCTCGCCGTTCTTGCCGGTCCCTGCCACTGCGGGACGGAAATGCAGCGAATCGAGCAGACCGATGGCGAGCAACACCGCCAGCACCACGAGCGCCGCCATGCCCGCGCGGGATCGGGCCACGCGTCGCCAGGGCGCGGCGAGATGCTCCTTGCGCCGGACGTAGAAACCGAACGCGAGGGCGCACGCGAGCAACACGAACACAAGCGCGTCCGTCCACAGGACGACGATCTTGAAGTCGCTCATTCGAGACGGATGCGCGGATCGACCAGGGTGTAGGAGAGATCGGTGAGCAACAGGCCGACGATGTAGAGAAACGATCCCAGGAATACCATCGCCCGCACCACCGCGAAGTCCTGGCTGTTGATGGCGTCGATCGTGTAGCTGCCGAGGCCGGGGATGCCGAAGAAGGATTCCGTCACCAGGCTGCCCATGAAGAGCAGCGGAATCACCACCACGGCGCCCGTGAGAATCGGGATCATCGCGTTCCTGAGCACGTGCGTGAAGAGCACGCGCAACTCCGACAAGCCCTTGGCCCGCGCGGTGCGGACGTAGTCCTTGTTCATCTCCTCGAGGAAGATGGTGCGGTACCAGCGGGTCCGCTCCCCGAGGCTCGCGACCAGCGCAACGATCACCGGCAGGACGAGAAACTTCGTGGCGTCGAGTCCTTCGCCGAAACCCGAGATCGGCGCCAGGCGCCAGAGCTTGCTGACGAGGTACTGCCCGCCGATGATGTAGAACATGCCCGAGATCGACATCAATGCCACGCACAGCACGACGCCCGAGAAGTCGACATAGGTCGCGCGGAAGAACGCCAGGATGAGCGAGAACGACACGTAGGCGACGAGCCCGATAAGGAACACGGGTATCGCGATGGCGAGGCTCGGACCCATCCGGGTGCGGATCTCGCGACCGATGTCGCGACCGTCGTCGGAGCGCCCGAAGTCGAAAGCGAAGAGGCGCGCGGACTTCTCGAAGAAGATGGTGTCGGTGAAGCGCTTCGCGCCCTGCGCTTGCGCGTTGTAGAGCAGCGGCTTGTCGTAGCCCCGCTCGACCTTCCACTTTGCGATCGCCTCCGGCGTGACGCGCTTCGCTCCGAGCTGGATGCGCGCCATGTCGTCGGGGGTGTTGACCACGAAGAAGAGCGCGAAGGTGATAAGGTTGACACCGATCAGGATCGGCAGCGCGTACGCCACCCGGCGCACGATGTAGTTAAGCATGCGCGGCAGCGCGCCGCTCGCGGCGCCGGTAGGCGACCCAAGCCGGGCTCACGGCGACGACCAGCACGGCGAGGCCGAGCGCGAGCGGCCACCATACCGGCTCATTCCACGCGCTGCGCTTCTCCTGCCGCAGCGCGGGGTCGATGCGCACGTACTTGAGACCGTTGCGCGCCATCTGATTCGGTTTCTGGTTGAACACCCATGGCTGGTACAGGCTGTACTCCTTCGGATGCAGTCCCCACACCCACGGCGCGTCGCGGCGTGCGATCTCGAGCATCTGGTCGATGATGGCCTGACGCTCGGGACCATTGTCCATGTTGCGCATCCGCTCGAAGAGCCGGTCGTATTCCGGATTCGCGTAGTTCGCGGAGTTCTCGCCCTCGTGCCTGGCGCGGCCTTGCGGTCCGTAGAGCAGGAACAGGAAGTTCTCGGGATCGGGGTAATCTCCGTTCCAGCCCCACTGGAAGATCTGCGCGTTGCCCTTGCGGATCTTGTCCTGGAAGCGGTTGTAGTCGGTCGCGCGGACCACGAGCTGCAGGTCGAGCTTGGCGAACTGCTTGCGGATCCAGTCGAGCCGCGCCTTGTCGTCGGGCCCGCGGGCTGTCACGTCGAGGTTGAGCACGAGCGGCCTGCCGGTCGCCGTCTCGATGCCGTCGGGGTAGCCCGCCTCGGCCAGCAGCCGCTTCGCCTGCGCGAGGGATTTGCGCCGAGCCGTGCCGTCGACCCAGTCGTAGACGTAAGGATTGATCCCGGCCGCGCCATCGCGGTGTCCGTAGATCGCCGGCGGGATGGGGCCTTGCGCCGGAATGCCGCGTCCGTTGGCGAAGATGGCGATGTACTCCTCGTAGTCCATCGCGATGGAGATCGCCCGGCGCAGCTTGCGCGCACGCTCGCTGTCCCCGCCCACCACCGGATCGAGCATGTTGAACCCCATGTAGATATCGCTCGGGGCCACCGAGGTCACGAGCCGAATGCCCTTGTCGTGCATCGCGTCGGTAAGGCCGATATCGCCCTGAGCGGTGATCGACACCGCCTGGTCGAAGGTGTCCGAGCTGATGCCGGAGGCGTCGTAGTAGCCCTGCAGGAACTTGTTCCAGTAGGGGATACTCTCCTTCTCCAGGCTGAACACCGCCTTGTCGAGAAACGGCAGCGGCTTGCCGGCGTCCTTGAGCAAGCCCCGCTCGGCATCCCCCGGTTCCCCCTCGCTCGGATAGACCTCGCCGCTAAAATTCGGATTGCGCTCCAGCACCATCCGGCGGTTCGGGTTGTTGACGGTCAACATGAACGGGCCGGTGCCCACCGGATACCAGTCGAGCGTGAGATTTCGTTCCGCCATGCCCGGTTGCGCGAAGAAGCGTTCCGCCTCTTCCGGCACCGGGGCGAAGAACGGCATGGCAAGCCAGTACGCGAACTGAGGATACTTGCCCTTCAACTTGATGCGGTAGGTGTGCTGGTCGACGACCTCGGCCCCGGCGAGCGGGAACCGGGTCAGATCGAGGTGGGCGCCCTTGCGTCCTTCCCGCGCGAGCTGTTCGTCCGCCTGCTTGAGCGTCGCGGCGAACTCCTTCAGTCCCACGATGTACTCGCTCATGAGGCCGAAGATCGGCGAGTGCAGCCGCGGGTGTGCCAGCCGCTTGATCTGGTGAACATAGTCGGCGGCGGTGAGCTCGCGCGTGCCGGTCTTCGGGAAATCCCGCAACTCGTAGATGCCCGCGAGGTCCTGCGGCCGAAGGTCGTGATAGAGAAGGCGACCCGACGCATCCCGCGCGAAGGCCGGATGCGGCTGGTAGAGAATCCCGGGGCGGATGCCGATCTCGTAGACGCTGAAGGCAACCGCCTCGGCATCGGCGTCGTCGGGCAGGCGCTCGCCTTTCTCGTCGAGGTAGATCGGACGCGGGAGTGCGGCGGCGGTCTGCGCAATCAGCTCGTACGGTCGCTTGTAGTAGTGATACTGGAGCGGCGGCTGGTAGATCTGCGACGTGAAGGTCGCTTCGTTCTCGCTGTAGGACTGGACCGGATCGAGGTGCTTCGGACGCTCGGTGAACGCCGAGTAGTAGATGTTGGCGCCGGCGTCCGCCGTCGGGTAGGGGTCGTTCCAGGGGGTGCCCGAACAGCCGGCGAGGAGCCCGGCGACAACCAAGGCACGAATCCAGATCATGGCAGGCGAAGTGTAGCGGAAAGGCCGGGGTGGCTTTCGGCTATAATCCGCGCTTTCGCTCCAGCGCGGACACCATGGGATTTCTCGCCGACAGGAAAGTTCTCGTCACCGGGCTGATCAGCAATCGCTCGATCGCCTACGGAATCGCGCAGGCGGCATACCGCGAAGGCGCGCAGCTCGCTTTCACCTACCAGGGTGAGCGGATCCGGGATCGCGTGCTCAAGCTGGCCGAGGAGTTCGGCAGCGACCTCGTGCTGCCGTGCGATGTCGCGGACGACGCGCAGATCGATGCCGTATTCGCGGAGCTCGCCAGGCGTTGGGACGGCCTCGACGGGCTGGTGCATTCGATCGCGTTCGCGCCGCGTGAGGCGCTCGCCGGAGAGTTTCTCGATTCGCTGAGTCGCGAGGGCTTCCGGATCGCGCACGATATCAGCAGCTACAGCTTTACCGCCCTCGCGAAGGCCGCGCGGCCGATGATGCTGGGACGGCCTGCGGCACTACTCACGATGACGTACCTGGGAGCGGTGCGTGCCGTGCCCCACTACAACGTGATGGGTCTGGCGAAAGCGAGCCTCGAAGCCGGGGTACGCTACCTCGCACAGAATCTCGGACCGCAGGGCATTCGGGTAAACGGCCTCTCCGCCGGCCCGATCAAGACGCTCGCGGCCTCGGGAATCGCCGATTTCGGCAAGCTGCTCAACTTTCACGAGCGCATGGCGCCACTGAAGCGCAACGTCACCATCGAGGACGTCGGCAACGCCGCGGCCTTCCTCCTGAGCGACCTTGCCGCCGGCATCACCGGCGAGGTGATCTACGTCGACAGCGGCTTCAGTCAAATCGCGCTCGACGTGGAGGCGACGGAACCGCCCGCGCCGTGACCCGGCGCTGACAAGCGCCGCTACTGCTTCTGTTGCAGCAGATCCTGGTTGACGCTCACTTTGGAGCCCCCGCGCAGACTGCCGAGATAGGCCGTCAGCTCCTCCTGGCCGGCGGCCTGAGCCAGCGCGGCCGTGATTTCGCGACGCTGTGACGGCTTGATGTCCGTCGGCTCGACCACCTTCGTCAGCTTCAACAGCGCGTAACTGCCCTTCCCGAAGTCCGCGCCGGCAAAGGCCGGCAGATGCGCGGCGTCGATCCGGAACAGCTGCTGCAAGGCAGCGGGCGGCAGCCCCTCGGCACCACTGCGCGACACCAGCTTCGGATCGCTCCACGCGATGTTGACCTGCTCGCCCGCGCGCAGCTTCGCGAGCTTCGCCTGCCCCTCCTGCTGCGCAAGCTTCTGCGCCTCCTTGAGCAGCAGATTCTTCTTGATCTCTGCGCTCACTTCGGCAAAAGGCCTCATTGCCGCAGGCTCATGCTCGATGACGCGCGCCGCCACCAGCGTGCTGTTTCCAACGTCGATCGCCTCGGTATTGCGCCTGTTCTGCACGGCGTCGTCGGCAAAGATCGCGGTCAGCAAGCGCGGGTGGTTGAGCGCAGGAATCTCGGATGCACTCCGGGTGATCCACGGGCTGTCCTGCAAGGTGAGCTTGAGTTCATCGGCCGCCGGCTTGAGACTGTCCGCCTGTTCGTAGACCAGATTGCTGAAGGTCTCCGCAGCATCGGCAAAGCGCTTCTCGGCCTTCTGCCGTCGCAGGTCCTGCTCGATGCGCGACCTCGCCTGCGCGAGGTCGGTCGTCTGCGCGGGTTTGACCGCCGAGACCTTGATGATGTGATAGCCGAACTCCGTCTCGACGGGGCCCACGAGCTCGCCCACCTTCGCGCCGAACGCGGCGTCCTCGAACGCCTTCACCATCATCCCGCGGCCGAAGAAACCGAGGTCACCGCCCTTGGTCGCAGAACCCGGATCCTGCGAGCTGGCCTTCGCCACCTCTGCGAACGTCTCCGGCTTGCGCTTCAACTGTGTGAGGAGCGCTTCCACCTTCGCCCTGGCCGCCGCCCGGGTCTCCGCCGATGCCGACTTGTCCGCGTTGATGAGGATATGGCTCGCCTGCCGCTCTTCGGATTTCTGGAACCGGGCGAGGTTCTGTTCGTAGTACGCCCGGATCTCCTCGTCGCTCACCGTCACCTGCTTTGACAGCGCATCTGGTGACAGGACGATGTACTGCACACGCGCCTTCTCCGGGATGCGGAATTCCGCCTGATGCGCATCGTAGTACTGCTGTGCCGCATCCGGAGCGAGCGTGACCCGATCGAGGAACTGTTCCGGTGCGATCACCGACCACCGCACCTCCCGCTTCTGCTCACGCAGGCGGGCAACCCGTTCGACTATCGCCGCGGGAACGATTGCCGTCCCTGCGTACGCATCGCTCAACCGCTGCGCCATGAGATCACCGCGCAACTCGCTTTCGAACTGCACGGCGGTGCGCCGGCGAGACTTGAGAAACTCCTGGTACTTCGCGAGCGAGAACCGCTCTCCATCGCGAAACGCCGGGATGTCGAGCAACAGCTTCTGCAGATCCGCATCCGGAATCAGGACGCCCTCCCGGGACGCCTGTTCGACCAGCAGGCGCTGCTGGATCAGTCGATCGAGCACCATCGCACGGATTTCCGGCCCGTCGATGACCGACGCAGTCGCTTCGTTGCCGAGAAGCTCCCGAACCTGCTCCTGCTGCCTGCGCAGCGCCTCACCGAACTCGGCCTGCGAGATGCGCTGATCGCCGACCGTGGCGATAGCACTACCGCTGCCCCCGTCGCGGAAATAAGCGTCGATCCCGAAGAACGCGAAGGTGACGACGATGGCGCCCAGGATCGCCTGGACCACCCATTTCTTGTTGCGAACGAAGTCGAACATACGAAACCCTTGTGTGCACCGCGTTGCGCCGGAACGAGCGCCCGCCCCAACGAAAAAAGGCGAACTCGCGTTCGCCTTCTGTACTTGGTCTTGGCGGAGTGGACGGGACTCGAACCCGCGACCCCCGGCGTGACAGGCCGGTATTCTAACCGACTGAACTACCACTCCCCGCACCCTCGGTCCGGCTGGTGGGTGCTGACAGGTTCGAACTGCCGACATTCGCCTTGTAAGGGCGACGCTCTACCAACTGAGCTAAGCACCCGGGTTCGGAATCGGCAACCGCCGCCCCGGCCAGCCAAAGGAGCGCTAGTTTATCGCGTCTTTCAGCGCCTTGCCAGCCCGGAACTTCGGGATCTTCGCGGCCTTGATC
>JAEUMX010000087.1 GCA_016791285.1 Burkholderiales bacterium
GACGGGATCGAGATCGAACGCTCGCCGGTGTCGAGCACAGCGCTCGCGGGGCTGCTGCGGCGCATCGCCGATGGCACGATCTCGGGCAAGATCGCGAAGGACGTGTTCGAAGCGATGTGGACGGGACACGGCGAAGCCGATGCGATCATCGGCGCGAAGGGGCTCAGGCAGATCTCCGACAGCGGCGAGCTCGAGCGTATCGTCGACGGTATCGTCGCCGCCAACCCGGGTCAGGTGGCAGACTACCGGGCCGGGCGGGACAAGCTCTTCGCCTTCTTCGTGGGGCAGGTGATGAAGCAAACGCAGGGCAAGGCGAACCCCGCACAGGTGAGCGAGATCCTCAGGAAGAAACTCGCGCCCTGAAGCTCGCGCGGCAGGACTTACTTCTTCGGGGCGGGCACGGTCGCGTCGGCCCGGGCGCTGCCAGTGCTGCCCGAGGAGGCCGACTGCAGCTCGACGAAGCGGCGCTTGTAGTCGTCGTACTTTGCCCGGACCACCCCGATCTCCTGGCGCTTTTGTTCGATCAGGTGCTCGAGGCGCAGCTTCTCGGCTTCATCGCCCTCGATGTCCTGCTTGAGCCCATCCGGGATGGACTTGCCGGCCTGCGCGAGCCCCCCGGCGCGGACACGGTTCTCGGCCAATCGTTTCTCGGCGTTCTTCAGCACCGTCTGGTTGTTGGCGATCGCGAGCTCGATCTGCTGCAGGTCGCGATTGCGCTTGAGCTCGATGTCGCGCTCGGTAGTGAAGGTCTGCAGGAGCGCCTGATCGCGCCGCCGCTGCTCCTTTGCGCGAATCTCTTCCTGTTTCGCCTGCGCCGCCTCTTCCTGGCGTGCCCGGATCTCCTCCGGCGTCAGCGCCTGGTCGGTCTTCCTGATCGTGATGCCGCGCTTGCTCAACTCGGAATTGGCTTTGTCCTTGTACTCGGGCGGGATCGTATCACCGTATTGCGTTATGCCTTTGTCGTCGACCCACTTGTAGGTGCGCGCCGTGCCGGGCTGGGAGAGGACGCAGCAAAGAGCCGCGACGACGCAGCAACCGACGTTCCTAGCTTCCTTCATCGCCGCCCACTCCGTACTGTTCGCGATAGCGGGCGATCGGATGCAAGTACTGTTCCAAACTCTGCTGCGAGCGCACGAAGCGAATCAGATCGTCGAGGTTTGCGATGGCAATCGCCGGCATGTCGAAGCTGCGTGTGACCTCCTGGATCGCGGAGAGCTCGCCCG
Organism: Burkholderiales bacterium; assembly: GCA_016791285.1. Next base: position 1,224 of record JAEUMX010000087.1, read on the forward strand.
TGCCGCGCTCCATGCGATCGAGGCTGACGACGAGCCCGCAGGGCTCGGCGTGCGCGCGCCGGATGAGGTCGATCGCCGTGCGCACGGACGTTCCCGCCGATATGACATCGTCCACGATCAGCACGCGTCCCGCGAGCGGTGCGCCGACGGTCAGCCCGCCTTCGCCGTGGTCCTTCGCTTCCTTGCGATTGAAGCAGAACGGGACGTTGCGCCCGCCCGCCGCGAGCGCGATCGCGACACCCGCGACGAGCGGGATGCCCTTGTACGCGGCGCCGAACAGCATGTCGAAGGGAAGCCCCGATGCGACGATGGCTTTCGCGTAGAATTGCGCCAGCGTGTACAGCCGTTCGCCGTCGTCGAAGACGCCGGTGTTTAAGAAGTAGGGAGACTCGCGTCCCGCCTTGGTCCGGAACGAGCCGAACCGGATCGCTTCGCAGGCGACCGCAAAGGCAATGAACTCGCGGCTTAGCGCAGACATGGGAGAAGTTGCAGGGGATGCCGGGTGCAAAGGGCGCGCGAATCGCTTCCCTGCCCCGCCTCGGCCACAAGAATAATGGTTTTCCCGCCCATGCGCATCATCACCCTCAATGTGAACGGAATTCGATCGGCGGCGCGCAAGGGGTTCTTCGACTGGCTCGCGCAGCAACGCGCCCACGTCGTCTGTCTGCAGGAAGTGAAGGCACAGGCGGACGACCTGCCGGACGAGATCCGCCAGCCGAAAGGCTTTCACGGATTTTTCCATCTCGCCGGGAAGAAGGGTTACAGCGGTGTGGCCCTCTACTCGAGGCCCGCGCCGGACCGGGTGGTGGAAGGCATCGGGATCGCGGACATCGACGCCGAGGGGCGCTATCTGCGCGCCGACTTCGGCAACCTGAGCGTGGTGTCCCTGTACATGCCGTCGGGCTCGTCCTCGCCGCAGCGCCAGGTCGCCAAGTTCAACTTCATGGAGCGCTTCCTGCCCCTGTTGCGAGATCTGCATGGCAGCGGCCGCGAGTGGATCGTCTGCGGCGACTGGAACATCGCGCACCGGGAGATCGACCTCAAGAACTGGCGCGCGAACCAGAAGAACTCGGGCTTTCTGCCCGAGGAGCGCGCTTGGCTCGGGCAGGTCTTCGAGCAACTGGGCCTGGTGGACGTGTTCCGGCGTCTGGATCCGAAGCCGGAGCAGTACACATGGTGGTCCAATCGCGGTCAGGCCTGGGCCAAGAATGTCGGGTGGCGCATCGACTACCAGATCGCCACGCCGGGCATTGCGGCTCGCGCGACGCGCGCGGTGATCTACAAGGCGCAGCGCTTCTCCGATCACGCGCCGCTGACCATCGATTACGACTACGACTGGTGAGCCGGCCCGCGTGAATTTCGCTCCCTACCTGCAGGTGCTGCGCAGCCCGAGGGTGGCGGCCGTCCTCTTCCTGGGGTTTGCCTCCGGGCTGCCGCTCGCCCTTTCGGCCGGAACGTTGCAGGCGTGGATGACGGTCGCCGGCGTCGACATCAAGACCATCGGCCTCTTCTCGCTGGTGGGTCTGCCCTACACCGTGAAGTTCCTGTGGGCACCGCTGATGGACCGCTACGCGCCCGCGTTCCTGGGGCGACGCCGCGGCTGGGTCGCCCTGACCCAGCTCGCCCTGATCGGAGTGATCGCGGCCATGGGCGCGATGGACCCGACACGCTCGCCGTTGGCGCTCGCCGCGCTCGCGCTGCTGCTGGCCTTTGCGTCGGCATCGCAGGACATCGTGGTGGATGCCTACCGCACCGACGTGCTGCGTGAACAGGAGCGCGGTCTCGGCGCGGCGGTCTCCGTGCTCGGATACCGCCTCGCCCTGCTCGTCTCGGGGGCGCTCGCGCTCATCCTGTCCGACCAGATCGGCTGGCGGAGCACCTACTGGCTGATGGCCGGGCTGATGGCGATCGGGATCCTCGCGGCGTTGCTCGGCCCGGAGCCGGAGCAGGCGGTGCGCCCGCCCCGCACCCTCGCGGAAGCGGTGGTCGGTCCGCTGCGGGAGTTCTTCGCACGCCCCGAGGCCGTGGTCATGCTGGCTCTGATCGTCCTCTACAAGCTCGGTGATGCGTTCGCGGGGAGCCTGACCACCGCCTTCCTGATCCGGGGTGTGGGCTTTACACCCACCGACGTCGGCGCGATCAACAAGGGCCTCGGCCTCATCGCGACCATCGTCGGCGCGCTGTTCGGCGGCGGGCTGATGGTGCGCCTCGGCCTGTACCGCTCGCTGCTCGCCTTCGGCATGCTGCAGGCAGTGTCCAATCTCTCGTTCATGGTGCTCGCGTGGGCGGGCAAGAGCTACGCGCTCATGGTCATCGCCGTCGCCTTCGAGAACATCACCGGCGGCATGGGGACAGCGGCCTTCGTCGCGCTGCTGATGGCGCTCTGCGACCATCGCTTTTCCGCCACGCAGTTCGCGCTGCTGTCGGCGCTGGCAGCGATCGGACGCGTGTTCGTGGGTCCGCCGTCTGGTCTCCTGGTCGATGCGGTGGGCTGGGTGTGGTTCTTCTTCTGCACGTTCCTGGTCGCGCTGCCGGGGCTGCTGCTGCTCTGGCGGCTGCGGCGCCGGGTCTGCGAACTGGAGCATGCCCGAGCTTAGCCTGGTGCCGGCCTTCCTCGCCGGGCTGCTCGGGGGTGTGCATTGCGCCGGCATGTGCGGAGGATTGGTCGGCGCTTTTGCCCTGGGGCTGCCGGCTGATCGCAGCGCGCTGGTGCTGCACGTGGCGTGCAATCTCGGCCGGGTCGCCACCTACGTGGCGCTCGGTGCGCTGGCCGGTGCGGCCGGTGCCGGCACGCTCGTCTTCGAGCGAACCTTGCCGGTGCAGAAGATCCTGTTCGGCGCGTCGTGTCTCATGCTGATCGGACTGGGGCTCCACTTGGCGGGCGTCTTCGCCCGGTTCGCGGCCATCGAGCGCATCGGCAACGGCCTGTGGCGGCGGGTCCAGCCGCTGCTCGCGCGGGTGCTGCCGATCCGATCGGCGCGCAGCGCGCTCGCGGCCGGTCTGCTGTGGGGTTTTCTGCCCTGCGGGCTGGTCTACAGCGGGGTCGTGCTGGCGCTTGCGAGCGCGAGCGCGGCCCACGGCGCGCTCGTCATGGCGTCGTTCGGCGCTGGCACCCTGCCGAACCTGCTGGCGATGGGACTGCTGGCGGGACGCCTGCAGCGCTTCCTGCAGGATCGTCGGGTACGCACGCTCGCCGGGATCGCGGTCGGCGCTGCCGGGGTTTGGGGCCTGCTCAAGCTCGCCTGACGCCGCGTCAGGCCGGGCGGTCGAAGCGGTATACCGCCAGCTCACCCATCAGGTTCGCGGCGAATGACACCGGCTGGCCGTCGGTGAGCACGGCGCGCTCGATGACCCGCACGCCGTGCTGCGCACAGAACCGGTCGAAATCGCTGATCGTGCACAGGTGCACGTTAGGTGTGTCGTACCACTGGTACGGCAAGCCGCCGGAAACCGGCATGTGACCGCGCAGCACCTGCAGGCGGTGGCGCCAGTAGCCGAAGTTGGGAAAGCTCACGATGCCCTCGCGCCCGACGCGCAGCATCTCGCGCACGATGTCCTCGGTGTGCTTCATCGCCTGCAGGGTCTGCGACAGGATCACGCAGTCGAAGGAGCCAGACTCGAACATTGCGAGCCCCGTCTCCAAGTCGTTCTGCACCACGTTGATGCCGTTGCCGATGCATTCGACCAGGCTGTCGAAGTCGATCTCGACGCCGTAGCCGTGGGCGCGCCGCGTCTCCCTGAGATAGCGCAGCAGGGAGCCGTCACCGCAACCCAGGTCGAGGACCTTGGCCCCCGGCTTCAGCCAGCGCGCGATGTACGCGAAGTCCGGGCGGGAGGTGGGCGCGGCGAAGGGGATCGGGTTCGTCACGCCTCAAGCCACGTCGATATTGCCCATGTACGCGCGCATGAGCCGGAAATAGTGCTCGTCGTCCATGAGAAACGAGTCGTGCCCGTGCTGCGAGCCGAGCTCGGCGTAGGTGACCGGCACGTCGTTGTCGAGCAGTGCCTTCACGATCTCGATCGAGCGCTCGGGAGAAAAGCGCCAGTCGGAAGCGAACGAGATCACCAGGAAGCCCGCTGTGGCAGGTCCGAGCGCCCGCGCGAGATCGCCCGCGGTGTCGTGCGCGGGGTCGAAGTAGTCGAGCGCCTTGGTCATCAGGAGATAGGTGTTCGCGTCGAAGCGGTCGGCGAACTTGTCGCCCTGATAGCGCAGGTAGGACTCGATCTCGAACTCGATGTCGAAGCCGAAGCGGTAGATGCCCGCGCGCAGCCCGCGGCCGAATTTCTCGGCCATCGAATCGTCGGAGAGATAGGTGATGTGGCCGAGCATGCGCGCGAGCCGCAGTCCCCGGCGCGGGATCACGCCGTGTGCGTAGAAGTCGCCGCCGTGAAAGTCGGGGTCGGTGAGGATCGCCTGGCGTGCGACGTCGTTGAAGGCGATGTTCTGCGCGGTGAGCTTCGGTGCCGCGGCGATCACGATCGAGTGCGCGACCCGATCCGGCTTGCTGATCGCCCAGCGCAGCGCCTGCATGCCGCCCAGGCTGCCGCCCATGACCGCCGCGAAACGCTCGATGCCCAGGCGCGTGGCGAGCCGTGCCTGGGTCTCCACCCAGTCCTCGACCGTGACTACGGGGAAGCTCGCGCCATAGGGCTGTCCCGTCTTCGGGTTCACCGTCGACGGTCCGGTCGAGCCGTGGCAGCCGCCCAGATTGTTGACGCCGATCACGAAAAAGCGATCGGTGTCCACCGGCTTGCCGGGGCCGATCATGTTGTCCCACCAGCCGACCACCCGTTCGTCGCTGTCGTAGTAGCCGGCCGCGTGATGATTCCCGGACAGCGCGTGGCAGACGAGCACCGCGTTCGAGCGCACGGCGTTCAGTGTGCCGTAGGTCTCATAGACGAGGTCGTACTGGTCGAGCACCGCGCCGCTGCGAAACGGCAAGGGTTCGTCGAAATGGGCCGTCTGGGGCACGACGGCGCCGACGGAGCGGGACGAGGTCACGTCGGGCGCGTGGCCGTGGGCGGCCGATTCGCCGGCGATGCCAGGCGTCGCAGCAACTGTTGCACCGCGTCCTCCTGCATGTCGCGATAGAGCAGCGCTTCCTCCGATTCGGCCGCGAGCACGTTCTGGTCGTTGTAGACGTAGGAGCGGACCGTCACGATCTCGCTCGCCGGCATGATCTCCTTGCCTTCCTTATCGGCCAGGCGGTACAGGATGCTGTAGCGAAGCTGAAACTCGCGCACAGTTCCCTGCTGGGTCAGCGTGAGGATCAGCTTCGCCCGGTTTTCTCCGAGAATGAAGAGGGTGGCATCGGCTTGACCGGCCTCGTCCACGAGGCGGGTGCTGGTGCCGGCCCGGATCGCGCGCTTCAAGTCGTTGGCAAATGCCGAATAGGCCGGGCCCGAGATATAGAGGCTCTCCTGCGGCAGGTTGGCGGTCCCGCGCAGGTGAAAGCCGCACGCCGTCAGCATCGCCAGCAGCGCGAGACCAAGCAGGGTGCGCCCCGCGTCGACCGCCGCGTGCGCGCGCATCAGACCACCACGTTGACGAGCCGCCCGGGCACGATCACCACCCGCTTGATCGGCTGCCCGGCGATGAAACGCTGCGCACCCGGATCGCCGAGCGCGGTGCGCTCGATCACTGCCCGGTCGGCATCCCTGGCCACACGGATATTGCCGCGCAGCTTGCCGTTGACCTGCAGCACGAGATCGATCTCGTCCTGCACGAGCGCGGTCTCGTCCACGGCGGGCCAGCCGGCGTTGAGAATGTCGCCCGCGTAGCCGAGTTCGCGCCAGAGGCCGTCGCAGATGTGCGGGGTAATCGGCGACTGCACCCGCAGCAGTATCGACAGCCCTTCGGCCACCAGTTGCGCGCGCGCCGGCGAATCCGCCTGCGGCGCTCGGTCGAGCGCATTCAGCATCTTCATGCAGGCCGAGGCCACCGTGTTGAACTGATGCCGCTCGAGGTCGTAGCTCGCCTGCTTGAGATTGAGATGTACCTCGCGACGGCAGGCGGCGAGCGCGCTGTCCGCTGCCGCGCCGGCACGGTCGCCCTCGATTGCGAGCAACGGTCGCATCGTTTCATCGAATTCGCGCGCGAACGCCCAGAGCTTCTTGAGGTAGCGCGAGGCGCCTTCCACACCGGCGTCGGACCACGCGAGCGTCTGCTCGGGCGGGCTCGTGAACATCATGAAGAAGCGCGCGGTGTCGGCGCCGTACTCGTCGATCAGCGCCTGCGGGTCGACGCCGTTGTTCTTCGACTTCGACATGGTGCCCATCCCGCCCGCCTCCACCGCGGCCCCGTCGGCGCGCAGCACGGCGCCGATGCGCTGCCCCTTGTCGTCCACCTGGGCGTCGACATCGGCAGGATTGAAGTACGCAATGCGCCCCCCATCGGTCCGGCGGAAGAAGATCTCGTTCAGCACCATGCCCTGGGTGAGCAGATTCGCGAATGGTTCGTCGAGGCGGACCAGACCGAGGTCGCGCATGACCCGCGTCCAGAATCGCGAATAGAGCAGGTGCAGGATCGCGTGCTCGATGCCGCCGATGTACTGGTCGACCGGCAACCAGTAGTCCACCGCCTCGTCGACCATGCACTGCGACTGCTGGGGGCACGCGTAGCGCAGGAAATACCACGACGAGTCGACGAAGGTATCCATCGTGTCGGTTTCGCGCCGGGCAAGCTGGCCGCACCGCGGGCAGGCCACGCTCACGAAGTCCGCGCGTTTGGCGAGCGGGTTGCCCGAACCGTCGGGGACGCAGTCCTCGGGCAGCACCACCGGCAGCTGATCGTCCGGCACCGGCACGTCGCCGCAGGCCTCGCAGTGGACGATGGGGATCGGCGTGCCCCAGTAGCGCTGGCGCGAGATGCCCCAGTCGCGCAGGCGATACTGCACGCGCTTGCGCCCGAGCTGCTTTCGCTCCAGCGCCGCCGCGATGGCGTCGACCGCCTGTGCGAAATCGAGACCCGAGAACTGTCCGGAGTCGACCGTGACGCCGTAGTCGGCATAAGCATCCTGCCAGGGCGCTGCCACGCTCTCGTAGGCACCGGTCTGCGATGCGATCACCCCCTTGACCGGCAGCCCGTACTTCGCCGCGAACTCGAAATCCCGCTCGTCATGGGCGGGCACCGCCATCACCGCGCCCTCGCCGTACCCCATCAGCACGTAGTTCGCGACCCACACCGGCAGCTTCGCGCCGGAAAGCGGATGGACGACGAAGAAGCCCGTCGCCATCCCCTTCTTCTCCATGGTGGCGAGGTCGGCCTCCATCACGCTGCCGTGCCTGCACGCTTCGACGAACCGGGCGAGCTCGGGGTTCTGCGCCGCGGCGCGCGCGGCGAGCGGATGCTCGGCCGCCACCGCGCAGTAGGTCGCGCCCATCAACGTGTCGGCGCGGGTGGTGAACACGGTCAGCACGCCGGTGCCGTCGGCGTAGGGAAAGGCTACCTCGACCCCGCTGCTGCGCCCGATCCAGTTCACCTGCATCGTCTTCACGCGCTCCGGCCAGCCGGGCAGCGCGTCGAGCCCGGACAGGAGCTCCTCGGCGTAGGCGGTGATCCGCAGGTAGTACATCGGGATCTCGCGCTTTTCGATCATGGCGCCCGTGCGCCAGCCGCGCCCATCGATCACCTGCTCGTTCGCGAGCACGGTCTGGTCGACCGGGTCCCAGTTCACGACGCCGGTGGTCTTGTACGCGAGTCCCCGCTCCAGCATCCGCAGGAAGAGCCATTGGTTCCAGCGGTAGTACTCCGGACTGCAGGTGGCGAGCTCGCGGTCCCAGTCGATGGCGAAGCCGAGCGAGCGCAGCTGCTTGCGCATGTAGGCGATGTTGTCGTAGGTCCACGTCGCCGGCGACACGCCGTTCGCGATCGCCGCGTTCTCAGCCGGCAGGCCGAAGGCATCCCATCCCATCGGCTGCATTACGTTGCGGCCGCGCATGCGGTGGTAACGGGTGAGGACGTCGCCGATGGTGTAGTTGCGCACGTGGCCCATGTGCAGCTTGCCCGACGGATAGGGGAACATGGAAAGGCAGTAGTACTTGGGCCGCGACGCGTCCTCGACGGCGCGAAACGCCTGGGTCGTCTCCCAATGCCTTTGCGCCTCCTGCTCGACGACCCGGGGGTTGTATTTTTCCTGCATGGGAGGTATTACGGGACTCAAGTCGAAAGGCCGCAATTATAACCGCAAGGCAGCTTGCGATTCCGGCCGCACACCCGGTCACGATAAGCCAGCCGTGATTGCAACGATAAGCAATCGTGACCTTCGTCTATTGCCAATCCGTGTAGTATGGATTTTCGGCTTGAGCGCCGATGCGAGCGCGGCCCTTCGGGGCCGCACGAGACCCAAGGAGGAGAACGCGCATGTCCCGCAAGCATCCGATCGTGGCTGTAACCGGCTCCTCAGGTGCCGGCACCACCTCCGTGAAGAACGTCTTCGAGCACATCTTCCGCCGCGAGAATTTCCGGGCCGCGGTGATCGAGGGCGACAGCTTCCACCGGTACGACCGCGAGGGCATGCGCGCGGCGATCCGCGAGGCCGAGGCCGAGGGCCGCACCATGAGCCACTTCGGCCCCGAGTCGAACCTGTTCGAAGATCTCGAGGGTCTGTTTCGCCAGTACGGGCGCAACGGCACCGGCAAGTTCCGCAAGTACCTGCACAACGACGAAGAGGCGGAACCCTATGACCGGAAGCCGGGTACCTTCACCGACTGGGAGCCGCTGCCCGAAGGCACCGATCTCCTGTTCTACGAAGGCCTGCACGGCGGGGTCCGGACCGACACCTGCGACGTGGCGGCGCAGGTCGACCTCCTGATCGGGGTGGTGCCGATCGTCAACCTCGAATGGATCCAGAAGATGCACCGCGACATGAGGGAGCGCGGGTACACGGCAGTGGACGTGACGCAGACCATCCTGCGCCGGATGCCCGATTACGTGAACTACATCGTCCCGCAGTTCTCCCGCACCCACATCAATTTCCAGCGGGTGCCAACCGTGGACACGTCGAACCCCTTCGTCGCCCGCGACATCCCGACGGCGGAGGAGAGCTTCGTCGTGATCCGCTTCCGCGACCCGCACGGCATCGATTTTCCCTACCTGCTCACGATGGTGCACGACTCGTTCATGTCGCGGCCGAACTGCATCGTGGTGCCGGGGGGCAAGCTGCACCTCGCCATGCAGCTGATCCTGACGCCGCTCATACTCGACCTCGTCGAGAAGAAGCGGCGCTCGGGCTCCGTGACCGGATAAGGCGGCACAGCGGTCCGATATAATCCGGGGCTCGTGTCGATGGGCCCCGCGATGTCCGCTTCCTTTCTCGATGGTCTTAACCCGCAGCAGCGCGAAGCGGTCACACTGCCGCGGCAGTCGGCCCTCATCCTCGCTGGCGCGGGCAGCGGCAAGACGCGCGTGCTCACCACGCGCATCGCGTGGCTGGTCGCGACCGGCCAGGCGAGCCCGCATGGCCTGCTCGCGGTGACCTTCACCAACAAGGCCGCACGCGAGATGCTCACGCGCGTGTCGGCGATGCTGCCGATCAACACGCGCGGCATGTGGGTCGGCACCTTCCACGGCCTCTGCAACCGGCTGCTGCGCACCCACTGGCGCGAGGCGGGACTGCCGCAGCTCTTCACCATCCTCGACAGCCAGGACCAGCTCTCGCTGGTGAAGCGGCTCATGAAGGGCCTCAACGTCGACGACGAGAAGTACCCGCCGCGCCAGGTGCAGTACTTCATCAACGGCAACAAGGAGGAAGGGCTGCGGCCGGGGGCGGTGGAGCCGTCCGACGATTTCGGCCGCCGCATGCTCGACATCTATTCGGCCTACGAGGATCTCTGCCGCCGCGAGGGCGTGGTCGATTTTGCCGAACTGCTGTTGCGGTCCTTCGAGCTCCTGTCGCGCAACGAGGTCTTGCGCGAGCACTACCGCGCGCGCTTCGCGCATATCCTGGTCGACGAGTTCCAGGACACCAACCGACTGCAGTACCAGTGGCTGCGGCTGCTTGCCGGCGGGGCGAACGCGGTCTTCGCAGTGGGCGACGACGACCAGTCGATCTACGCGTTTCGCGGCGCCCACTCCGCCAACATGCAGCAGTTCGAGCGCGACTTCGCCGTCGAGCACGTGATCAAGCTCGAGCAGAACTATCGCTCGCACGGCAATATCCTCGACGCCGCGAATGCGTTGATCCGGCAGAACCGTACGCGGCTGGGCAAGAACCTGTGGACCTCGGAGGGCGCGGGCGAGCCGCTGCGGCTGTACCACGCGCCGTCCGACACGGACGAAGCCGCGTACATCGTGGAGGAGATCCGCACGCTGCGCAGTGAGGGCGTTGCGCTGTCCGACATCGCGCTGCTCTATCGCTCCAATGCGCAGTCGCGGGTGCTGGAGCACGCGCTTTTCTCGGCGACGCTGCCTTATCGGGTGTACGGCGGGCTGCGCTTCTTCGAGCGGCAGGAGGTGAAGCACGCACTTGCCTACCTGCGCCTCATCGCGAATCCCGAGGACGATGGCGCGCTGCTGCGTGTCATCAATTTTCCGCCACGCGGAGTCGGTGCACGCACGCTCGAGCAGCTGCAGGAGACTGCGAGCGGCAGCGGCGCGAGCCTGTGGCAGGCTGCCTGCCAGCGCGGCAAGGGGTCGCGCGCGGCGGTCCCCGGGAAAGGTGTCGAGGGTTTCGTGCGGCGCGTCGAAGAGATGCGCGCGGCCACCCAGGGGCTGCCGCTGCCCGAGACCATCGAGCACGTGATCGAGGCGAGCGGGCTCGCCGGCCACTACAAGGCCGAGCGCGAGGGCGCCGACCGGCTGGAGAACCTGGCCGAGCTCGTGAACGCCGCGGCGGCGTTCGTCACGGAGCGCGACCGCGGTCTCGCCCCGGCGGGCGAGGGGGTGGAGACGGGCGAGTCCGCGCCCGCCGAGAGCGAGCTCATGGCGTTTCTGAATCACGCCGCGCTCGAAGCCGGCGAACGCCAGGCGGGGCCGGGCACCGATTGCGTCCAGCTCATGACCGTGCATTCCGCGAAGGGCCTGGAGTTTCACGCGGTGTTCATCAGCGGACTGGAAGAGGGACTCTTTCCGCACGAGAACTCGCTCACCGAGGCGGACGGGCTGGAGGAGGAACGGCGCCTCATGTATGTCGCGCTCACCCGGGCGCGGCGCCGACTCTATCTGAGCTTCGCCCAGAGTCGCATGCTGCACGGCCAGATCCGCTACCACATCGCGTCGCGGTTCCTGCAGGAGATTCCGGTGCAGCTGATGAAGCGTGTGGGCGCTTTCGCGGCCGAATCGCCCCCGGCACGCCCCTATGGCTCGAGCGCGACTGCCGCGCGCCCGGCGCCGTTTCTGCAGCAGCGCCCGCTCGCGGAGAGCGGCTTGCGCGTCGGGCAAAGCGTCCTGCACCCGAAGTTCGGCGCCGGGGTGATCGTCGGTGCCGAGGGCCGCGGCGGGGATGCGCGGGTGCAGGTGAGCTTTCGCACCGCGGGCGTGAAGTGGCTCGCTCTCGAATACGCGAAGCTCACACCGGCGTAGCTACGCGGGAGCCTGTTCCGGCGGCGGGTCGCCCCCGAACAGCGCCTGGTAGCCACGGTACACCGCACCGGCGTACACCGGGATCCAGACGAGCGTGCCCAGTCCGTAGGGCAGCATGGCGATCATCGCGAGCACCGCGGACACCACGGCGAAGAGCAGCACCGGGGCGAGATTCTCCACGCACGCCGCAAAGCTCGCCTTCATCGCCTGCAGTGCGGGCAGGTCGCGGAACATCGTGAGCGCGGGCGCGAAGATCACCGCCATGAAGAGCGGCACCAGCAGCAGCACCGAAAGCAACGGGGCGGACGGGACGTCCGGCGGCGGGGTGTTCGGATCGGAAGCCCGTTCCAGGGCCGCGGCGATGATCCGCTCGCCCCCCAGCATCATGAAGGCGCCGAACGTGATCACGTTTCCCAGCAGGTAAACGCCGCCGATCGTGACGAGCGGCCCCGGGTGGCTGCGGAAACCGGCGAAGAGGTGGGCGATCTCGAGATTGTTGCCGCGCTCGAGCGCGCGGCAGCCGACCATGAGCCCGGCGCCGAGCGCGGGGGTCACGAGATACAGGATCAACTGGCCGAGATTCGGGATCGCCACCAGCACGAGCGCGAGCAGGAGCCAGATTGCGGCGAGCGCCATCCACACCAGCGGACGCAGGCGAAACAACGCAAAGCCGTCCACGATCCACTTGAGACCGTTCGACACGCTCACCCGATTTACCCGCACCGTCATCGTTCTGCCCGCCCCTTCTCGTTGAGTTCCTGCCCGGACCTGCTCAGTTGATCAAGTGCCGCGCCGCAGCCTCGTGTGCGATATGGTTCGCGAGCAGGTGGCGAAAGTGGGTCGGATCCTTGGCGTGGGTGAGTTCCCCCGGTCGCGGCAGGTGGAAGTCCTGCAGACGCGATACCCAGAAGCGCAACGCGCCCGCCCGCAGCATCACCGGCCACGCCATCCGCTCGATCGTCGTGAATGGTCGCAATTCCCGATAGCCCTCGAGCAGCGCGCGTGCGCGTTCGCGATCGAGAGTGCGCGCGGGCGTCAGGCACCAGTCGTTGACGGTGATTGCGACATCGTAGAGCAACGCGTCGTTGCAGGCGAAATAGAAGTCGATCACACCACCGATCGCATCGCGGTTGAAGAGCACGTTGTCGCGAAAGAGATCGGCGTGGATCACGCCGCGTGGCAGATCCTCGGACCGGTAGTGGGACTGGAAGCTCACTTCGTCCGCGAGCAGCGCGCGGTCGTCTTCCGTGAGGAAGGGCATCACCTCGGCTGCCGTCGTGCGCCACCACGATGGTCCGCGCGGGTTTCGCACGCTCGCGCCATAGCTCTTGCCTGCGAGATGCATGTCCGCGAGCATCTCGCCCACGCGCGCGCACTGCGCCGCGGAGGGGTCGCTCACCTCGCGCCCCGCCAGGCAGCTCACGAGGCTGGCCGGCTTACCGTTCAGGGCACCGAGCAGGGAGTTGTCCAGGTCGGCGATCGGCCGCGGACAGGGAATGCCGTGACCCGACAGGTGCGCCATCAGATTCAGGTAGTAGGGCAGCTCCGCCGCGGTGAGCTTCTCGAACAGCGTCAGGACGTAGCGTCCGTGGGTCGTGGTAACGAAGTAGTTGGTGTTCTCGATGCCGGCCGCGATGCCCCGCAGATCGGTGAGAGTGCCGACCGAGTACCGCTTGAGCCAGGCGGCGAGTTCATCGTGCGTGACCGTGGTAAAGACTGACATGACGATGGCACTGCAACGGGAGGCGCCGCTCAAAAGCGCTTGATCACCCACATGGGCGGACTGACGTTGCCTCCGAGGCCGCCGTCCTGACGCGCGAAGTTGCCGGTTCCGCTCGGGTCGACGAGGTAATAGGGTATGCCGGTGGGCGGCGTAACCCGGATCATGTAGAGCTGGCCGTTCAGCCGGTACTCCTCGTGGATGTCCTCCCCACGCTGCTCGATGGTCACCTCCGGCTCGCCGACCTCGTCGTCCGCCAGACCGGGCGGCGGGGGCGGCGGCTCCGGCAACGGTTCGAGATCTGGCGGGCGCGCGTCCTGGGCGTGACCGGCGGTGACGAAAAGTGCGAGAAGAATGGGCAGCAGACGACGCATCGGCGAGATCCGGGCGGTTCGGGCCACGCGACCCAAAAGGGACGGGCAGTGTACCATGTCAAAGATTGAGCTGGATTTCGCGCTCCTGCGCCGACGGCTCGAAGCCGCGCTTTTCGTAGTGGCTGAATATCGCATCCACCACCTCTTTCGGCTCGTCGATCACCTGCATCAGATCGAAGTCCGCGGCGTCGATCATGCCCTCGGCGGCGAGCGTGCCGCGGAACCAGTCCAGCAGGCCGCGCCAGAAGGCGCCGTGCACGAGGATGATCGGAATCCTGCGGGTCTTCGCCGTCTGCACCAGCGTCAGCGCTTCCGACAATTCGTCCAGGGTGCCGTAGCCACCTGGCATGACGACATACGCCGACGCGAACTTCACGAACATCACCTTGCGCGCGAAGAAATGGCGGAAGGTCTGGCTGATGTCCTGGTACGGATTGCCGTGCTGCTCGTGCGGCAGCTGGATGTTGAGCCCGACCGAAGGCGAGCGGCCGAAGAAGGCGCCCTTGTTCGCGGCTTCCATGACACCGGGACCGCCCCCGGAGATCACGCTGAAGCCGGCGTCCGACAGTTGTCGGGCGATGCGCTCGGTAAGCTCGTAGTACGGATGGCCGGGCAGGGCGCGCGCGCTGCCGAAGATGGAGACCGCGGGCCGGATCGGGGACAGGCGTTCCGTTGCCTCGACGAACTCTGCCATAATCTCGAAGACGCGCCACGACTCGCGCGCCGACCACGTCTTCTCGGTGATCTCCGTTGCCAGCGGCGTCGGGATCTTCTGCATACCGTTCATGATCCGTCTCTCCAGCTCAACTCCGTGGGAAGGGCAAACGCCACACCAGACGCACGCCGGCGGCGCCGGCTGAACGGGCTTGAGGACAAGCGAGTACGATGAGCACACTGCTGCTGGTAGACGGCTCCTCCTACCTGTACCGCGCGTTTCACGCGCTGCCCGATCTGCGCAACAAGGCCGGTGAGCCCACGGGAGCGGTCTACGGCGTCATCAACATGCTGCGGCGCCTGCGCAAGGACTTCGCGGCGGAGTATAACGCCTGCGTTTTCGACGCAAAAGGCAAGACGTTCCGCGACGACGTCTATCCCGCGTACAAGGCGCAGCGTCCGCCGATGCCGGACGATCTCGCGGCGCAGATCGAACCGCTCATGGATTGCATCCGCGCCATGGGATGGCCGCTGCTCGTCGTCGACGGCGTGGAGGCTGACGACGTGATCGGAACGCTGGCGAGAGAGGCGGAGCGCGCGGGCATCCGTACGGTCGTCTCCACCGGCGACAAGGACATCGCTCAGATCGTCAACGCGCACGTGCGGCTGGTCAACACGATGTCGAACGAGACGCTCGACGTGGCCGGCGTGCAGGCGAAGTTCGGCGTGCCGCCGGAGCGCGTCACCGACTATTTCGCGCTCGTGGGGGACAGCGTCGACAACATCCCTGGCGTCGAGAAGGTCGGTCCGAAGACCGCCGCGAAATGGCTCGCCGAGTATGGCAGCCTCGACAACCTCATCGCACGCTCGGAGGAAGTCGGCGGTGTGGTGGGGGAGAATCTGCGCAAGGTGCGCGACTGGCTGCCGCAGGCGCGCGAGCTCCTCACGATCAAGTGCGACGTGCCGCTGCCGCACGGCGTGCGCGACCTCGAACCCCGACCGCCCGACCGGGCGAAGCTGGCGCAGCTTTTCGACCGCCTCGACTTCAAGAGCTGGCGGCGCGAGCTGGACGCGAACGGGGATGCGACGCCGCTCCCGCCGTCGGCACCGGTCGAAGCCCGCGAACGCCGCTACGAGACCGTGCTCGACGAGGACGCGCTCCAGGCCTGGATTGCGAAGCTCGACGCCGCGGGGCTCGTCTCCGTCGACACCGAAACCACGAGCCTCGATCCGCTTGAGGCGGATCTCATCGGCATCTCCGTGTCGGTTGCAGCGGACGAAGCGGCGTATATTCCGATCGGGCACCGCGGCCCGGCAGCGCCGGACCAGTTGCCGCTCGAGCGCGTGCTCGCCCTGCTGCGGCCATGGCTGGAGGACGCGGCGAAGCCGAAGGTCGGCCAGAACCTCAAGTACGATCTGCACGTGTTCGCGAACCACGGCATCGCCATGCGCGGTGTCGCGCACGACACGCTGCTGCAGTCCTACGTGCTGGAGAGCCATCTTTCGCACGACATGGACAATCTCGCGCAACGCCACCTCGGTGCGAAGACCATCACCTACGACGAGGTCACCGGCAAAGGTGCAGCGCGGATCGGCTTCGAGCAGGTGGCGGTGGACCGGGCGACCGAGTACGCGGCGGAGGACGCGGACATCACCCTGCAGTTGCATCACGCGATGTTGCCCGCGCTTCGCGACGACCCGAAGCTCTTGCACGTGTATCGCGACATCGAGATGCCGGTGCTGTCCGTGCTCTTCGCGATGGAGCGGCACGGGGTGCTCCTCGACACGCAGCTGCTCGACGGCCAGAGCCACGAGCTCGGCAAACGGCTGCGCGAGATCGAGCTCGACGCATACCGGGTCGCCGGACAGCCGTTCAACCTGAACTCCCCGAAGCAGATCCAGGAGCTGCTCTTCGAGCGCCAGAAACTGCCCGTCATCAAGAAGACGCCGAGCGGCACGCCCTCCACGGACGAGGACGTGCTGCAGCAACTCGCCCTCGATTACCCGCTGCCGAAGCTGCTGCTCGATTACCGCGCGCTCGCGAAGCTGAAGAGCACCTACACCGACAAGCTGCCGCGCTCGGTCAACCGGCGCACCGGACGCGTGCATACGACCTACGGCCAGGCGGTCGCGGTGACGGGCCGGCTGTCGTCGAACGAGCCCAACCTGCAGAACATCCCGATCCGAACCGCGGAAGGCCGGCGCATTCGCGAGGCCTTCATCGCGCCGTCGGGGTCGCTGATCGTCTCGGCCGACTACTCGCAGATCGAGCTGCGGATCATGGCGCATCTTTCCGGCGACGAGGGCCTGCTGCGGGCCTTCGCGGAAGGACGCGACATCCACGCCGCAACCGCGGCGGAGGTCTTTGCGGCCGACCTCGACGCAGTCACTTCCGAGCAGCGACGCTATGCGAAGGTGATCAACTTCGGGCTCATCTACGGCATGTCGGCGTTCGGGCTCGCGTCCCAGCTCGGGCTCGAACGCGGCGCCGCGCAGCAGTACATGGACCGCTACTTCGCGCGCTATCCGGGGGTTGCCGCATACATGGAGCGCACGCGAGCGGAAGCGAAATCTAGGGGCTACGTGGAAACCGTTTTCGGTCGCCGACTGTGGCTGCCCGAGATTCGCAGCGGTAATCCGGCGCGCCGCCAGGGCGCCGAGCGCGCGGCGATCAACGCGCCGATGCAGGGCACCGCGGCCGATCTGATCAAGCTCGCGATGATCGCGGTGCAAGGCTGGATCGAGCGCGAGCGGCTCGCAACGCGGCTCATCATGCAGGTGCACGACGAGCTGGTACTGGAAGTGCCGGAGACCGAGCTGGAAACCGTGCAGTCGGAACTGCCCGCGCTCATGAGCGGTGTCGCGACGCTTGCCGTGCCGATCCCGGTAGAGGTGGGTGTCGGTCCGAACTGGGACCGTGCACACTGATCGAGCTCGCGAAACCAAGCGTCCGACCCATTCAACGAGAGGAGGCGTTCACCATGCAATTTTCCAAGCTGTTTCAGCAGATCCTGACGCTCGCGTTCTGCGCGCTGTTCGTGGCCGCGGTTCAGGCCAAGGAGGACGCGCCGCCGGCGAAGCTCGCGAACGTGGTCATCCTCGCCACGGGCGGCACCATCGCCGGCACCGCCGCCTCGGCGACGCAAACCACCGGCTACACCGCGGCGAAGGTGGCGGTCGACCAGTTGCTCGAGGCCGTCCCGGACTTGAAGAAGCTCGCCAACGTGCGCGGTGAACAGGTCGCGCAGGTCGCGAGCGAAAGCATGACCAACGAGGTCTGGCTCAAGCTCGCGAAACGCGTCAACGCGCTGCTGGCGCAGTCCGACGTGGACGGCATCGTCATCACGCACGGTACCGACACGCTGGAGGAGACGGCGTATTTCCTCAACCTGGTGGTGAAGAGTCGCAAACCCGTGGTGCTGGTCGGCGCCATGCGACCGTCGACCGCCATGAGCGCGGACGGACCCTTCAACATCTACAACGGCGTCGGGCTCGCGGCGAGCAAGGAGGCGGCGGGCCGGGGCGTGCTCGTCTGCATGAACGACCAGATCGGCGACGCGCGCGACATCACCAAGACCACAACGACGACGCTCGACACGTTTCGGTCCTACGACCTGGGCTACCTCGGCTACATGATCGGCGCGCGGCCGCACTTCTACAAGCAGCCCGTGCGCAAGCACACCGTGGAGAGCGAGTTCGACGTGACCAACCTCGACGCGCTCCCTGCGGTAGACATCGTCTACGGCTACGCCAACATGAACCGGATTCCGATCGATGCCTTCGTCGCCGCCGGTGACAAGGGAATCATCCACGCCGGCGTGGGTGACGGCAGCTTGGCGGCGCAGGTCAAGCCCGCGCTCGTCGAGGCGCGGAAGAAGGGGGTCATCGTCGTACGCAGCTCCCGTGTCGGCAACGGTGTGGTGGTGCGCAATGGCGAAGCGAACGACGACGAGCTCGACTTCGTGGTCTCGGATACCCTCTCCCCGCAGAAAGCGCGCATCCTGCTCATGCTGGCGTTGACCAAGACGAACAGCACGAAGGAGATTCAGCGGATGTTCTATACGTATTGATACCGTGGTTAGCACCGCAGGCAGCACCGTCTTCGTTTGGTGGTGGTGGGGAGGTTGCGGAGACGGGCAAGTCCATATCTACGTATGGCGGTAAGTATTGCCGGATGCTAGTCTTATCCCGTGGCAACCGCTTGTTTCGAATGGGACCCCGACAAGGACGCAGAGAATCAGCGAAAGCACGGGATTTCTTTCTCACGTGCCCAATACGCGTTTGCCGATCCGCGCCGCGTGATTGCCAGGGATCTCACTCACAGCCAGGCCGAAGAGCGGTTCTATTGCTTTGGCGAGGTGGACGGTGGTGTCCTGACGGTGCGGTTTACCTATCGTACCGCCGTGATTCGAATCATCGGCGCCGGGTATTGGCGCAGAGGGAAGACCATCTATGAGCGCGAGAATCAAGTACACC
>JAEUMX010000104.1 GCA_016791285.1 Burkholderiales bacterium
ACGCAGCGAGAGCGTGCGGCTCTTCGAACTGCGCTTCAAGGGCGGGGTCGTCGCCGAACTCGAGCTCGAACAGGTGCGCTCGGAATACGAGCAGGCGCTGGCCGCGATCCCCGATCTCGAACGCCAGATCGCACAGCAGGAGAATCTGATCTCCGTGCTGCTCGGAAGCAATCCGGGCCCGATCCCACGCGGTCGGACGCTCGACGAGCTCGTGCTGCCCCAGGTGCCGATCGCCCTGCCCTCTGATTTGCTCGAACAGCGCCCGGACCTGTTGCAGGCGGAGCAGAGCCTCGTTGCCACGAACGCCGACATCGGCGCGGCAAAGGCACTTTACTTCCCCACCATCACGCTCACCGGCCAGGCCGGCACGCTCAGCACGCAATGGAGCAAGCTCTTCACCGGCGATGCGCGCGTCTGGAATTTCGGGCCGACGGTCAGCGTGCCGATCTTCACCGCGGGCGCCATCCGCGGCCAGGTCGCGCAGGCCGAGGCACGCCAGCAGCAGGCGCTCTACCAATACCAGCAGGCGATCCAGACGGCATTTCGCGAGACCGAGGATGCGCTCGTCGCCCAGCTCAAGCTGCGCGAGCAGCTCACCGTCCAGGCGCGTCGGGTGACAGCGCTCAAGGGATACGCACGGCTCGCACGCCTGCGTTACGACAACGGCTACACCAGCTTCCTCGAAGTCCTCGATGCCGAGCGCAGCCTCTTCAACGCCGAGCTCGATTACGCGCGCAACCAGGGCGATCTGTTTCAGGCTTTGGTGGACATCTACAAGGCCATGGGCGGGGGCTGGGTCGTGCGCGTCAACGAGCTCGCCCCGGGTCCCAATATCGACGTGCAGGCGAATCCGCCGATTTTCCCATAGACCTCGGAGGGCGAAACTCCACCGCGATTCCGGGGTCCGATGGCCAGTGTGTGCTGCGCTTGGCGGCGGTTCTTCCTGGACGCGCTGCGGGCGACCCGGAGCGTGTGATGAACCGGAAAACGAGGACCACATCATGCAGACCAACGTCAAACTGATTCGCAAGGAGACCATTGCCGACGGCACCATGGCGTTTTATTTCGCCAAGCCGGAGGGCTTCGACTTTCGCGCCGGGCAATTTGCCGACTACACGCTGATCGACCCGTCGGAAACGGACGCTGAAGGCAACACCCGCGGCTTTTCGCTCGTGCAGGCGCCGTACGAACCGGATCTGGTCGCAGCGACACGCATGCGCGATACCGCATTCAAGCGAGTGCTGAAGAACCTGCCGATCGGCGCCGAGGTCAAACTCGATGCGCCCTACGGCGACTTCACGCTGCACAAGACCACATCCACCCCGGCGGTATTCATCATCGGCGGCATCGGCGTCACGCCGGTGCGTAGCATGGTCGCCCAAGCCACCCACGACAAGACCGCCCATCAGATCACGCTGCTGCACGCCGGCCGCACGCCAACCGAGCTGCCGCTGAAGAGCGATTTCGAGCAACTGGCCAGGGAGAACCCGAACTTCCGGTATGTCGTGACCGTCGAGTCGGCGCCCGACGGGTGGCCCGGCGAACGCGGCCGCGTCGACGCCGCGTTGGTGAGGAAGTATGTGTCGGATCTGCATCGACCCATCTACTACCTGTCCGGTCCGGAAGGCATGGTCAAGGCCATGCGAGCGTTGCTGGTGAGCCTCGATGTCGATGAAGACAACATCCGCACCGAAGAGTTTGCCGGCTACTGATCGCTCCCGGCCGACGCCGGAACCCGCGAGTCGACCCGACGACCGTCGCCGCGAGCGGCCGACGCCGGAGGGCGACGCTCTCGATCCCACGCGATACGGCGATTGGGAGAAGAACGGGCGCTGCATCGATTTCTGACCGAGAACAACAGTCATGTCGCATATCCGACCACTGTCGCCGCATCTGGGCATCTACCGCTGGCGCGTCAACATGCTGCAGTCGGCGCTACACCGGCTGACCGGCTTGTTCCTCTGCCTCGGTGCGCTGCTGGTGACATGGGGGCTGATCGCCGCCGCCGACGGCGAGGCCGCATGGAACACATTCGCCGGCTTCTGGAGCAGCGCGATCGGACTCGTGCTGCTGTTCATCTGGACCTGGTCGTTGTTGTTCCATCTGTGCAACGGCATCCAGCATCTGGTGCGCGACACGGGTCGAAACTTCGGCCCGCCAACGCGCGACCGCACGCGTGCCCCGGTCTACTGGCGCGCGGGCTGGTTCGTGATCGGCATCAGCGTGGCCCTCACGGTGCTGGTCTGGGTGCTGCTCGTCGTGCGCATGCAGGGTGGCGTGGCATGAGCGCTTATCCCGGACAGGAAAGTCTGCGCGATCCGCTCGAGGTGGCGCGCGGCCTCGGGTCGTCGAAGACCGGCGCGCATCACTGGTGGCTGCAGCGGGTGACCGCGGTCGCGCTGGTGCCGTTGTCGATCTGGTTCCTGTTTCTGCTCGGCGGCTTGGTTCATGCGAGCTACCCGATGGTGCTGGCCGCGTTCGCGCGACCGGTGAATGCGTTGTTCCTGATCGTGTTCGCGGTCTGCATGTTCTGGCACGGTGCGCTCGGACTGCAAGTGATCGTCGAGGACTATGTGCACACCCGCTGGCTCGAAGTGACCCTGCAGATCGCGCTGCGCTTCGGCGCGTGGCTGGGTGCTCTGGCGTGCGTGATGGCCGTTCTCGCGGTCTGGCTCGGCGGCGGCGCGCACACCTGATCGCAAACTGGGATCGATGCCGGTGGAAAGCTACAAGGTCGCGGCGCATCAATACGACGTGGTGGTAGTAGGCGCCGGCGGTGCCGGCCTGCGCGCAACGATGGGACTGGCCGCCAAGGGTCTGTCCGCTGCCTGCGTCACCAAGGTGTTCCCGACCCGCTCGCACACCGTGGCGGCGCAGGGCGGGGTGGCCGCGGCGCTCGGCAACATGGGCGAGGATGATTGGCGCTACCACTTCTACGACACGGTGAAGGGCGGCGACTGGCTGGGCGACCAGGATGCCATCGAGTACATGTGCCGCGACGCGATTCCAGCGATCATCGAACTCGAGCACTTCGGCGTGCCGTTCTCGCGCACCGCCGACGGCAAGATCTATCAGCGACCGTTCGGCGGCATGACCACGCGTTACGGCGAGGGGATCGCACAGCGAACCTGCGCCGCGGCCGACCGCACCGGGCACGCGATCCTGCATACGCTGTACACCCAGGCCCTCAAGCACAAGGCCAGGTTCTTCGTCGAGTACTTCGCGACCGACCTGGTCAGGCACCCGGCCAGCGGGCGCGTCGTCGGCGTGCTCGCCATCGACCTCAACGAGGGCACGCTGCATCTGTTCAAGGGTCACGCGATCGTGCTCGCGACCGGCGGCTACGGGCGCGCCTACTTCTCGTGCACCTCGGCTCATACCTGCACCGGCGATGGCGGCGGTATGGCGTTGCGCGCCGGCGTGGCGTTGCAGGACATGGAGTTCGTGCAGTTCCACCCCACCGGAATCTACGGCTCGGGTTGCCTGATCACCGAGGGCGTGCGCGGCGAGGGGGGGTTCCTCACCAACGCCAGCGGCGAACGCTTCATGGAGCGCTACGCGCCGAACGCCAAGGATCTCGCTTCGCGCGACGTGGTCAGCCGCGCGATCACGCTCGAGATCCGCGAGGGCCGCGGCTTCGGCGAGCACGCCGACCACGTGCACCTGAACCTCGCGCACCTCGGCGCCGACGTGCTGCACCAACGCCTGCCGGGCATTTCCGAAACCGCCCGCATATTCGCGGGCGTGGATGTCACCAAGGAGCCGATTCCAGTACTACCGACCGTCCACTACAACATGGGTGGCATCCCGACCAACTACCACGGCGAAGTGATCCGGAAAGTCGGCGACGATCCCGATGTCGTCATACCGGGACTGTTCGCGATCGGCGAGGCTGCGTGCGTATCGGTGCACGGTGCCAACCGGCTGGGCTCCAATTCGCTGCTCGACCTGATCGTATTCGGGCGCGCGGTGGCCAACCGCTGCGCCGAAATCATCGAGCCCGACACGCCGCACCACGACCTGCCGTCGGACGCACTCGAGCCGGCGCTGACCCGGCTCGACAAGTTGCGCCACGCCGATGGCGGCACGCCGACGGCGCAACTGCGCCTGAAGATGCAGAAGACCATGCAGGCCGATGCGGCGGTGTTCCGCACTGCCGAAACGTTGAAGCAGGGCTGCGCCCGCATCGACGAGGTGTACGGCGAGTTCGCCGACATCCGCGTCAGCGACCGCTCGCTGATCTGGAATTCGGACCTGGTGGAAACCTTCGAGCTGGCGAACCTGCTGGCGCAGGCGGTCGCCACCATGCATTCCGCCGAGCAGCGCCTGGAGACGCGCGGCGCGCATGCGCGCGAGGACTTCCCCGAACGCGATGACGTCAACTGGATGAAGCACACCCTGGTCACGGTCGGCGACAAGGGGGACTGCAGCTTCGACGACCGGCCGGTGCATTCGAACACCATGACCGACGAAGTCGATCCGATCCCGCCCGGCAAGCGGGTGTACTGACTCTGTCCCGGGACTCCGAGCCATGGCTGAATTCACGTTGCCGAAGATGTCCAAGGTCCGCAAGGGCAAGCATTTCGCGGCCAGGGCGGGCGGCAAGAAGCTGCGCACCTTCGGCGTCTATCGCTGGGATCCCGATGCCGGTGACAACCCACGTCTGGACACCTACGAGGTCGATGTCACGGGTGCACCGATGGTCCTCGACGTGCTGCTCAGGATCAAGAACGAGATCGACGCCACGCTCACGCTGCGCCGCTCGTGCCGCGAGGGTGTGTGCGGATCGTGCGCGATGAACATCGCGGGCGAAAACACGCTCGCCTGCACCAAGGGGCTGGACCAACTGCCAGCGGGCGACGTCGATATCTACCCGCTGCCGCACATGCCGGTCGTCAAGGATCTGGTGTCCGATCTGACGCACTTCTATGCCCAGTACGCTTCCATCAAGCCCTGGATGCAAACGACAAGCGCGGCGGGCTCGCGCGAGCGTCTGCAATCACCCGACGACCGCGAGAAGCTCGACGGCCTGTACGAGTGCATCCTGTGCGCCTGCTGCACCGGAGCCTGCCCGAGCCACTGGTGGAACCCGGACAAGTTCCTCGGGCCCGCGGTGCTGCTGCAGGCTTACCGCTGGATCACCGATTCCCGCGACGAAGCCACCGGCGAGCGCCTCGACTATCTCGATGATCGCTTCAGGCTGTATCGCTGTCACACCATCATGAACTGCACCAACACCTGCCCGAAGGGCCTGAATCCCGCCAATGCGATCGCCGAGATCAAACAATTGCTCCTCGACCGTATGGTCTGAAGGGTAGGTATGCCGCGCATCACCTGCAACCTGAAGTCGGGACGAGTGTCTATTCGATTAGATGAGTTTCAGTCCTGACCGGAGGCGATCATGGCGCTGAGCATGACAGAGTCGATACTTGGTTTGAGCGGATTGACGGGCATGCGAGCAAACCCCGGCACGCTGGGAACGCCCCAGGCAGGCGCAGTCAGCTTGGCCGGCTTCGATGCGGTGATCCAGGTGAGCCGACGTCTCATGCAGGCCGTGGTCGAGCAGTCGCTATCGGTCAACAACGTCGATGCGCCCGGCGCTATGGCACCGTGGAATTCGGTGGCGCTCCCAGCCTCGGTGCTCGCCGCGATCCCGCCGCGGGTACGGAACGTACTTTCGATCGTCCCGGCCTACGTCGAGGTGCGGCTGGTCGAACCGTATCTGGCCGCCTTCCATTGGCCGCAGACCATCGTAATATCGCCGACCGGACCCGCCGCCCCTCACGTGGTCGGGCACCAGTCGCCGTCGGTGGATCTGGGCTGGCAGCTGCAAATCAACCTGGCCCAGCCCAGACTCACTTTGACGCCCGGGGAGACCGCTCGCACGCTCCCCGCCGGATCTTTCGGGCCGCCCATCCCGCCCCGCGCGGTCAATGTCGCCCCGCCGGCTGCCCCCAACACCGACAGCTACGACCGGACCACCCTGGCCACCGCGTCGGTCACCATGCCGGCCACTGCATACATCGACGTGAACACCAAACAGTGGTGTTTCGGTGTGAACCTCGACTTCTCGGCGACCTCGCCAACCATCACCTCGGACGACACCGCGGTCACCGACTTTCTCACCACCGGCGACGGCAAGAACCTGTGCGATGGCGCGCTCGCCCCGCTCAAAGTCGCCGTCGTTCAATTGACACCGGAAGTCGCCCCGGGC
The DNA here is from genome assembly GCA_016791285.1 of Burkholderiales bacterium. The sequence goes on from JAEUMX010000104.1 coordinate 6,215, forward strand.
GGCTCGCTGTCGGCGACGGCAGCGCAAGCCGGGGGCATGACGCCGTTCTCGGTCCAGGACATTCTGCTGTCCGACGCCAATGGAAATCCGGTGATCTGTTTGTGTGTCCATCTCGGTTCGGCGTCGGGTGGCGTGGCGCGGCTGGTGCAGCCCTTCCTCAACTTCGACGATTTTGCCTACGCCGTATCGACCAGTGTGCTGAGCCCGGCGTTGAAGGCGCGCTGGGCCATCGCCGCGGCCGGCCTGGCGAATGTCGCCATAGTGCCCGTCGACATCCCGCCAAGCGATGGCAACGCGGGGTTCACCGGCACCGCACGACTGCGGACCACATTTAGCAACAAGCTCGACGACGTCTCCATGCGCGCGGCCGCCGACAACGGCGGCGACACCATCCGGCTGCTGTCGAGCATGACGGTCCAACTGCTCCAATTGTGGGACAGCACCGGAAAACAGGTCACCGACCCGGGACCGCTCGCGCAGCCGGCCGAGTCCCCCCTGGTGGTCCCGATTCGATTGTTCGACAAGGACGCAGCGGACGGTGCCGCTCCACCCGCCGGCGTCGCCAATCTGTTGGTGCAGCTGTTGGCCACGATGGTCTATCCGTTGCTGAATCCGTTGCCGATCGATCCGACCACCATCTCCGGGTACGCCTCGGCCGCGTTGCAGACATTGGCGGTACGCTGGTCGTTGACCAAGGCGAACATCGTCGCACCCACCTCCGGTGTCTTCGAGGCCTGATCACCATGTCCAAGACCAACTTCATGACGGCTTTTCACGCCCACGCCAGGATGCCGCATCCCCATCTGCATCCGGTCAACCGCGCGACACTCCACGCCGACAGCGCGCTGGCCGTCGCCAAGGCCAAGGGCCTGATGGCCTACCAGCAGTACCTCGCGGCGGCGCGCGAGGTCAAGGCGCGCCGAGCCGGTGTGTCCGCCTCCTTCGAGCGCACGGTCCTGGCGCAGGCCGTTCAGGCACAGGGCGATCTGCAGGCGCTATGCGGGGCGGCGCTACGGGTTACCCAGCAGATCAATCAAACCGACTTCTGGGGCCAGATCTTCACTCATGTCGGCGCCACCCTCGACAAGGCCGGACCGCAGCACCTTGGTCAACTGTGGTCCGAGGCGTTGCAGACCATCCAGAAACACGACAGCGCACAGGTCTTCGCCAATGCGGGTCTGACCAGCGACCTCACCGATGCGATCACTGGCGTCATGGCCAACGTGGACGCCACGCTGGCGAAGAAGAACGGCACGCTCACCGTGCAGACCACGGTGCCCGGCAACAAGGAACCGTCGGCCGTCTCGCTGCTGGCGCCGGGTCGGCCGGTGACGGGCGTAACCGATCTGCTGCGCGCCCAGCAGTTCGACAGCATCGTGTCGGTCTTCAGCAACAACGAGCCGGCCTACCTCGACGTGGTGCCGGTGCCCGGCGTGGCGGGGTATGAACCGGCGGACCTGACCGCGGTCGCGTCCATCCTGGCTCGCCAGCGCCTTGCCGATCATGTCCGCAAACTCCAGGACACCGGGCTGGCCACCTATCAGGGTCAGGATCCCCTCAGCGCTCTCATCGGGATCCTCATCGTGGGACTGGCGGTCGGGGCAGTAGCGGCGGTGGTCCTCGCCGGCTGTGACCCGCAACCTCCGCCGGAGCCGGGCGAGGTCGTCGGCAGTCCCGATTATCCGGAGGCGGTCTGCGTCGCCGCGTTCATCCTGCTGATGCTCGCAACAGCCGTACTGGGTGCAGCGGCGTTGTTGGCCGGCAGCGGCGGCAGTGCCGCTGCCTTTATCCTTGGAGAGGTCGCACTCGGCGGGTACAGCGCTCTCCTCGTCGACTTGGTGAACCACTTTCCCCGCTTCAGCGCCTTCTCACCCACAGCACCGCCACCATCGGGGTGATCGCGCTTTCGATTTCCGCGGGTGCCGCAACGAAGCTCGCGGCCATCTGCCGGGACGCCCTTCCGCGCGAAGCGGCGGGCTTCCTGCTGGGGCGGGTCGACGACCGCATTGCGATCGTCACGGATATCGCACCTGCTCGCGAATCGGCAACGGGTATAGACTCGTTCGCCATCCCAGACCACGAACTGCGTCGCGCGGCGGCTTACGCCGCGGACCGCGGCGAGCGCATTGTCGCGCTATACCATTCGCATCCGAGTGGCGAGACCCGACTCAGCGCGAGCGACCGCGCGGCGCTGCGCCATTCCCGGTGGCCTTGGGTCATTGTCACCGTCGCCATGGACGGGGGCGACGCGACGCTCTCCGGGTATGCGCCGGGAGAAGGCGGCATCGCCATACGCATCACGACAATCGATCCAGCAATCCCCCGTTGATTACGGCTGATAGCGAAGGGATAATCCCCGGGGGCGCCGTCTGAATTCCTTTAGCCTTGGGAGGAACTCACATGTTCAAGCTCATCGCTCGCGGTTGGATGGTCATCACGCTGGCGCTGGCCTCGCCATGGACGCTGGCGCAGATCTGGGACACGGTGCCGGACGAGACGCTCAAGGCGCTCAACGTCGAGCGCTCGGCCTCGCCGAAGCAGCTCTACGAGGCGCTGACCGCGCGCTACAAGACCAACCTCACCAAGGGCAAGCTTGCCAAATGGTGGGAGCCGATACCGATGGACCAGTATCTCGCGCCGAGCCTGTTCTACAAGCCGCCGCCGGAGCTGAACATCGAAGTCACGCGCGAACAGTGCGTCGGCTGCCACGAGACAGTCACGCACGGCTGGGTGCAGTCGTGGCAGCAGAGCGTGCATGCCAATCTCGACGCGTTGCGCAAGCTGCCAGCCGGCGATACGCGCGCCTACAAGACGACCATCCTCGCCGAGGTCGAGGCAGGGCTGCGCGCACAGGGTCTGCTGGACACCGGCCGCCCGCTGCAGGAAGTCGGCTGCATCGATTGCCACATGGGCGTCGGCAAGGCTGGCGGCAACCATGCGCGCGACCTGCACCTGCCGAGTCGCGCCGAATGCGGCACCTGTCACATCAAGCAGTTCGCCGAGGCCGAGTCCGAGCGCGACACCCAGGTCTGGCCGCAAAAGCAATGGGACCCGGGCCATCCGTCGCACGCGGTGGACTACACCGCCAACGTCGAGCTCGCGACCTGGGCGGCGCTGCAGCAGCGCGAGGTCGCCACCGCCTGTACGATGTGCCACTACAACCAGGCCAAGTGCGACGGCTGCCACACCCGCCACGACTTCTCGACCGTCGAGGCGCGCAAGCCCGAGGCCTGTGCCACCTGCCACAACGGCGTCGACCACAACGAATACGAGCAGTACCTGCTCTCCAAGCACGGCACGCGCTACCAAGTGCAGGGGGCCAGTTGGGACTGGAACGCGCGGCTGGCCGATGCCTACACCAAGGGGCGGCAGAGCGCGCCGACCTGCCAGACCTGCCATTTCGAGTACAAGGGCCAGTACACGCACAACGTGACGCGCAAGGTGCGCTGGGGCTTCCTGCCATTCAAGAACATCGCCGACAACCTGGACCACCCCTGGTTCAAGGAGCGGAAGGACGCGTGGATGGCGACCTGCTCGCAATGCCACAGCCCGCGGTTCGCGACGACCTACCTGACCATGTCCGATACCGGCATCAAGGAGGGCGTCAAGCTGGTCGAGGACTCGCGCAAGGTGGTGCAAAAGCTCTTCGACGACAAGCTGATGGTCGGGCAAAAGACCAACCGGCCGGCGCCCCCTGAACCGGAGAAGGACGAACCGGGCGCCTTCAACTCGCTTTTCTTCAGCAAAGGCAATACGTCCACGGTGGTGGACCGCACCTTTGCCGAGATGTGGGAGCAGCATGTCGCGCGCTACATGAAGGGCCTGCAGCACGTCAACCCGGGCGGCTGGAGCTACACGCACGGCTGGTCCGACCTGATCAAGGACCAGACCATC
>JAEUMX010000127.1 GCA_016791285.1 Burkholderiales bacterium
TGCTTGCCGCCCAGGCGGTTGAGTTCGGTCAGCACCGCGGCCGGCGTCATGCGGTTACCGTTCAGCGCGACGATGTCCCCGCGCTCGTATTCGATGTCGAGGTACTCCGGCGCGTCCGGTGCATCCTCCGGCGCGACGCTCCAGCGCCACATGCCGGGCTCCGCTTCCGCGGCAGGGTTCTCCAGGTGTCGACCCTCGAAGCTGATGTGCAGCAGGTTCGCGTCCATGGAGTAGGGCGAGCCGCCTTCCTTGTGCTTCATGTCGACGGGAATGCCGTGCTGCTCGGCGTAGGCCATCAGCTTCTCGCGCGAGAGGAGATCCCATTCGCGCCACGGGGCAATCACCTTGATGTTCGGCTCTAGCGCGTAATAGCCGAGCTCGAAGCGCACCTGGTCGTTGCCCTTGCCGGTGGCGCCGTGGGACACGGCATCGGCGCCGGTCTTGCGCGCGATCTCGATCTGGCGCTTCGCGATCAGGGGGCGCGCGATCGAGGTGCCGAGCAGATACTCGCCTTCGTAGATCGCATTGGCGCGGAACATCGGGAACACGAAATCCCGCACGAACTCTTCGCGCAGATCGTCGATGTAGATGTGCTCCGGCTTGATGCCGAACTGCAGCGCCTTGCGGCGCGCGGGTTCGAGCTCCTCGCCCTGGCCCAAGTCGGCGGTGAAGGTCACCACTTCGCAGCGGTAGCTGTCCTGCAGCCACTTGAGGATGACCGAGGTGTCGAGGCCGCCGGAATAGGCGAGTACCACTCGTTTTGCACTAGTCACTGTCACTCACTCCGGAAAGGTCTGCTCAGCGCAGACGGAAACCCGAATGACATGCCACACAAGCACCGACGACAGGTTGCAGCGCCTGGTAGGCCGCGTCGCGATTACCGCTACGCGCCACCTTGGCGAAGTCGCTTGCCGCCTGGTGCATGCCGATGCCGATAGAGCGCATCGCGTCGGGCATGAAACGCCCCGGCCCCTGGCCGGCGGTGCGGGCCGCGTGCTTGCCCATCGAGCTCAGGCCAATGCGCTGCTCGGCGATGTCCGCCGCCGCGTTCAACTGGTTCGACGAGAGATCGGCCAGGATTTCGTTGAGCGCGGCAAGTTGGCCCAGCATCTCTTCGCGAATCAGTGCTCGTTGCAGCGCGGGCATGTCGACTGCCGTACGCGGATCGTCGGGTGGGGGAGACTGGGCTAACGAGAGGGCGGGAAAGAGCCCACCGAGAATCAGGAGAAGAGGGTGCCGTTTCGCGATCGTCATGGTTCGCCTACGCGCCCGACCACGAGGTACTCGAGGAGGGCCTTCTGTGTATGTAACCGGTTCTCCGCCTCGTCCCACACGACGCTCTGCGCACCGTCGATCACCTCGGCCGCGACTTCCTCTCCCCGGTGCGCCGGCAGGCAGTGCATGAAGAGCGCGCCCGGCTTGGCGAGCCGCATCATCTCCGCATCGACCCGCCAGTGCTCGAAGTCGCGCCGGCGCTCTTCGTTCTCCGCCTCGAACCCCATGCTGGTCCACACATCGGTGGTGACGAGATCGGCGCCGCGGGCAGCCTCGTGCGGATCGGCGAATTCCTCGTAGTGGTCGGTGCCGTAGAGACCGGCGCGCTCAGGTTCGATCTCGTAGCCGGGCGGCGTCGAGACGTGAACGTTGAAGTCGAAGACCTCGGCGGCTTGCAGCCACGTGTTGCAGACGTTGTTCGAGTCCCCGATCCACGCCACGGTGCGGCCTGCGATCGGGCCGCAGTGCTCGACGAACGTGTAGATGTCGGCCAGGATCTGGCAGGGGTGGTACTCGTTGGTGAGGCCGTTGATGACCGGCACCCGCGAGTGCCCCGCGAAGCGCTCGATGATCGCCTGCTCGAAGGTGCGGATCATCACCACGTCGACCATGCGCGAGATGACTTGAGCCGCGTCCTCCACCGGTTCGCCGCGCCCGAGCTGGGTGTCGCGCGTGTTGAGGTAGATCGCCGCGCCCCCGAGCTGGTGCATGCCGGCCTCGAACGAAAGCCGCGTGCGGGTGGACTGCTTCTCGAAGATCATGGCGAGCGTGCGGTCGGCCAGCGGCCAGTAGCGCTGATAGGACTTGAACTGCTGCTTGATCCAGCGCGTGCGCTCGAACAGATACTCGATCTCTTCACGCGAGAGGTCCCTGAGCTGCAGGAAGTGCCGGAGCGGGCTCATCGGGGCGGCGCGACGCCTGCACTAGCGGGCCGCTGCGACAGCCGTGGGAGTCGCCAGGAACTCGGCCACGAGCGGCACCAGGCCGTCCAGCAATTGACGCGCCTCGGCGTGCGTCATGACAAGCGGCGGCAACAGGCGAACCACACTGTCGGCGGTGACGTTGATCAGCAGCCCCCGCTCGAGTGCGAGCTTGACCAGTTCGCCGCACGGGCGGTCGAGCTCGATCCCGATCATCAGGCCCTTGCCGCGGATCTCCTTTACCCCCCGGACGCCTGCGAGCCCCGAGGCCAAACCCTGGCGCAGGAAAGCGCCCACCGCCTCGGCGTTGCCCATCAGCCCGTCGTCCTCGATGGTGGCGAGCGTCGCGAGACCTGCCGTGCATGCGAACGGACTGCCGCCGAACGTGGAGCCGTGGTTGCCGGGCTTGAAGACATCGGCTGCGGCGCCGGCGGCGAGACAGGCGCCGATGGGAATGCCGGATCCCAGCCCCTTCGCCAGGCCCATCACGTCCGGGCGGATGCCGTCGCGCTGGAACGCGAACCAGCGGCCGGTGCGGCCCATGCCGGTCTGCACCTCGTCCAGCATGAGAAGCCAGCCCTGGGCGTCGCAGATGGACCGCAGCGTCGCGAGGTACGCCGCATCCGGCACCTGGATGCCGCCTTCGCCCTGGATCGGCTCGACCAGCATCGCCACGACGTTCTTGTTGTGCGCGGCGACCTGCTCCACGGCGGCGATATCGTTGTACGGCACGCGCGCGAAGCCGGTGAGCAGCGGCTCGAACCCCGCCTGGACCTTGCGCGAACCGGTGGCCGTCAACGTCGCCATGGTGCGGCCGTGGAAGCTGCGCTCCGTCACGATCACCGTGGGCAGGTCGATGCCCTTCTGATGGCCGTAGAGGCGCGCGAGCTTGATCGCGGCTTCGTTTGCCTCCGCCCCGGAGTTGCAGAAGAAGACGCGATCCATGCCCGAGAGCGCGCAGAGCTTCGCCGCGAGCTCCTCCTGGAGCGGGATGCGATAGATGTTCGAAGTGTGGATCAAGGTCGCGGCCTGTTCCGCCAGTGCCTTGACGAACCGCGGGTGGGCGTGACCGAGCCCGCACACGGCGACGCCGGAGAGTGCATCGAGATAACGCTTGCCCGCGTCGTCCCAGAGCCAGACCCCCGCGCCGCGCACGAAGGCGACCGGCAGCCGGGCGTAGGTGTTCATCAGATTGGACATGGCCGTTTCCCAGAAAACAAAAGGCACACGAGGCCGGAATCGGCGTGTGCGCCACGAAAGCGATATGTACCCCAATCGCTGCGCGCCTGCAAGTACTGGTCGCGCTTCGTGACGACTCAATGAGCGAGCGGTCGCAGCGCGCTTTCCTCGGCTGCCTGCAGCACCCGCACGCAGGGCAGATAGCCCTCGTGCAGAATGCCGTGCATCTCGATCTTCTTCGGCGAGCGCAGCAGCCCGACGAGGTAGTGAATGATCTCGGTGGTGATGAGCTGTCCGGGCACCAGCACTGGTATGCCCGGCGGGTAGGGCGTGATCTGGTCGGCGGCGACCCGTCCCTCGAGCCCGAGGTTCGCCTGGTCGTTTTCGAGCAGCAGCGGCACCGGCTCGCCCGTGCAGTAGAAGGCGTCGCGCGGCAGGAAGCGCAGCGCGGTGAAGCGCGGCAGCTCCGGCGCCGGGTAGAGCCGCCGCGGCGCACGGCCCTCGCGCGCGATGCGCATCAGCGCGTCGTACAGGCGCGAGACCTTGCTGCGGGTGGTGCCGATCGTGAGCAGCAGGGTCAGCGTGTTGAAGGTCGATTTCTCGACCTGAATGTTGAAGCGCTCGAGCAGCTCGCCCTGCAGCTCCTCCACCGTGTAGCCGCAGGACGAGATGTCGAGCGTGACTTTCGTCGGATCGAGCAGGATGCCGTCGTTGGCCACTTCCTCGGGCAGGAGATCGTCCAGGCCGAGCACCCGGAACACTCCCGTCGCGTGGATCTGCTGCCGCAGTTCGCGCGCGAGCCCGAGGGTGCGCGCGAGCAGCTTGTACCCCTCCATCACCGCCTGCTTCCGGGCCACGTCCAGGCTCGCGATGATCGCGTACTGCGGGCTCGTCGAGGTGTGCATGTTGAAGTTCTCGCGGAAGATGTGCTCGACGAAGGCGGGGTCGTTCACGTGGATCATGCTCGCCTGCGAGAAGGCCGAGAGCACCTTGTGGGTGGACTGCGTGACATAATCGGCGCCGGCTTCCAGCGCAGTCGGGCGGAACTCGGGATGGAAGCGGGCGAAGGCATACCACGCCTCGTCGACCATGACCTTGATGCGCTTCGCGTGCGCGGCCTCGACGATGGGCTTCAGGTCGTAGCGCAGCCCGTCGTAGGTGCACGACGTGAGCACGACTGCCTGCGCGTCGGGATGATCCTCGAACGCCTGCAGCAGTGTCGCCTTCGGCACTGGCCCGAAGATGCCGTAGCGGCGGTTCACCGACGCGTCGAGGTAGATTGGCCGTGCGCCCGACAGAATCACGCCGTGGTGCACGGACTTGTGGCAGTTGCGGTCGAGCAGGAGCTTCTCGCCCGGTGCGATCAGCGTCTGCAGCATGACCTTGTTGGCGGTGGACGTCCCGTTGGTGGCGAAGAACGTGCGCCGCGCGCCGAACGCCTGCGCCGCCATCTTCTGCGCTTCGAGGATGACGCCGCCGGGCTTCATCAGCGAGTCGAGCATCGGCACCGACACCGAGAGGTCCGCGTCGAAGACGTGCTCGCCCATGAACTGGTAGAAGTCCTGCACCCACGGGCTGTCGCGCAGGCTGTCGCCGCTCGAGTGGCCGGGCGAGTGCCAGGCGTCCTTCGCCATGAAGACGTAGGTCTTCAACTGGTCGTAGAAGGGCGTGCGCGCCTTTTCCTGAATCTGGGCGTTGATGATGCGGTACCAGCCGCGGTAATCGCGCTCTTCGCGATAGAAATAGCCATCGACCGACTCGGAGAAGAGGGCGTCGACCACCTCGTCCTCGGCTTCCTTGGCGATCATGATGTAGATGTCGAGCTCGGGACGAAAGCGGGTGATCTTCTGCACGAGCGAGAGCGCGGTCATCTGCAGCGAGCGTCGCGCGCTCTTGCCGTTTGCGAGGGTGTACAGGGTGTCGTCGACCACCACCGCCTGCAGATCGCCGTCGTCCTCGATCGTCCGCAACGCCTCGCGCGCGGTCGCGACCCCGGTGAAAGCGACGCCCAAGGGGTTGTCGAGGGCCTTGGCGGCGCCGTTCAAACCCTTGATCAGGTCCCTCAGGACGAGTGCTTCGTCGTTGATGACGAGCACGCGGCTCACCGGATTGCGCATGGGGGGCGGTGAAAAAAGCGGCTTTATGCGCCAATTCCGTCATCGAAGCAACCCCGTCGCGCAGGGAATTTCCTTGCCCGGCCGGGGTCGCATAGGTAACTTCGGGATCAGGGTTTCTCCTTCGACCATGACGCGCTGGGTGTCTGCCTTACTTCTTCTGCTGTTTGTGCTACTGCCCTTGCCCGGATCGGCGCAGCAGCCGGTTGCGCCGGTCGTGGTGCTCGCCATCGAGGGCGGCATCGGTCCCGCGACGGCGGATTTCATCTCGCGGGGGCTCGCGAAGGCTCGTACGGGCGGGGCGCAGCTGGTCGTGCTCACGATCGACACGCCGGGCGGGCTCGACACATCGATGCGTCAGATCATCAAGGACATCCTTGCCTCCTCCGTGCCGGTAGCCGCCTATGTGGCGCCGAGCGGGGCACGGGCCGCGAGCGCGGGAACCTACATCCTGCTCGCGAGCCACATCGCGGCCATGGCACCGGGCACCAATCTCGGGGCCGCGACACCGGTCGCCATGGGCGGTCCGCCGGGCACCGAGCCCCAGGAACCCAAGGCGAAGCCTGCGCCGGACGGCGGCAAGGAGCCGGGCGAGAAAGGGAAGGAATCCGGCAAGGAGGAGAAAGTCCCTGCGAACCAGGACGCCATGCGCTCGAAGCAGGTGAACGACGCGGCAGCCTATATCCGCGGTCTGGCCCAGATGCGCGGCCGGAACGCCGAGTGGGCCGAGAAGGCGGTGCGCGAGTCGGTGAGCCTGCCAGCGACGGAAGCGCTGCAGATGAAGGTGATCGACCTCGTCGCCACCGACCTCACCGACCTCCTCAAGCAGGTCAACGGGCGCAAGGTGATCGCGGGCGGCGCGGAGCGGACCCTCGACACGAAGCAGGCGCGGGTGGATCGCATCGAGGCCGATTGGCGCACGAAGCTGCTCTCCGTGATCACCGATCCGAGCGTTGCGTACATCCTCCTCCTGATCGGTATCTACGGCCTCTTCTTCGAGTTCTACAACCCGGGCTTCGTGGTGCCGGGCGTGGTCGGCGCCATCGCGCTGCTCACCGCGCTGTTCGCGCTGCAGATGCTGCCGGTGAGCTACGCGGGTCTCGCCCTCCTGATTCTGGGTATCGCCTTCATGATCGCGGAGGTGTTCATGCCGAGCTTCGGGGTGCTCGGCATCGGCGGGGCGATCGCCTTCGTGCTCGGGTCGATCATGCTGATCGACACCGACGTACCGGGCTATGCCGTGCCGTGGTCGGTGATCGGGGCCGTGACCGCGGCGAGCGCGTTCTTCATCCTGGTGGTGGTCGGGATGGCGGTGAAGGCGCGGCAGCGCCCCGTGGTGACGGGGCGGGAAGGACTGCTGGGCAGCGTGGGCGAGATGGTCGAAGATGCCACGCCCGAGGGCTTTGCGTTCGTCCTCGGCGAGCACTGGCGCGTGCGCGGCACCGGCGCGCTCAGGAAGGGACAGAGAATCCGCGTCGTGGGCGTGCACGGCCTGCTGCTCGACGTGGTCGCCGAAGACAAGTAAGGAGTCGCGATGTTTGCAGAACTGGGTGTGGGGGGCATCATCCTCGTTGTCGTCATCGTCATCTTCGCCTCGCTGCGGGTGCTGCGCGAGTACGAACGCGGCGTCGTCTTCATGCTCGGACGCTTCTGGAAGGTGAAGGGCCCGGGCCTCATTCTCATCATCCCCGGCGTCCAGCAGATGGTGAGAGTCGATCTGCGCACGGTCACGATGGACGTGCCCGCCCAGGACGTGATCTCGCGGGACAACGTGTCCGTCAAGGTGAACGCGGTGCTCTATTTCCGCGTCGTGGACCCGCAGAAAGCGATCATCAACGTCGAACAGTTCCTGCTCGCGACGAGCCAGCTCGCGCAGACCATCCTGCGCTCGATTCTCGGCAAGCACGAGCTGGACGACATGCTGGCCGAACGGGAAAAGCTGAATCTCGCGATCCAGACGGCGCTCGATGCGCAGACCGACCAGTGGGGCATCAAGGTCGCCAACGTCGAGATCAAGAACGTCGACTTGAACGAGAACATGGTGCGTGCTATCGCGAAGCAGGCGGAAGCCGAGCGCGAGCGGCGCGCCAAGGTCATCCACGCCGAAGGCGAACTGCAGGCCTCCGAGAAGCTCGCCCAGGCCGCCGCGGTGCTTGCCCGCGTGCCCCAGTCCCTGCAACTGCGCTACCTGGAAACGCTCACCACCATCGCGGCGGACAAGAACTCCACCATCGTGTTTCCGCTGCCGATGGACCTGATCGAGTCGCTGCTCAATTCGAGGAAAGGCGCGTAGCGCGCCCTCAAACCAGCCGAGCTTGCAACGTCGAGGCGGCTGGATGTGGCTCGACGCAACCGGCCCGATACAAAGAAAAAAGGGGGCTTTGCGCCCCCCTTTCTCATTCCTGGCCGAGAGATCAGCGGCAGACTCCGCCGCCACCTCCGCCACCGCCGTGGCTGAGATTGTGGCGGACGTTGTTCTTGATCTCGGACAGCTTGCTCGCGATCCGATCGAAAATGCCCTGCAAGAAGTTGCTGCCGCCATGGTGGGGCGCCGCCTGTGCGACGTTGAAGGTCAGGCACAGCACGAGACCCAATACCAGCTTCTTCATGTCATCTGCTCCATACGTCCGTGCAGTTGCACGGGTTGATGTTCGGGACCGGGGAGGCCCCACACTCTTACTTCGCTCGCTGCCTGCGGTCGTGCTTGGCAGCGTCATGAACTTTGTGGGATCCGAGTATACGAACCGGTGGAACGAGCGGTCCGTGTCGACCGACGGATGGTCTTGACGCGGTTAGCGGCAGATGCCTCCGCCGCCGCCACCGCCGCCACCGGCGCTACCACCGCCCCCGCCACCTCCGATGCTGCGCCCGATGCTGGTCGCCTTGAGGTTGTCACTAACGTTGTTCTTGATCTGCGCTGCCGTGTTACGGACCTCGCGTACGAAGTTGAGGAAGAAATTCCTGCCGTGCTCGCCCCGATTCGGATTGTTGACGACATAGTTCTTCTTCACGTCGAACCCCTGCGGATCGTACGCGGCGTGGGCGGCGCCGAGGGTGAGGGACAACAACAGCCCGAGTGCCAGCTTCTTCATGACGTTCGCTCCTTTTGATCCATGGTCCTGCACCGACTTTCGCGTTGGGTTCTCTCGCGCCGGGTTACGCCGCCGTTTTTTGGAGGCGACATCCATTGCAGGCGTCCGAGTATAGGAAGACAGGGGGTAACGAGCGGTCTGTACCGACCGACGGAAGGCGCGCCGTCGCGGCATCGTGCAACCGGCCGGAGGGGACCGGCGGGGAACCGCCGCTGCTGCGGTCGCATCCAACGGGCTGCCGTTCCTGTGGCAGCGCATCAATCTGCACGCCGCCGGTACAATACGAACCCGCCCATGAAGACTCCCGCCGTGGCAGTACCGGATCTTTCCAAGCTCCGCATCGATCGCGGGGAAAAAGTCGCCCCTGTCGCGCGCGTGCGCCGCAGCCGCCGCTGGCTGTGGATGGCGCTCCTCGCCCTGGTGATCGTCGCCGGCATCGCCTACTCGCGCATGAGCGCGGTGCAGGAGATAGAGGTCGCGACGGTGACCACCGCCTATCCTTCGCAGGCGATCGCGCTGCTCAACGCGACCGGCTACGTCGTGCCGCAGCGGAAGGCGTCCGTCGGCACCAAAGCCACGGGACGCATGGAGTGGCTCGGGGTGCAGGAAGGCAGCAAGGTGAAGCAGGGCGAGGTGATCGCCCGGCTCGAGAATCGGGACGTGAGTGCACTGCTCACCCAGGCGCGGGCAAACGTGCAGGTGGCGCGTGCCAACCTCGAGCAGGGACAGGCGGAGTTGCGCAACGCGGAGCTGGAGCTGAATCGTGCCCGCGAACTCGTCGAGCGCAAGTTCCTGTCGCAATCCGCCTACGATCAGGCGCGCGAACGTTACGACCGGGCGCTCGCCGCCATCAGCGGCTTGCGGGCGGCGATCGGCGTGGCCGAGGCGAATCGCCGCAACGCCGAGGTCGCGGTGGAGCAGACGTTGATCCGCGCACCCTTCGACGGCGTGGTGCTGACCAAGAACGCCAACGTCGGCGACGTGATCACCACCTTTTCGGCGGCGGTCGACACCAAGGGCGCGGTGGTGACGATGGCCGACATGGCCACGCTCGAGGTCGAGGCGGACGTATCCGAATCGAATCTGCAGAAGGTGAAGGTGGGGCAGCCGGTCGAGATTCAGCTCGACGCGCTGCCGGACATGCGCTTCCGCGGCGAGGTCGCGCGTATCGTCCCCACGGTGGACCGGGCGAAGGCGACGGTGCTGGTGAAAGTGCGTTTCGTCGAGCGCGACGAGCGCGTGCTGCCCGACATGAGTGCCAAGGTGACCTTCCTCGAGCGCGAGCTTGGCGCGGACGAGCGCGCAGCGCGCACCGCGGTGCCGCCGTCTGCCATCGTCACGCGCGACGGCGAGACGGCGGTGTTCGTGGTCGAAGGCGAGCGCGTGCGGCGCGCGCGAGTCGAGCCCGGCGCGGCCCTGGGCGACGTGATCGAGGTGAAGTCCGGTGTCAAGCCGGGCCAGAAGATCGTGCTCAAGCCCGCGGAGAGGCTCGTCGACGGTGCGCCGGTAAAGGTGGCGACGCAGTGAACCGTGGGGCCGCCCCGCGCCCGGTGGTGGAGATCCGCAACCTCGCCAAGTCCTACCGCCGCGGCGACCAGATCGTGCCGGTGCTGCACGACATCAACATGAACATTCCGGCCGGGGATTTTGTCGCGCTGATGGGTCCGAGCGGGTCGGGCAAGAGCACGCTGCTCAACCTGATCGCCGGCATCGACACCCCCGACAGCGGCGAGCTGCGGGTCGACGGCACCGACATCGGAGCCTTGAGCGAGACGGATCTGGCGGCGTGGCGCGCGGCGAACGTCGGTTTCATCTTCCAGTTCTACAATCTGATGCCGGTGCTGACCGCGCTCGAGAACGTCGAGCTGCCGCTACTCCTCACCGGGCTCTCGCGCGGAGAGCGGCGCGAGCACGCGGAAGCCGCGCTCGGCATGGTCGGTTTGGGCGACCGCCTCGAGCACTACCCCTCCGAGCTCTCGGGCGGGCAGCAGCAGCGGGTCGCGATCGCGCGCGCCATCATCACCGACCCGACGCTGCTGGTGGCCGACGAACCCACTGGCGACCTCGACCGCGCCTCGGCCGCGGAGGTCCTCGACCTCATGGACCGCCTCAACGACGAGCTCGGCAAGACCATCATCATGGTCACGCACGATCCGCATTCGGCGGCGCGTGCCCACCATCTCAAGCACCTCGAAAAGGGCGTGCTCGCGGATTAGGCGCCTCGTGGAATCGCTCAAGCTCGCGCTTCGCAACGCCCTGCGCCACAGGTTGCGCACCGGCCTGACCGTGCTTGGCCTGGTGGTCGCGATCATGGCGTTCGGCCTGCTGCAGACGGTGGTCGATGCCTGGTACGCGGGCGCGGAGGGCGCGTCGAACACGCGCCTCGTCACGCGGAACTCGATCTCGCTCGTCTTCCCGCTGCCGATCACCTACCGCGACAAGATCCGCCGCGTGCCCGGCGTGACGGGGGTGAGCATGGCGAACTGGTTCGGCGGCGTGTATGTCACCGAAAAGAACTTCTTCCCGCAGTTCGCGGTGGACGCGGCGACCTACTTCGGGCTCTACCCCGAATATCTGGTGCCTGAAGAGGAGATGAAGGCGTTCCTGCGCGACCGCAAGGGCGCCATCATCGGGCGCAAGCTCGCGGATACCTATGGCTTCGAGGTGGGCGACGTGGTGCCGCTGCGCGGGACGATCTATCCGGGGACGTGGAGCTTCGTGGTCCGTGGCATCTACGACGGCGCTGAGAAGAGCACGGACACGAGCCAGTTCTTCTTCCACTGGGATTACCTGAACGAGACGACGAAACGGGCGGCGCCGAAACGCGCGGACAACACGGGGGTGTACATCGTGCGCATCGCCTCCGCCGGTCTCGCGGCCGAGGTCGGCGAGAGCATCGACCGCGAGTTCAGGAACAGCCTCGCCGAGACCCTGACGGAAACCGAGAAGGCCTTTCAGCTCGGCTTCGTCGCGATGACCGAGGCGATCGTCGTCGCCATCCGCATCGTCTCGTTTCTGGTCATCTTCATCATCCTCGCGGTGATGGCGAACACGATGGCGATGACGGCGCGCGAACGCACGTCCGAGTATGCGACGCTGAAGGCGCTCGGCTTCGGACCCGCATTCCTGAGCCGCCTCATCTTCGGTGAGTCGCTTGCGATCGCCGTGGCGGGAGGGCTGGCCGGCATCGCGCTGACCTTCCCGGTGGCCCACGTGTTCGCCGAGCGCATGGGTACGCTCTTCCCGGTGTTCAACGTCTCGCGCGAGACGATCTGGATGCAGGTCGTGGCGGCGATCGGGGTCGGTTGCGCGGCCGCCATCGTGCCGGCGGTGCGCGCGAGCCGCGTGCGCATCGCCGAGGGGCTGCGCGCCATCGGCTGACACGATGAAGATCCCGCTTGCCTACATCGTGCGCAACCTCTGGACGCGCAGGCTCACCACGATGCTGACCGCAGGCGGCATGGCGCTCGTCGTGTTCGTCTTCGCGGCCGTACTGATGCTGGAGGAGGGGCTGCACAAGACTCTCGTCCAGACCGGCTCTTGGGACAACGCGGTCATGATCCGGCGTTCGTCCGGCACCGAAGTGCAGAGCATCATCGACCGCAACCAGGCGGCGGTCATCGCGAGCGCGCCCGAGATCGCCTACGGCGCCGATGGCGAGCCGATCGTGTCGAAGGAGGTGGTCGTGCTCATCAACCTGGAGAAACGCGCCTCGGCGAAGCCCTCCAACGTGATCATCCGCGGTGTCGGGGCGAAGGGGCTGGCGCTGCGGCCGCAGGTGACGCTCACCGAAGGACGCATGTTCCGCCCCGGCTCGTCGGAGATCATCGCGGGGCGCGCTATCGCGCAGCGTTTCAGCGGCACAGGGTTGCACGAGACGCTGCGCTTCGGCGGGTGCGAGTGGACCGTCGTGGGCGTGTTCGACGCCGGGGGGAGCGGCTTCGATTCCGAGATCTGGGGCGATGCCGACCAGATGATGCAGGCGTTTCGCCGCAACGCCTATTCCGTGACGGTCGCGAAGCTCGTCGCCGCCGACCGCTTTCCGGCGTTTCGCGCGCGGCTCGAAGCCGACCCGCGGCTCACCGTGGAGGCGAAGCGCGAGACCGTGTTCTACGCCGAGCAGTCCGAGATGCTGGCGAACTTCATCCGCATCCTCGGGATGACCCTGTCCGTGATCTTTTCCTTCGGTGCCATCATCGGCGCCATGATCACGATGTACGCGGCGGTGGCGAACCGCACCGCGGAGATCGGCACGCTGCGGGCACTCGGTTTCCAGCGCCGGAGCATTCTCGCCGCGTTTCTGGTGGAGGCGCTGTTCCTGTCCCTGTTGGGCGGTGCGCTCGGGCTCGTCCTCGCGTCGTTGATGCAGCTCGTGAGCGTGTCCACCATGAACTGGCAATCCTTCGCGGAGATCGCGTTCCGCTTCTCGCTCACGCCGCGCATCGTGATCCAATCACTCGCCTTTGCGGCCTTCATGGGGCTGCTCGGCGGAGTGCTGCCGGCCGCACGTGCGGCACGGCTCAAGATCGTCGACGCACTGCGGGCGGCGTGATCGGGAATCTTCAAGAACGCGCGCCGCGAGTCGTATTAGAATACCCGCTCTTCGCAAATAGTCATTGCGACGCGCCTGCTGCCGCGACGGCAAGTGGACCGAGTCCCAGGGCGGCGCGCAGTGTTGAGTGGTGAGATTAATTGAGGAGTGATCTTGATGTCCACGAAAAGGGAAACGACGCCGACTGCCGAGAAGAAAACCACAGTGAAGAAGGCGCCAACCGAACGTAAGCCTGCCGTGCGGAAGACCAAGCCAGTTCAGGAAGAAGGTCTACAGACGACGCCGGCTGCAGAAGCGAAAGTTGCAACCAAGACGGCGCGCAAGCCCGCGCCGGAAAAATCCGGCCCGCCGGTGACCCGCGTCATGGCCTACGTCGATGTCGGGCTTGGCAACACCCTCTTCCTGCGCGGCGAAGGGCCGGGCCTGAGCTGGGAGTCCGGTGTGCCGATGCAGTGGACCGGGGAAGGCTGCTGGTCGTGGTCGGCGGAAGCAGGCGGTGAGGAGATCACGTTCAAGGTGCTGATCAACGATCAGCACTGGTCCGGGGGCGACAATCTCAAAGTCGCTTCGGGGGACACCGCCTCCTTCACGCCCGCGTTCTAGAGAGCGAAGTATCGAGGACGCCCGCGCCTGCCGCGGGCTTGCGCGCTCGCCAAAGCGGCGCTGTTCGCGCAGGTGGCAGGGATGGGTTCAGGCGCTTCGGTTGTCCGATCGCTCGGACAGCCACACGCACGCGTACACACCGTGACCCATGCCGATCATGCCGGCGAAGAAGAGCGTCGGCTCGGCAACGAGCACGCCGCCGAGCGCCATTCCGGTCGCGGTCAGCAGCGTGAACCAGCAGCGGTGACGTTCCTGGATCGACGCGGCGTCGTAGGGGGGTAGGGCGAGCTCCCGCTTGAGCTTCGCGGTGGCCTGTTCGCGCGAGAATCCCGACGCCAGCCAGACGCGCTCGCGCGATTCGGCAAGCGGTGCGTCGGCATAGATCGGCGTGGTCTGGGCCCAGGCTACCCATTGGCCATCGGCACGTTGCACGGCCGCCAGCCAGAAGCGGCCGACGCGCTGGATTTCTCTGGTTTTCATCACTCGGACCCCGTCGGTTTTTCCCGCGGCTGCCGGCGCAAAATTCGTGCTACGTGGGGTGTGATGCCGAGTCGTTTGTGTTCCCGCGCGTCCGCGCCGGTGACGAAGCTGTCAGGATGTTCGCTCGAGGCGCGGGCAGCCTTCGATCTGCTATCCTCGTTCCTCACTTTCGAACGCGTTCCGTCATGCCGTTGCGCACCGTCTCCGGAAATCGCACCGCCCCGCCCAAGGGGCGCGGCGCGACGGTGAATCCCGAAGGGCGCTTCGAGTCGCTCACGCGGGAAGCGTTCGACGACGGCTGGGATCGGCCCGAGGACGAGGCGCTGCCGCTCCCGACATCGGTCACCGAGGAGCGCGCGAAATCGATCATCGCGCGCAACGACTCGCCGGACATCCCGTTCACGCAGTCGATCAATCCCTATCGTGGCTGCGAGCACGGCTGCGTCTACTGCTATGCGCGGCCGAGCCACGCCTATCTCAACCTCTCGCCAGGGCTCGACTTCGAGACGCGCCTCATTGCGAAGGTGAACGCGGCGCAGTTGCTGCGCGCCGAGCTCGCGAAGCCCGGCTACGTCTGCGAGGCAATCGCGCTCGGCACCAACACCGACCCCTATCAGCCGATCGAGCGCGAGTACCGCATCACGCGCTCCATTCTCGAGGTGCTGGCCGATTGCGAACACCCGGTCGCGATCGTCACCAAGAATGCAATGGTGGAGCGCGACATCGACCTGCTCGCGGCGATGGCGGAGAAACGTCTGGCACGCGTGTACCTGTCGATCGCCACACTCGACCACGATGTGTCGCGCCCAATGGAGCCGCGCACGTCTGCTCCGCGGCGACGGCTGGAAGCGATCCGGCGACTTGCCGCGGCAGGCATTCCCACCGGCGTCATGGTCGCGCCCGTCGTGCCATTTCTGACCGACCACGACATCGAACGCGTGCTCGAAGCTGCGGCGCAGGCGGGCGCGGCCTGCGCGGGCTACGTGCTGCTGCGCCTGCCGTTCGAAGTGAAGACGCTCTTCCAGGCATGGCTCGAGGCGCGCTTCCCGCTCAAGGCGGCGCACGTGATGAGTCGTGTGCGCGCCATGCGCGAGGGACGCGAGAACGATCCGGAATTCGGCAGCCGCATGAAGGGGACCGGGCGTTTCGCGGAACTGCTGGCGCAACGCTTCGAGCGCGCCTGCTCACGTTTCGAGCTCGACCGCGAGCGCACGCCGTTGGACACGACACGGTTCCGCCGTCCGCGCACGGCCCCGCAGCTGGAGCTCTTCTGATGACCAAAGCCGGCTGCACCGCGGCCGTGGCGCTGCTCGGCGTGCTCCTGTGCGGCGAGGGACGGATACACGCAGCAGACCCTGCGTCCGATTTCAAGCGCGGTCAGAACGCCTACGCGGCCGGGGATTACGCACAGGCCGCCAAGGTCTGGCGTCCACTCGCGGAGCAGGGCGACGCGCAGGCCCAGTACGGGATGGGGCTGTTGGCCAAGCGCGGGCTCGGGGAGCCGCGCGATCCGGCGGCAGCGGCGGAGTGGTGGCGCAAGGCCGCCAGCCAGGGCCACACGACCGCACAGTTCAACCTGGGGGTGCTGTACGAAGGCGGCGAAGGCGTGCGCAAGAGCGACGACGAGGCCTTCAGGTGGTATCGTCTGGCCGCCGAGCGCGGCGATCCCGACGCCCAGTTCAATCTCGGGCTGCTCTATGCGGCCGGGCGCGGCACCAAGCGCGACCTGGCTGCGGCGGCGGGGTGGTACCGCAAGGCGGCCGAGCAGGGCGATGCTGCCGCCCAGTACACGCTCGGCCTTGCCTACGCCGCGGGGATGGGGATCGCCGAGGATCGCGCCGCGGCGACGGCCTGGCTGCGGAAGTCGGCCGCACAGGGCTTCCAGCCCGCCCGCGATGCGCTGGCCAAGCTCGAGCCCGAACGCAAGGAAAGAGAGCGATGAGCGACAAGGTCTGCCTGCTGGTGAGCGATGATCTCACGCGCTACGGTTTTCCGTCCGACCATCCCTTCGGTACCGACCGGCAGGGCGCCTTCCTCGGCACGGCGCGCAGCCGAGGATTGGACGCGAAGGTGAAAGTCCTGGCATCGCGGGAAGCCACGCGCGCCGAGCTCGAGCGCTTTCACACGGTCGATCACGTGAACCGCGTGCTCGTCAAGTCGCAGCAGGGCGTGGGCTACCTCGACTACGGCGATACCCCGGCCTTCGTCGGCGTGTTCGAGATCTCGAGCCACGTCGTCGGGGCCGCGCTGGCCGCACTCGATGCCGTGATGGATGGCATCTGTACCCGTTCGTTCCAGCCCATCGGGGGGCTGCACCACGCGCGCCGCGACCGCGCGGCGGGCTTCTGCGTGTTCAACGACGTCGGTGTCGTGATCGAGACGCTGCGCAGCCGCTACGGTGTGAAGCGCATCGCCTACGTCGACATCGACGTGCATCACGGCGATGGCCTTTATTACCCCTACGAGAGCGACCCCGATCTGATCATCGCCGACATCCACGAGGACGGGGACTATCTGTACCCGGGTACCGGACATTCGTGGGAGACGGGCAAGGACGCGGCCTCCGGCACCAAGCTCAACATCGCGATGCCGCCCGGTGCGGGGGACGCGGAATTCCGGCGGCAGTGGGAGCACGTGGAAGCGCATCTCGTGAAGTTCAGGCCCGAATTCTTCCTGCTCCAGTGCGGCGCCGACAGTCTGAGCGGCGATCCTATCGCCCACCTGCGCTATACCGAGGCCGCCCACGGCTACGCAGCCAAACGCCTGTGCGGGCTGGCGGACCAGTACGCGCGGGGGCGGCTGATGGTGTTCGGAGGCGGTGGTTACAACCGCAGGAACCTTGCTCTCGCATGGAATGCGGTGCTCGAAGCGTTGATCGAGGCGTCCTAAGCAACAAGCTTCGCGCGCTCGGGTGATTGCGCGATGGCGTCCGACCTCGTGTTGAAGAGCGCGCTGGTCGGGGTGATCATGGCCGCCGCGGTCGGCCCGATCTGGATGCTGTGCTTCCGCCGCGCGCTGGTTGACGGTTTCTGGCCGGGTTTTGCCTCGGGGCTGGGTGCTGCCGGGGCGGATGCGCTGTATGCGGCCGTCGCGGCGTTCGGGCTGACCTTCGTCTCCGATTTCCTCATCGCCCACCGTTCGGCGTTCCTGTTCTCTGCGAGCTTCTTCCTGATCTGGCTGGGTGCGAGGATGTTCCGCGCGCGGCCGGCACGGATGCCCACCGCCGTCCATGCCTCGGGTCTCGCACAGGCGTGCGGCGTGACGCTGGTGCTGACCCTTGCGAACCCGATGACGATCCTCTCGTTTCTCGCGATCTTCGCGGCACTCGGTCTCACCGGTGCGCGCGACCTTGCGACCGCAACCGCGATGGTGCTCGGGGTGTTCCTGGGTGCGGCCTCGTGGTGGCTGGTCCTGTGCGCGCTGGCGGCACGCATCGGCCCCAGGCTCGGCGATGCCACGTTCGTTGCGCTGAACCGGGCTGCCGGCGCTTTCGTCGTCGCCTTCGCTGGCTATCAGTTGCTGCTGCTGGGTCGCGGCTGAGAGTCAGTGCAACACCGCGAGTCGTTGGTGTTGCCAGGCTTCGAGCCGTTCGCGCATCCGGCGATAGTGAGACCCGCGCCAGTAGACCCGCCCGCAGCCAGGACACGCCGAAACCGGTTCCGCATCGCCCATCGGCAGCCAGGGGAAGCGTGCGCGCTGGCCGGCCGTCGCGGGCAGCAGAGGGGTGTTGTCGACCAGGCAGCGGGTGAAGGCGCGGGACAACCAGTCCAGACCGAACGCGCTCGCGATGACCTGCGCCTGGTCCTCGAGCCGCGGTGAAGGCAGGATCATCGCGATGCCGGCGGCCGCCTTGTGCTCGTGGATGCGCCGGTCCAGGGTCAGGAAGCGCCGGGCCTCGGCCTGGCACTGCTGCAGCAGCACCCGATCCCGGATGCCGTCGCTCGCGAGCGCGGCGTCGTACCCTGCGGCCCGCAGGTAGCGGCACAGTCGGGCCAGCATCTCGTCGCAGAGAAAGCGTTCCATGGCGTCTCTCGCCGGCGATTATTCGCTGCGGTCCAAAGCAGCACAAGCCGGCGGGCACCTGACCAGTGCACGCACCACCATAAGGCAATTTCCGGGAACTGCGCACCATGAGGCCGCGGCAATCGTCGCGCGGCGCCGCCGATGCGCCATAACGTATTGAAGTTACGCAGTAATGCGTGATGGCATGGGCGTTGCTGACCGCGAGTTCCGCAACCGGCGTCGCCGACCTTCTTCCCGTCCACCGGAATCGATATGGCTTACTCGTTTTACATCAAGGAGATTGGTCGCGGCAAGGAGCGGGCGCGCGATCTCCTGGCGGAGGAGGCTTACCATCTCTTCGCCGCGCTTCTCGACGGGGGCGTGCCGGAGCTCGAGCTGGGCGCGATCCTCATGACGCTGCGGATGAAGGGCGAGTCGGCGTCCGAGATCCTGGGCTTCCAGCGCGCCGTCGACGAGCGTACGCAGCGGCTGCGGTTCGAGAGCGCGGTGCGACCGATCGTCATTCCCAGCTACAACGGTGCACGCGATGCGCCGAACCTGCTGCCTCTGGTGGCGCTGCTGCTGACGCGGCTCGGCATCCCGGTGCTGATCCACGGTGTGCTGCACGGCGCGGGGCGGGTCGCGACCGTTTACGTGCTGCGCGAGCTCGGCATCCTGCCGAGCGTGAGCCTCGCCCAGGCCGAGGCCCGGCTCGAGACCGAAGGGCTCGCCTTTCTGCCGACCCAGGTGGTCGCTCCCGGCCTTGCGACCCTGCTCGCGTTGCGCAGCCGGCTCGGAGTGCGCAATGTCTCCCACACGCTGGTGAAACTGATGAATCCGTTCGCGGGGGACAGCGTGCTCATGTTGAGCGCCTCCCACCCCTACTATCTCAACGTCATCCGCGATCACATGCTGGTCACGGGCGGCCGCGGGCTGCTCCTGCGCGCGACCGAGGGCGAGGCGTTCGCCAATCCGAAGCGCCGGCCGCGTATCGAGCACTTCGCGGACGGTCGGATGGAGGCGCTGTTCGAGGAGGAATGCGGGCCGCTCGCAATGCTGCCGAATCTGCCGCAGGGTGTCGACGCCACCACGTCCGCGGCGTGGATCCGGCGCGCGCTGGCGGCCGAGGTCCCGGTGCCGCTGCCGATCCTGCACCAGCTCGCGTGCTGTCTCTACGCGTCGGGCTACAGCAGCGACATGCACCAGGCGAAAGCCGTGGTCGCGGTGGCCACGCGCGGGGTGTCGGCGGCCTGAGCCGGCGCTCGCGACCGCGGAAACGTAATCGCGGCGCCGCGGACTAAGGGATACGGAAACGGTCCGGTTTGCCGGGCCTCCGGGCGGTTCTGTAGAATCGCCGCTCCCCGATCCGCCTCAAGTTCACAAGGAGAGACACGATGGTCCACGAGCTTCCCGCTCTGCCGTACGCCATGGACGCGCTCGCGCCGCACATCTCGAAGGAGACCTTCGAATACCACTACGGCAAGCATCACCAGGCCTATGTCACCAACCTGAACAATCTCATCAAGGGCACCGAGTTCGAGAATGCGTCCCTGGAGGAGATCATCAAGAAATCGTCCGCCGGCATCTTCAACAACTCGGCCCAGGTGTGGAACCACACCTTCTTCTGGCACAGCATGAAACCCGGCGGTGGCGGCGCCCCCTCGGGTGCTCTCGCCGCTGCGATCGACAAGAAATGGGGATCGTGCGATGCCTTCAAGGAGGCGTTCACGAAGAGCGCGGTCGGCAACTTCGGTTCCGGCTGGACCTGGCTCGTGAAGAAACCGGACGGCTCGGTGGACATCGTCAACACCAGCAATGCCGCCACGCCGATCACCGGCGCTGATCTGCCGCTGCTCACGCTGGACGTGTGGGAGCACGCGTACTACATCGACTACCGGAACGCGCGGCCGAAGTTCGTGGAGACGTTCCTCGCCAACCTCTGTAACTGGGATTTCGCGGCGAAGAATTTTGGCTGATTCGCACCAAGGTATGGCACTCGAGGAAGGCCCCGCGCGGGGTCTTTCTCGTCTTTGGGGTGACGAGGATCCGCTCGCTCAGCTTCGATAACACCTTCGTCAACCGGCTGCCCGGCGACCCGGTGGTGGGGCAGGGCGTACGACAGGTGCGCGGGGCGCTCTACTCGCGGGTGGAGCCGACCCCGGTGGCGGCGCCGCGACTCATCGCTTACTCGCCGGAGGTGGCCGCGCTCGTTGGCCTCGATGCGGCCGATGTCGAATCGCCGGCCTTCGTGCAGGTGTTCGGCGGCAATGCGCTCGTCGACGGCATGCAGCCCTACGCAGCGAACTACGGCGGCCACCAGTTCGGCCGCTGGGCCGGCCAGCTCGGCGACGGCCGCGCCATCACCCTGGGCGAGGCGATCAACGCCCGCGGCGAGCGCTGGGAGCTGCAGCTCAAGGGGGCCGGACCCACGCCGTATGCACGCCGCGCCGATGGTCGCGCCGTGCTGCGCTCCTCGGTGCGCGAATTCCTGTGCAGCGAGGCGATGCATCACCTCGGCATTCCCACCACCCGCGCCCTGAGCCTGGTGGCCACCGGCGAGCAAGTCTGGCGCGACATGTTCTACGACGGTCATCCCAAGGCCGAGCCGGGCGCGGTGGTCTGCCGTGTGGCACCTTCCTTCATCCGCTTCGGCAACTTCGAGCTGCCGGCAGCACGCGGCGACGTCGCGCTCTTGAAGCAGCTGATCGACTTCACGATCGAGCGCGATTTCCCGGAGCTGCGCCCGGCAAGCGCGGAAGCGCTCTACGCGGACTGGTTCGCGGAGGTTTGCGAGCGCACCGCGCGCATGGTGGCGCACTGGATGCGCGTCGGCTTCGTGCACGGGGTGATGAATACCGACAACATGTCGATCCTGGGGCTCACCATCGACTACGGTCCGTACGGGTGGATCGACGACTTCGACCCGGGCTGGACGCCGAACACGACGGATGCACAGGGACGGCGCTACTGCTTCGGTCAGCAGGCACAGATCGCCTATTGGAATCTCGGTCGTCTCGCCACCGCGCTGACACGCGTCTTCGACTCCAACGATCCGCTGCAGGCGGGGCTGCAGCGCTACGTCGAGGCTTATGTCGCGGCAGACCGCGGCAACATCGCCGCCAAGCTGGGCTTGGCCGAGTGCCGCGACGAGGACGTGGACCTGATGCAGTCCCTTCACACGCTGCTGCAGGAAGGCGAGGTCGACATGACCTTGTTCTTTCGCTCGCTCGGCGAGGTGGATCTCGATGCGCCCACACTCGCGCCGCTCACGCACGCGTTCTACGACGAGGGCAGGCAGCAACGCACGGCGCCCGCATTCGGCGACTGGCTCGCTCGTTACGCCGCGCGCGTCCGCCGCGACGCTCTGCCGGCCGCGCAACGCCGTGCCCGCATGCATGCCGCGAATCCACGCTACGTGCTGCGCAACTGTCTCGCGCAGCAGGCGATCGACCGCGCACAGGCAGGCGACGATTCGGAGATCCACGAGTTGCTCGACGTGTTGCGGAGCCCCTACGAGGATCAACCCGGTCGCGAGCGATTCGCGCAGCTGCGACCGGACTGGGCACGCCATCGCGCCGGCTGCTCCATGTTGTCCTGCAGCTCCTGAGCCGACCCAAGTGAACTTACAAATGACTCACAGAATCTGTGGACAGCCTTGTGGAAAAGTCCCCGATTCCGCCCTCGCAGGCCTACCACGAGCGGTTCCGCAGGGATTGCCTAATTTTCGAGCAGCCCATTTTGTGCGCTGCGGAAACAAGACGTTACGCCCACCGCAACGATGGCGGCATAGCCTGGCCGGGAACTCAGACTTCACTTTAAATGCTGTGCATAACTCGGAGAGCTCGACTGGCCGGGAGTCGCGCCGGGGACGGTGAGTCGTTGCCGTAACCGCCTTTACCGACGAGGATTTTCTGTCTCGCGCTGCGCCCGCGAGCGCTCAGTCGCCGGGTAGTCCCTGAACGCGGAACAGTTCTTCGAGGTGCGGGCTCATAGGCAGATCGAGGCGGACGCCGGAAGGCAGACGCTTCAGAAACCACCTGTTGTAGATGTAGACGATCTCGCGACTTCCGGCGAGCTTACCGAAGGCGCGATCCACGATCTCGGCGAATTCGGGGTCGTCCTTGCGGAAGGCGAGCGCGTACGCAGCATAGGTCAGAAAGTCGCCCACCACCCGGTACTTGGCGCCGGTCCGCGTCTCGGCGAGCATGCCATACAGCAGAATTTCGTCGTTCGCCCAGGCGTCGGCCTTCCCGGATTCCAGAATCTGAAACGATTCGCGATGGTCGGCGCCGGTCACGAAGTTGAGGTTCAGCTTCTGCCGCTCGTTGAGCGAGCGCATGGCCGTGTCCTGCACCGTACCGAGCGTGACGACGATGGTCCGGCCCTTGAGGTCGCGCAGGAAGCGCAACCGACTGTCGCGCCGCACCAGCAGCTTGGTGCCGGTCACGAACGTGGTGGGCGAGAAGGCGACGCGCTTGCGGCGCTCGATGGTGTTGGTCGAGGAACCGCATTCGAGGTCGATCTCGCCTGCGATCAAGAGGTCGAAGCGGTTTTCCGGCGTGACCGGCCGGTAATCGGTCCGCACCTCCTTGCCGAGCTCCGTGCTCACTTCGTCGACGATCGCATCGCAGAGGTCGAGGGCGTAACCGACCGGTTTGCCCTTCGGATCCAGGAACGCGAACGGAATGGAGTTCTGGCGATAGCCGATGCGGATCGCGCCGGTGTCCTGAATGCGCTTGAGCGTACCCGTGTACTGGAACACGGTGCGCAGGGCGTCACCTTCCTGCGCCAGCGCCGGCAGCGCCACACCCAGGGCGAGCAGACTGGCCGCGCCGGCCCGGTAGAAAGTGTCCAGCAGGGATCTCCATGCGCTCCGGAAGTTTCGCGTTCTCATGGGCCTTCGCAGATATTGCTTTCAGGTCGCGGGGTGCACTTCGGGTTCCAGCATGTCCTCCACGTCGGCGCCCGTCTCCTCGCCGAGCTGGCCTTCCCACTTTGCGACCACCGCCGTGGCGATGCCGTTGCCGATGACGTTGGTCACGGTTCGGCCCATGTCGAGGATCTGGTCGATACCCATGATGAGGAGCAACCCTGCCTCCGGCAGGTTGAACATCGGAAGCGTGGCCGCTACCACCACCAGGGACGCGCGCGGCACCCCGGCGATGCCCTTGCTCGTGAGCATCATGACGAGCAGCAGCGTGACCTGCTGGCCGAAGGACATCTCGATGCCATACGCCTGGGCGATGAAAAGCGCGGCAAAGGCCTGGTACATCATGGAGCCGTCGAGGTTGAAGGAATAGCCCAGCGGCAGCACGAAGCCGGTGATGCTGTCCTTCACGCCGAACTTCTCGAGCTGCTCCATCGTCTTGGGATATGCCGCTTCGCTGCTGGCAGTGGAAAACGCGAGCATCATCGGTTCGCGCAGCAGCTTGAGCAGACTGAAGACCCGGCCGCGGAGAATCAGGAATCCCGCCGCGATCAACACCGACCAGAGCACCAGCAGTCCGAAATAGAACCCGCCGATGAACTTGCCGTAGGTCACCAGCACGCCGAGCCCCTGCACGGTCACGACGGCGGCGATCGCGGCGAAGACGGCGAACGGCGCGAACCGCATCACGAAGTCGGTGATCTTCAGGACGACGTGCACGGTTTCCTGGATCACGGTCACCAGAGTGGCCGTGGATTCCCTTTTCAGCGCGGAGACTGCAAAGCCGAAGAACACCGAGAACACCAGGATCTGCAGGATCTCGTTGTGCGCCATCGCCTCGAAGATGCTCTTCGGGAAGACGTGCGTGATGAAGTCCCTGAAGTTGAGGGCGGAGGTCTTCAGGTTGGTCGTCGCGTCCGCATCCGGGAGCGGCAGGTGCATCGACTCGCCCGGACGCAGGATGTTTACGACGATCATGCCCAGGATGAGCGAGACCAGCGACGCCGTGATGAACCAGCCGAGCGCCTTCACGCCGATGCGGCCGACCGCCTTCGAGTCGCCGGTCCCCGCGATGCCAGCCACCAGGGTCGAGAAGACGAGGGGCGCGATGATCATCTTGATCATCCGCAAGAAGATCTCGGTGACGATCGAGAAGTAGCCGGCGATCTCCTTGGCGGTCTTGGCGTCCGGTGCCAGCTGATGGCAGAAATAGCCGGCGGCGATGCCCAGGATCAGGGCGATCATGATCCAGCTCGTGAGAGAGATCCTGCGCATCATGACCCTTCCTCCGTCGGTGCGATTGCGTTGGCCGCCAGAGGCTGCTGCCTCATTCTTGGCTTCATTCTTGTGTTGCAGCGCGATTCGAATCGAATTGCTCGCACGAGCCGAGCGCAGAGTCTACTCCGGCAGGGGATCGGGACTCCAGAGTCGTCTTGCCACCAGCAGCAGTGCCAGATGCACGACGACGAGGAGCGCAACGCAACCGCGCCAGCCGAAGCGCTGCCAGACGAGCGCGGGGGCGAT
>JAEUMX010000144.1 GCA_016791285.1 Burkholderiales bacterium
CCTCGCCAAGGGAGGACGGCTCGCGAAGCTCATCATCGTCGTGCCCGACCGGCCCGGCAGCATTGCCGAGCTCGCCGCGATCGCAGCCGGCGAGCAGGCGAACATCCTCGACATCCGCCACGGCCGCACCTTCACCTCGGCCGAGTACCGCGAGACCGAGGTCGAGCTCATGGTCGAGACGCGCGGTCCGGATGCGGTCGAAGCGATGCTGCAGGCGATGGCCGCCAAGGGCTACGAGGCGCGGTCGTTCGCGTTCGATTGATTCGGGAATCTCACCTCAACCCAAGGAGCAGCAGTTCATGTCCACTCTGGTTGCCATCGTCTACCCGTCGGAGCAAAAGGCGGAGGAAGTGCGAAGTGTCGTCTTCGACCTCGCCAAGCGCTATCTCATCAAGTTCAACGATGTCGTCATCGCGACCCGCGACGACAAGGGGCGGGTCAAGCTGAATCAGCTCATCAACACCACGGCCTCGGGAGCCGCCGGAGGCAGCTTCTGGGGGCTTCTGATCGGCCTGATCTTCCTGAATCCGCTGCTGGGCGTGGTGGCGGGCGCGGCGGGTGGTGCGATCTCGGGAGCGCTTACCGACGTCGGCATCAACGACAAGTTCATGAAGGATCTGGGAAGCTCCCTCAAACCCGGCGATGCCGCGCTTTTCGTGCTGGTGCAGGACATGACCGCGGACAAGGTGCTGGCCGAGATCAAGCAGCACGGCGGCACGGTGCTTCACACCTCGCTCGATGAGACCCGCGAGAAGGTGCTGCGCGACGCGCTCGCTTCGGTACCCGCCGACGAACCGCAGTCCTGATCGGAGGATCTTCCCGTTTCTAAGCGGTGGCCGAGACCGCGCTCGCGCGCGGTCAGGTGCCGCGTGACTTCTTGCTGGCCATTGCCAATCGCGGCCGATCCACTCCCAGTACCTCCTTCACCGCCTTGATCACGCCGAGATCGTGTTCGCTCACCTCGCGCCCGAGCAGGCGCGGATCGCTGCGCAGGCAGGTGAGCAACTCGATGAAGGGGTCGCGGTCGGCCAGATCCGCGAGCAGCTTCGGCAGCATCGCCATCGCCTGCCCGCTCGCCAGAGTTGTGGTAGCGAGTCAGGTTTTCGACCCGAGTTCCCGCAGATGCGCCTTGAGTTTCTCGGCCGACTGTCTGAAGCTGTCGATCTCCTGATCGTTCATCGGGATTTCGAGCAGATCTTCGGCGCCGCTGCGGCCCACCACCGCTGGCAGACTCAGCGCCATTCCCTTGACGCCGTACTGGCCGGTGAGCGGGAGTGAAACGGGCATCACCGTGCGCTGATCGCGGATGATGGTGACCACGATCGACAGCAGCGCCATGCCGATCGCGTAGTAGGTGGACTGCTTGCGCTGGATTATCTCGTAGCCGGCATCGCGGGTCTGCTCGAAGATCCGCTGCATCCGGGCACCGTCCAGCGTGTTGCCGTTCGCGGGGCGGAAGTCGCGCAGCGGGATGCCGCCCACGTTTGCCAGGCTCCAGACCGGCACGGCGCTGTCACCATGCTCGGCCACGATCCAGGCGTGGACGCTGCGCGGATCGACGTCGAAGTGATCGCCGATGTTGAAGCGGAACCGCGCGGTGTCGAGCGTCGTGCCCGAGCCGATCACGTGGCCGAAGGGCAGGCCGGCGATCTCCGCCGAAATGTAGGTGAGGAT
>JAEUMX010000159.1 GCA_016791285.1 Burkholderiales bacterium
TCACCCCGGGTCGTTCAAACCCGAGAGCATCGCAAACTAGCAATCCGAAATTCAAATCGTGGACACCCATGAATCGCTCGAAACCCTCGTCAGCATTGGCTTTGCGCACCGCCGGCATCAAATCAACCGGACAGTACTGACGCTCGACGGATTCTCACTGCGTACGAAGACCTGGGACTAACGAAGGTTGCCGACGGCACGCAGGTCGGATACAACGCGCCGCTGCTCGTGTCGGTAACCTCGGCAACGGATACGGCAACCAGAGACTGGTGGCCCCGCGCGCGCTGGGGACGATTGACAGACGGTCACGATCCGACCCTGGTGACGCACTCGTTCCGTATACAGGCGCCACCCTCAGGATCGCCGTGCCTCGGCGTGCGAGGCGTTCCCGACTTCGGGCAAAGCTGGCACTGTATTCACGAGCCTCGTCCGCCAAGGGCCGCCACGCCATCGATCCTGGTCGATCTGCCAACACGTGAACGCACGGACCTCAACGATCGCAACGTCGAGCACGTGCAGTACGAGCTGGCGCCGCAGCGTGGTGAGTGGGTGCCATGCGTCCAGTGGATCTTCCAGGTGCCGGAGGAGGTCATCGCCGAGCACAACGAGATCTTTCAACCGACACCGCGCGCCTTGATCCTGGCACTAATCCAGATCTCGGGTGCCGTCGCCAGCCTCGCGCGAGACTGGGACGACACCTTCGTACCCTGAACCAGCGCGGCCTCCCGGGCTACGGATCGGAACGCCGCCGCTCTTTGCCGGCGCGGATCGCCTCTACGATTCTTCGCGGGTCGAGCATGACGCGCGCTGGCAGCTCGACTTTCCCGAGCTCGCCGGGACTTGGCGCTACCTGGACGAGGTCCTGAAGCGCGTGCAAGACAAGCTCTCGCGCAGAGTAAAAGGGGTCGCAGAGTAAAAGGGGTCAGACACGATTATCAGACTTCCTCGGCCTGCCTACACCCTTTGACGCTGCACGCCGCTGTCCCAGCGCTTCGACCTGTTCCCTGAACCGCTCTCCACCCAGCGCCCAGCCCTTGTGCGTGCAATCGCGGATCTCCGCGAGGTCGGCACCTGAGACGGTCGCCCGGAACAGTTGCCGGTAAGCGCTTTGCCTGTCGGCCGGGTTTCGCCCCAAGCGCAGATATTCACGGCGGCTGAGCAAAGGGGTCAGACCCGATTATCAGACTTCCTCGGCCTGCCCACACCCTTTGACGCTGCACGCCGCTGTCCTAGCGCTTCGACCTGTTCCCTGAACCGCTCTCCACCCAGCGCCCAGCCCTTATGCGTGCAATCGCGGATCTCCGCGAGGTCGGCACCTGAGACGGTCGCCCGGAACAGTTGCCGGTAAGCGCTTTGCCTGTCGGCCGGGTTTCGCCCCAAGCGCAGATATTCACGGTGCGGCGTGATCCAGTCCGCGTTGGATCCCGACTCGCCCAACGCGTTGTAGCGGTAGCTCGACCAGACGTAATCCCTGGGGTGCGCGACCAGGCCCGCACGCACCGGGTTGAGCTCGATGTATCGCATCAGCGCCAACAGATACCGCTCGCCATCCACCACCGTCGCCCGGTAGCGGCCTTCCCAGAGGGTGCCGCTGCGCCCGTAAGTGACGTTAAAGTACTGCACGTAACGCCGGCCCACGGATTGGAATACCTTGCTGATGCTGTCCTCGAGCTCAGGCGTCGCGAGCAGATGGACGTGGTTGGTCATCCAGACATAGGCGTGGACCGCCAGACGGTGTTTGCTTGCCGCCTCGAACATGGCATCGCGGAAGAACTGGTAGTCCGCATCGGCGGCGAAGATCACCTGTCGGTTGTTGCCGCGCTGGATGATGTGTTGCGGCTGGCCGGGGAGAGCGTAGCGCGGAAGGCGAGCCATGGCGGGCGATCGATCCGGAGGGACGTACGGAGAATAGCACAAATAATCGTGTCTGACCCCTTTTCACGCGACCCCTTTTCACGCGCGCATGACCCATTCGAACTCCATCAGCACGGTGACCGACACAAACGCCCGCTCCGACAAGGCGACGAAGAGCCGGGCTAGGACGTTCGTATCCAGGGACCTCATGGCTTGCGGCGACGCGAGCGTGCAAGCATCGAAGCCGAATCGAAGTCCTGCAGTCGCCGCGATACACCGCGCCCTGGTGCCTTCACCATGCCCGCAAGCCTGGTCAGGTCAGCGGCCTTGCCCACCGAGCGCACGACACGCAACTTCAGCCCATCGGATTCCTCGACCACCTCAACCTCGGCACCCGCCCCCATGCCGAGCCGGCAGCGCAACTCGGCGGGGATCACGATCTGTCCTTTGGAAGAAACAAGCAGTGTCGACATGGCTCGCCCCGCATTTGTCGTGGAGTTGCAGGCATATCTTGGCTTACGCCGTAAGGCAAAAAGGTAGGGGGGTCCAACGCCACTTCCGCAAGTATCCAGAAAGAAAGCAAGCGTAAAACGGGTCAGACAGGTTGAGCTCGGGCGAGGCGCTTACTGCGCCGGGCGCTCCTCGCTTCTCGGCGAACGCCATTCGGGCGCAGGGGGGCGCCGCTCCCAGCGCGACTGCCAATAGGCGATGTTCCTGAACCAGAGTGCGTCCCGATAATGAGCTTCCCAATAGGGAACGACCGAGAACTCGAGTTCGGGCAGACCGGTTCGCGGGCCGCGGTCCCGGATCGTCACCTTGCGGCCGTCGGAGGAAAGCGTGAGATAGCGAGCGTAGATCCAACCGCGATGCCGGCCCACGACGACATCGCACCAGCGAAAGCTTGCCACGCATCCGAGCACGGCTATCGGCGTGTTTCCCATTACAAAGGTGACACTCGGGAAGTCGCGGTCAGGCCCGGCTCTAACGTTCGCGCCGCGGTTGGTGAACGCCTGGGCCGTGCCCGGCTCCGCAGCGGGGGTCGTCGCTTGTGCGATCGCCGCCGGCAAGCAAGCAAGTGCCGCGACGGCAATCGAAAACCAACCACCAATGCTCATCCGTGAAAGTCTCAAGATGCTCGACACGTATCGCCGCGATGCACTCGCCCAGGCGCCAGACACGATTATCACCCTGCCGATCGCACGCTCACAACTCTCACAACCCCCAGCGCGATCGCGCGAGCACCACCGCGGCGAAGGCGATCGGCAACGCGAGCAGCGCGAACGCCGGCCCTAGCGCACCGAATGCGCTGCCGGCGGCGCCGAAGAGCGGCGGCCCGATCACGACGCCGAAGAACGTGAAGAAGAGCGTGCCCGCCGTCGCTTCGGCCGCCTGCGGTTGCGGAACGAGACGTGCGACGGTCGCCAGGTAGACCCCGTTCCAGCCCACCGCGGTAGCGCCGTACAGGCACAGGAGCGCGGTCACGACGAGCGGTGCCGAGCCGCTGCCGAACGCCGGCATCACGAGCCCGCACACGCCCATCAGCGCCGCCAGCGCGAGCAGCATCCGGCGCGGGCCGAGCCAACGGTCGGCGGCCACGCCCCAGGTGATGCGGCCGACCATGCCCGCGACCTGCGACGCCGACAGCGCAGCACCCGCGGCGACGAGCGTCCAGCGCAGGTCGGTGTTGAGCCAGCTCACGACGTACGACGTGAAGCTGACCTGCACCATCGAAAACACGAAACTGCACAGCGCCACCGAGCGCAGCACCGGGTGCATCGCGACGAAACGCACCGGCGCCATCAGCTTGCCCAAGGTCGGCCACGGGCTCGCCCGGTCGCGCCCGTCGTCGAGCGCGGCAGAAAGCGGTTGCGCTGCGATCAAGCCGATCACACACAGCGCCGCGACCCCGGCCAGCGCGAGCGGCGCGCCCCCGATCAGCACCAGCGGCGGCACCATCACCCCCGCGATCACACCGCCGAGCGGCACCCCGGTCTGCTTGATCGAGAACACGAGCGAGTAGTTGCGCGGGTCGGTCGTACGCGAGAGCATCTGCGAGCTGGCGGGCGTGATCGGCCCGTAACCAGCGCCGATCAAGAGCGAACCGAGCATCGCTGCAGGCACCGAAGGCGCGCAGAGCAGCGCCAGGCCCGCCGCGCCGAGCACAAGCGCGATCTGGCTCGCGCGGATCGGCCCGAAACGCTTGACGAGCGCGGCGCCGAGCGGGCTCGCGAACATCGCCGCGAGATACACCAATGCGACGAACAGGCCGACCGCGGTGGTGCCGAGCTTCAGCCGCGCGAGCAACGGCGGCGCGGCGACCGCGGGCGCGAACACCGCCGCCGACGCCGCCGCCTGGACGAACAGCGTGACCGGCAGCGTCGCGCGCCGAACGAAGGGTGACTCAATCAGCGGCGATCACCCCGGGCGCGCAGCTTGGCGATCCGCGCAGCGTCGAAGGCGGGCTTCGCGCAGCAGCGCTTCGTCATCTTCGCCCATGCTCAGTCAGTCACCGCGCCCACGCTGGCGGAGGACACGAGCTTCGCGTACTTCGCGAGCACGCCGCGGGTATAGCGCGGAGCGCGCGGCTGCCAGGCCGCACGGCGCGTCGCGAGTTCGGCATCCGACACATTGAGCTGGATCAAGCGGCGCTCGGCATCGATCGTGATGGAATCGCCGTCATGCACCAGCGCGATCGTGCCGCCGACTGCCGCCTCCGGCGCGACGTGTCCGACGACCATGCCCCAGGTGCCACCGGAGAAGCGACCGTCGGTGATGAGGCCGACCGATTCGCCGAGTCCCTGGCCGACGATGGCGGAAGTGGGCGAGAGCATCTCGCGCATGCCGGGTCCGCCCTGCGGCCCCTCGTAGCGGATCACGACCACGTCGCCGGCACGGATGCGGTTGGCAAGGATCGCCGCCATCGCTTCCTCCTCCGAGTCGAACACCCGCGCCGGCCCGGTGATCGCGGGATGCTTGAGGCCCGTGATCTTGGCCACGCACCCTTCCTCGGACAGGTTGCCCTTCAGGATCGCGAGGTGGCCCCGTTCGTACATCGGGTTCGACCACGGCCGGATCACGTCCTGATCCGGGCGCGGGTCACGCGGGATACCATCCAGCGATGCCGCGATCGTCTGGCCCGTGATGGTGAGGCAGTCGCCGTGGAGGAGGTCGTGGTCGAGCAGCATCCGCATCACCTGCGGAATGCCGCCGGCGCGGTGCAGGTCGGTCGCGACGTACTGGCCGGAAGGCTTGAGATCGCACAGCACTGGCACCCGCTGGCGCACGCGCTCGAAATCGTCGATGGTCCAGTCGACTTCCGCCGCATGCGCGATGGCGAGGTAGTGCAGCACGGCATTGGTCGACCCGCCCACCGCCATGATCACGGATACGGCGTTCTCGATCGACTTGCGCGTGATGATGTCCCGCGGCAGCCGCTGCGCGCGGATCGCGGCGAGCAGCACTTCGGCCGACTGCGCGGCGCTCTCGCGCTTTTCCTCGTCCTCCGCCGCCATCGTCGAGGAGTACATGAGGCTCATGCCCATCGCCTCGAACGCCGACGACATCGTGTTGGCGGTGTACATGCCGCCGCACGATCCCGCCCCCGGACAGGCGTGGCGCTCGACGCCCAGGAGCTCGGCCTCGTCGATCTTGCCGGCGGTGAATTGCCCGACCGCCTCGAACGAGCTCACGATGTTGAGATCGCGGCCGCGGTAGTGACCGGGCTTGATGGTGCCGCCGTAGACGAAGACGCCGGGGATGTTCATGCGCGCGAGCGCGATCATCGCGCCCGGCATGTTCTTGTCGCAGCCGCCGATGGCGACCACCCCGTCCATACTCTCCGCATTGCAGGCGGTCTCGATCGCGTCCGCGATCACCTCGCGCGACACGAGCGAGTACTTCATGCCCTCCGTGCCCATCGAGATGCCGTCGGAGACGGTGATGGTGCCGAAGGTCTGCGGCATGCCGCCCGCGCCCTTGACCGCGAGTTCGCAGCGGCGCGTAAGATCGCCCAGCCCGAGATTGCACGGCGTGATGGTGCTGTAGCCGTTGGCGATGCCGACGATGGGCTTCTCGAAATCGCCGTCCCCGAAGCCGACGGCGCGCAGCATGGCGCGGTTCGGCGAGCGCTGCACGCCCTGGGTAACGATGCGGCTTCTGCGGTTGTCCGACATATGGGGCTCCTGTGCGCTCGAGTTCCGGGCACCGCGGCAGGCAGCGGCGGGCAGGCCCGTATAATCGCGAATCTTAACGCAAGCCAGTCTGCCTCATGCTCGTTCACCCGCAGTTCGACCCGATCGCGATCCAGATCGGACCGCTCGCCGTGCGCTGGTACGGACTCATGTACCTCATCGGTTTCGCGATCGCCATCGTGCTCGGCCGCCACCGCATTCGCACGCATCCCGCAGCGGGCATCACCCATCGCGACCTCGACGACATGGTGCTCTACGCCCTGTTCGGCGTGATCCTCGGCGGGCGCCTGGGCTACGTGCTCTTCTACAAGCTCTCCGATTACCTCGCCCATCCCCTTT
Source organism: Burkholderiales bacterium (assembly GCA_016791285.1). The sequence goes on from JAEUMX010000159.1 coordinate 6,384, forward strand.
CCATCTTCGCCATCTGGGAAGGCGGGATGTCGTTCCATGGCGGCTTTCTCGGCGTGCTGGTGGCGATGGCGCTCTTCTGCCGCAGGACGGGCAAGTCGTGGTTCGACGTGATGGACTTCGTGGCGCCGCTGTGCCCGCTCGGTCTGGGCGCCGGGCGGATCGGCAATTTCATCAACGCCGAGCTTCCCGGACGACCCGCGGACGTGCCCTGGGCCATGGTTTTCCCGCACGTGGACGCGCTCCCGCGGCATCCCTCGCAGCTCTACGAGTTCGCCCTCGAAGGCGTCGCCCTCTTCGTGCTGCTGTGGTGGTTTTCGAGCAGGCCGCGGCCGCGGGGCGCAGTGTCGGCGCTGTTCCTGATCGGCTATGGCGTGTTCCGCTTCGCGGTCGAGTTCACGCGCCAGCCGGACGACTTTCTCGGGTTTCTCGCGCTGGGATGGACCATGGGACAGTGGCTGAGCCTGCCCATGATCGCGGCCGGCATCGTGATGATGGTGTGGGCCTATCGGCAGCGTCGCGCGTGAGCATCGCCCCGGTTGCCGGTGCCGGCGCGGATACATAGAATCCGGCCATGACATCGGTCGCTGCGCGCGAGCCTCGCCGCAACATCTTTCTGGTCGGCCTCATGGGCGCCGGCAAGACCTCGGTCGGGCGCCTGCTCGCGAAGGACCTGCGCATGACCTTCGTCGACTGCGACCACGAAATCGAGAAGCGCACCGGCGTGACGGTGTCGGTGATCTTCGAGATCGAAGGCGAGGAAGGGTTTCGCCGGCGTGAGTCTGCCCTCCTGCGCGAGCTCGTCGCGTCGGAGCACGTCGTTCTCGCCACCGGTGGCGGCGCCGTGCTGCGGCCGGAAAACCGCGAGGCGCTCGCGCGCAACGGTTTCGTGGTGTACCTGCGGGCGAGCGTCGACGAGCTCTGGCAGCGCACGCGGCACGACCGGAATCGGCCGCTGCTGCGCACCGATGATCCACGAGCCCGGCTCGCCGAGCTCTACGCGCAGCGCGACCCGCTTTATCGCGAGGTAGCCGATATCATCATCGAGACCGGCAGCCAGAGCCTGCGCCAGCTCGTGGCCGATCTTGAGCTGCGCCTGCGGCAGTCGCTCCCGCACGAGCCCGCGTGAGCCACCGGCAGGCACACGCCATGGACACCGTGACGGTCAGCCTCGGCGAGCGCAGCTATCCGATCCACATCGACGAGCTGCTGCTCGATCGTGCCGAGCTCATCGCCGCCCATCTGCCGCGGCGGAAGGTCGCCATCGTCACCAACACCACGGTGGCGCCGCTGTATCTGTCGCGCGTCCAGACAGCGCTGGAAACCGCCGGCGTCGAGGCGCTGCCGGTGATTCTTCCGGACGGGGAAGCCTTCAAGACCGCCGCGACGCTGAATCTCGTCTTCGATGCGCTGCTGACGGCGCGCTGCGACCGCAAGACCACGGTGATCGCCCTGGGGGGTGGTGTGGTCGGCGATATCGCCGGATTCGCCGCGGCGGTTTACCTGCGGGGCGTCCCGTTCATCCAGATACCGACCACGCTGCTCGCACAAGTCGATTCCTCGGTGGGCGGCAAGACCGGCATCAATCATCCGCTGGGCAAGAACATGATCGGTGCCTTCTACCAGCCGCGACTGGTGCTGGCCGATTACGGGACGCTCGCCACGCTGCCCGACCGGGAGCTCGCCGCCGGCATCGCCGAGGTCATCAAGTACGGTCTGATTGGCGACCGGGCGTTCTTCGAGTGGCTGGAAGCAAACATGGGCCGTCTCACCGCGCGCGAGCCCGCTGCCCTCGCCTTGGCGATTCGCCGTTCGTGCGAGGCCAAGGCGGAAGTGGTGAGCGCCGACGAGCGCGAAGCCGGTGCGCGCGCACTGCTCAACCTGGGACACACCTTCGGCCACGCGATCGAAGCCGGCCTGGGCTACGGGGCGTGGCTGCACGGCGAGGCAGTCGCCGCCGGCACCATGCTCGCGGCGGAGGTGTCGCGCCGCCTCGGGCTGCTCGACGATCGCGACGTCGAGCGCTTGCGCCGCCTGTACCAGGGCGCGGGACTGCCGGTCGCGGCGCCCGACCTCGGCGCGGAGCGCTACCTGGAGCTCATGGAAGTCGACAAGAAGGCCGAAGGGGGCCGCATCCGGTTCGTCCTGCTGAAATCCATCGGCGCGGCGTTCGTCACCGGTGACGTGCCCGGCGCCGTGCTCGAGGATGTCCTGTCGGGCATGCCGCGCGATGCCTGACCTCGCGGTCTACGCCGCGCACCCCGAGCGCTCGCGCGGGCGTGTGCACCCGGAGGAGGGGCCGGTCGCGCGCACCCAATTCCAGCGCGATCGCGACCGCATCGTTCACTCGACGGCTTTCCGCCGGCTCGAATACAAGACGCAGGTCTTCGTCAACCACGAGGGCGACCTCTTTCGCACGCGCCTGACCCACAGCCTCGAAGTCGCGCAGATCGGACGTTCGGTGGCGCGCGCGCTCGCCCTTGACGAAGATCTGGTGGAGGCCATCTGCCTCGCCCACGACCTCGGCCATACGCCCTTCGGTCACGCCGGCCAGGATGCGCTCAACGCGTGCATGAACGCGCACGGCGGATTCGAGCACAACCTGCAGAGTCTGCGCGTGGTCGACGTGCTCGAGGAGCGCTACGCCACGTTCGACGGTCTCAACCTCTGCTTCGAGACGCGCGAGGGAATCCTGAAGCACTGCTCGCGTGCGGCGGCCGCGACCCTGGGCGATCTCGGCGAGCGGCATCTCGCCGGACACCAGCCCTCGCTCGAAGCGCAGGTCGCGAATCTCGCGGACGAGATCGCGTACAACAATCACGACGTCGACGACGGGATCCGGTCCGGACTCCTGAGCCTCGACGAGATCGCCGCCACCGGCATCGTGCGCCGCCACCTGGATCTCGTGCGCCGCCTGCATCCCGCCCTCGGCGGGCGACGCCTCGTCCACGAGACGGTGCGCCGCATGATCAACACCCTGATCGGCGACCTCGTCGCCCAGAGCCTGGCGAACATCGCCGCCGCCGCGCCGTCGTCCGTGGAAGCGGTGCGGCAAGCGCCGCCGCTCATTGCGTTCAGCCCGCAGGTGCGCGACGAACAGCAGGAGCTGAAGCGCTTCCTGCGACAGCATCTTTACCAGCATTTTCGCGTCGCGCGCATGAGCCGAAAATCCAAACAGGTCGTCGCCGACCTCTTTCGCGCGTTCTTCGACGAGCCGCGGCTGCTCCCGCCCCAATACCAGGCGCGCCATCGCGCCAACGGCCCGCGTGCGATCGCGGATTACATCGCCGGCATGACGGACCGCTTTGCCATCCGCGAACATCGCCGCCTCTACACGATCGAAGAATCGTGACCTGAATTGGTGCGCCGTGCTGCAATGCGGTGCATAGCGCGAGTCGTTCCTCCTTTCTTGAGGTAGTTCCGCGTTTTCAGGGGCTTGCCACTGTTGAAGGGCGGGGGTGATCGAGATACACTCTGCAACCCTCCCGCCAGATCTTCCGCTCTGCGTCGTGAAGCGTCCGATGCGTTCGAGCCGCGGCGGCGTTAAGGCCAGCTTGATTCTACTGCGAGGTCGCCCGTGAACGAATTTCTTCCCCCCCGGCAAGGCCTGTACGACCCTCGGCACGAGCACGACGCGTGCGGCGTCGGCTTCGTCGCGCACATCAAGGGCTCGAAATCCCACGCGATCATCGAGCAGGGTCTGCAGATCCTGAAAAACCTCACCCATCGCGGCGCAGTCGGCGCGGATCCGCTGGCCGGCGATGGCGCCGGCATCCTGATCCAGATGCCGGACCAGTTCTTCCGGGCCGAGATGGCGCGGCAGGGGGTCGCTCTCCCACCCTTCGGCGAGTATGGGGTCGGCATGGTGTTTCTGCCGCAGGAGCCGGCCTCCAGGCTCGCCTTTGAAGAGGAGATCGCGCGCGCGATCCGGGCCGAAGGGCAGATTCTGCTCGGCTGGCGCGACGTGCCGCGTGACAACTCGGGTCTCGGTGAGTCGGTGAAGAAGATCGAGCCGGTCATCCGGCAGGTCTTCATCGGGCGCGGCCCGGGCGTCACCGTCACGGACGCCCTCGAGCGCAAGCTCTACATCATCCGCAAGTCCGCCGGCCACGCCATCCAGGCGCTGCAGCTCGCGCACGGGCAGGAGTTCTACGTCCCCTCGATGTCGGCGCGCACCATCGTCTACAAGGGCATGCTGCTCGCGAACCAGGTCGGGAGCTATTACAGGGATCTGCAAGACCCGCGGGTGGTCTCCGCGCTCGCTCTCGTGCACCAGCGGTTCTCGACCAATACGTTCCCGACGTGGGACCTGGCGCATCCGTTCCGGATGATCGCGCACAATGGCGAGATCAACACCCTGCGCGGCAACGTGAACTGGATCCGCGCACGCCAGCGGGCCATCTCGTCGCCGGTGCTGGGCAAGGATCTCGACAAGCTGTGGCCGCTGATCTACCCCGGTCAGTCGGATTCGGCGTCCTTCGACAACGCGCTCGAGATGCTGGTCATGAGCGGCTATTCGATCGCGCACGCGATGATGATGTTGATCCCCGAGGCGTGGGAGAAGCACACGCTGATGGACCCCACCCGCCGCGCGTTCTACGAATATCACGCCGCCATGATGGAACCGTGGGACGGCCCCGCCGCGGTCGCGTTCACCGACGGTCGTCAGATCGGCGCCACGCTCGATCGCAACGGCCTGCGTCCGGCGCGCTATCTCGTCACCGACGACGATCTGGTCGTGATGGCCTCCGAGACCGGCGTACTGCCGATCGCGGAGGAGCGCATCATCAAGAAGTGGCGGCTGCAGCCGGGCAAGATGTTCATGGTCGATCTCGAGGCCGGTCGGATCATCGACGACAAGGAGCTCAAGGACTCCCTCGCCAGTGCGAAGCCGTATCGCGAGTGGATCGAGCGCATCCGCATCAAGCTCGACGACCTGCCGGCGCCGACCGAAGCGCGGGCGGAAAGCGCGGTGCCGCTGCTCGATCGGCAACAGGCGTTCGGCTACACGCAGGAGGATCTCAAGTACATCCTCGGCCCGATGGCCAAGGATGGCGAGGAAGGGATCGGCTCCATGGGCAACGACAGCCCGCTCGCCGTCCTGTCGGACAAGAGCAAGCCGCTTTACAGCTATTTCAAGCAGCTCTTCGCGCAGGTTACCAACCCGCCGATCGACCCGATCCGCGAGGATCTGGTGATGTCGCTGGTGTCCTTCATCGGCCCGAAGCCCAATCTGCTGGGTGTCGACGAGAACAACCCCCCGCTGCGCTTCGAAGTTACCCAGCCGGTGCTGAATTTCGATCAGCTGTGCACGATCCGGCAGATCGAGCGCTACACGGGCGGCAAGTTCAGGTCCTGCGAGATCGACATCACCTATCCGGTGGCGTGGGGCAGCAAGGCGATCGAGGCGCGGCTGGCGAGTCTCTGTGCGCAGGCCGAGGACGCTGTGCGTTCCGGTTACCAGATCCTGATCGTGTCCGACCGCAACGTGGACGCGGAGCGCGTTGCGATTCCGGCGCTGCTCGCGCTCTCCGCGATCCATCAGCACCTGGTGGACAAGGGGCTGCGCACGTCGGCCGGCCTCGTCGTCGAGACCGGCTCCGCGCGCGAGGTGCATCACTTCGCGCTGCTTGCCGGCTACGGCGCCGAGGCGGTGCATCCGTATCTCGCGCTGGAGACGATCCTGCACGCCGACAGCGAGTACATCCTGCCCGAGTATCGCGGCGAGAAGGGCGTCGCACACTACATCAAGGCGGTCGGCAAGGGTCTGATGAAGGTCATGTCCAAGATGGGCATCTCGACCTACATGTCGTACACCGGCGCGCAGATTTTCGAGGCCATCGGTCTGTCGCACGCCCTGGTCGAAAAGTACTTCAGCGGCACCACCTCGACCGTCGCAGGCATCGGCGTGTTCGAGGTCGCGGAAGAAGCGATCCGGGTGCACCGCGCCGCCTTCAGCGACGATCCGGTGCTCGCCCGCGCGCTCGACGCCGGCGGCGAATATGCATTCAGGGTGCGCGGTGAAGAGCACATGTGGACGCCGGACGCGATCGCGAAGCTCCAGCACTCGACGCGCACCAACAGCGTGTCGACCTACCGCGAGTACGCACAGATCATCAACGACCAGTCGCGGCGGCACATGACGCTGCGCGGCCTGTTCGAGATCAGGGTCGATCCGGCGCGGGCGATTCCGCTGGAAGAGGTCGAACCCGCCAGGGAAATCGTCCGCCGCTTCGCCACGGGTGCGATGTCGCTGGGTTCGATCTCGACCGAGGCGCATACCTCGCTCGCGATCGCCATGAACCGCCTGGGCGGAAAGTCGAACACCGGCGAAGGGGGCGAGGACCCGCGGCGGTATGCACCGGTGAAGAGCGGCGACACGCTCGCGGCGATGCTCGGCAAGGATCGCATCATGCGGGACGTGCAGCTGAAGGAGGGCGATTCGCTGCGCTCGCGGATCAAGCAGGTCGCCTCCGGCCGCTTTGGCGTCACCGCCGAGTATCTGACGAGCGCGGACCAGATCCAGATCAAGATGGCGCAGGGCGCCAAACCCGGCGAGGGCGGGCAGCTGCCCGGTCACAAGGTTTCCGAGTACATCGCGGAACTGCGTTTCTCGGTGCCCGGCGTCGGCCTCATCTCGCCGCCGCCGCACCACGACATCTATTCCATCGAGGACTTGGCGCAGCTCATTCACGATTTGAAGAACGGCAATCCGCGCGCATCCATCAGCGTCAAGCTGGTGTCCGAGATCGGCGTCGGCACGGTCGCCGCCGGCGTCTCGAAGGCGAAGGCCGACCACGTCACGATCGCCGGCCATGACGGCGGCACCGGTGCCAGCCCCTGGTCGTCGATCAAGCACGCCGGCACGCCGTGGGAGCTGGGCCTCGCCGAAACGCAGCAGACGCTCGTGCTGAACCGTTTGCGCGGTCGCATCGCGGTGCAGGTGGACGGCCAGATGAAGACCGGCCGCGACGTGCTGATCGGCGCGCTGCTCGGGGCGGACGAGTTCGGGTTTGCCACCGCGCCACTGGTGGTGCAGGGTTGCATCATGATGCGCAAGTGTCATCTCAACACCTGCCCGGTAGGCGTGGCGACCCAGGATCCCGAGCTGCGCAGGAAGTTCTCGGGACAACCCGAGCACGTGGTGAACTATTTCTTCTTCGTTGCGGAGGAAGTGCGCGAATACATGGCGCAGCTCGGCATCCGCCGGTTCGACGATCTGATCGGCCGCGCCGATCTGCTCGACATGAAGAAGGGCATTGCGCACTGGAAGGCGAAAGGCCTGGATTTCTCGCGGATCTTCTACATGCCGTCGATGCCCGTGGAAGTCCCGCGCTTCAACACCGAGACTCAGGATCACGGGCTCGAGCGCGCGCTCGATCATCGCCTGATCGAGCTCGCGCAGGGCGCGATCCAGCGCGGCGAGCGCGTGTCGATCGAAATGCCCATCCGCAACGTGAACCGCACGGTCGGCACCATGCTGTCATCGGAGGTCGCGCGCCGCCACGGCCACAAGGGGCTTCCCGACGACACCATACGCATCAAGCTGGCTGGTTCCGCGGGTCAGAGCTTCGGGGCCTTTCTCGCGCACGGCATCACCCTCGACCTCATCGGCGAGGGCAACGATTACGTCGGCAAGGGGCTGTCGGGCGGGCGCATCATGGTGCAGCCGTCGCCGAAATTCCGCGGCGTGCCGCGGGAAAACATCATCGTCGGCAATACCGTCCTGTACGGCGCCATCACCGGCGAGGCTTACTTCCGGGGTGTGGGCGGCGAGCGTTTCGCCGTGCGCAATTCGGGCGCGCAGACGGTGGTCGAGGGCGTCGGCGATCATGGCTGCGAATACATGACCGGCGGCACCGTGGTCGTTATCGGCATGACCGGTCGCAACTTCGCGGCAGGCATGTCGGGCGGCGTTGCTTACGTCCTGGACGTGGACGGCGCGTTCAAGGATCGCTGCAACACCACCATGGTCAAGCTCGAGGCCTTGCTGCCGGAAGCGGAGCAGGATGGCAAGGTTCCGCGCGAGGTCTGGCACCTGGACCGTTCGGACGAATCGATCGTGAGGGGCTTGCTCTTAGCTCACGTGCGGTATACGGGCAGTGCGCAGGCAAAGCAGGTGCTGGAGCAGTGGAACGAGTTCCGGCCGCGGTTCGTGAAGGTGTTCCCGAACGAGTACCGACGCGCGCTCGGCGAACTCGCGGCGAAGGGCCGGAAGCTGGCGGCCTGACGCGAAGGGGTTTCCGACCAATCTCCACTGGGTGAGAGGGAATGGGCAAGATAACGGGATTCATCGAGTTCGAGCGGCTGCAGGAAGCGGCCGATCCGCCCGGCGAACGCATCCGCCACTACCGGGAATTCGTTCACCACCTGACCGATCAGGAAGCCGGCGTCCAGGGCGCGCGCTGCATGGACTGCGGCATTCCGTTCTGCATGAGCGGCTGTCCGGTGAACAACATCATTCCGGACTGGAACGATCTCGTGTTCCGGCAGAACTGGAAGGAGGCGCTCGATACGCTGCACTCCACCAACAATTTCCCGGAGTTCACCGGTCGCGTCTGCCCGGCGCCCTGCGAGGCCGCGTGCACCCTCAACATCAACGACGACCCGGTCGGCATCAAGTCGATCGAGCACGCCATCATCGACAAGGGCTGGGAGATGGGGTGGGTCGTGCCACAGCCACCCAAGAGCAAGACCGGCAAGCGCGTGGCGGTTATCGGCTCCGGACCGGCCGGGCTCGCCTGTGCCCAGCAGCTCGCGCGCGCGGGCCACGACGTGGTCCTGTTCGAGAAGAGCGACCGCATCGGCGGCCTGCTGCGCTACGGCATCCCGGACTTCAAGATGGAGAAACACCACATCGACCGCCGCATGGAGCAGATGCAGGCGGAGGGCGTCGAGTTTCGCGTGCGGCAGCATGTCGGCGTCGATGTCGCCGGGGCGAGCCTGCTTGCGGACTACGACGCCCTCGTGCTCTCCGGCGGCTCCGAGCATCCGCGTGACCTCAAGGTGGCAGGGCGCGATTTCGACGGCATCGAGTTCGCGATGGACTTCCTGCCCCTGCAGAACAAACGCGTGGCCGGCGACCAGGAGGTTGGCACGCTCACCGCCAAGGGCAAGGACGTGATCGTGATCGGCGGCGGCGACACCGGATCCGACTGCGTGGGCACGTCCAATCGCCAGGGCGCCAAGTCGGTGACCCAGTTCGAACTGCTGCCGCAGCCTCCCGAGCAGGAGAACAAACCGCTCACCTGGCCCTACTGGCCGCTCAAACTGCGTACCTCCTCGTCGCACGAGGAAGGATGCGACCGCGACTGGGCGGTAACCACCAAGGCCTTCCGCGGGGGCAACGGCAAGGTGAGGGCGCTCGTTGCCGCACGCGTGGAATGGACGAAGGACGACAACGGGCAGATGAAGATGGTCGAGGTGCCGGGGTCGGAGTTCGAACTCCCGGCCGATCTCGTGCTGCTCGCGATGGGCTACCTGCACCCGGTACACACCGGCCTGCTGGACGAGCTGGGCGTGGCGTACGATAACCGCGGCAACGTCAAGGCGGCGGTCGACGGTGCGGGTTGCTACCAGACCTCCGTGGCCAAGGTATTCGCGGCTGGCGACATGCGCCGCGGGCAGTCGCTCGTGGTCTGGGCGATACGCGAGGGTCGCCAGTGCGCGCGTGCCGTGGACGAGTTCCTGATGGGAACCTCGGAGCTGCCGCGTTAGCCCCGCGCCACCCGCCCACCGCGAAGGGACGCGCCCCAGGCGCGTCCTTTTGCTTGAGAGTCCGATGAAGCGACCGAAGAACGAGACCTTCCTGCGCGCACTGCTGCGCGAGCCGACGCCCTACACGCCGATCTGGATCATGCGCCAGGCAGGCCGTTACCTGCCCGAGTACAACCAGACGCGCGCCCGGGCCGGCAGCTTCCTCGACCTGTGCCGGAATCCCGACCTCGCCACCGAGGTTACCCTGCAGCCGCTCGCGCGCTTTCCGCTCGATGCCGCCATCGTCTTCTCCGACATCCTCACCATTCCCGATGCGATGGGGCTGGGCCTCTATTTCGCCGAAGGCGAGGGGCCCAGGCTCGAGCGCCCGTTGCGGGATGAATGGGAGATCCGGGATCTCGCGGTGCCGGACATCGACGCCCAGCTGGGCTACGTCCTGGACGCCGTGGCACAGGTACGGCAGGCGCTCGACAACGAGGTGCCCTTGATCGGATTCTCCGGCAGTCCGTTCACCCTGGCTTGCTACATGGTCGAAGGCGGGGGCAGCAGCGATTTCCATAGCCTGAAGCGGATGCTCTACACTCGCCCCGACCTTCTGCACCGCATCCTGGAGATCACCGCGGCATCGGTCACCGTCTACCTGAACGCGCAGATCGAACGCGGCGCCCAGGCCGTGATGCTGTTCGACACGTGGGGCGGCGTTCTCTCCCACGCGGCGTTCCACGCATTTTCGCTGGCGTATCTCAAGCGCGTGCTGAACGGGCTCAAGCGGGAGCACGAGGGGGTGCGCGTGCCGAGCATCGTTTTCACCAAGGGCGGCGGCTTGTGGCTGGAGAGCCTGGCCGGCTGCGGTGCGGACGCCCTCGGCTTGGACTGGACAGTGGACATCGGTGCTGCCCGGCAGCGCGTCGGCAGCCGCGTCGCCCTGCAGGGGAACCTCGACCCCGCGATCCTCCTATCCACCCCCGACGCGGTGCGGCGTGAGGCGGAGCAAGTGCTGGCCGGGTTCGGCAGCGGCGCCGGCCACGTGTTCAACCTGGGGCACGGGGTGTCGCAGTTCACACCGCCCGAGAACGTCGCAGCACTGGTCGAGGCCGTGCACGAGGTGAGCGTGCGCTACCACTGACCCACGTCTCAGGCAACCTGATTGATCCACAGGAGAATCTCCTGCCGCCAAATCGACCCTCTTGCGCCGTACGAGCCCCGCTCGATCGCTGTTGACACACTGATCTGAAACACATCTTCTGCCGCGGCCTGGTTCGTCACACGGTCGTGGCAGCGTTCAGCGGCAGCGTCCAAATCTCCGGTCCGAGGTGCGTTGCCCACACAGTTATCCACAGTCTTCAGCTCGTGACTCGGGCGAGCGCATCGAGCATCATCCCGCGCCATGATCATTGCTCGCATCGCCATCGACGTCCCCGTCGACACCCTTTTCGATTACCTGCCGGGGCCGGCAACGCAATCCGACATCGGTCAGCGGGTACTGGTGCCGTTTGGTCGTCGCCAGACCGTGGGGGTCCTGCGCGCCCTCGTTTCCGGCACCGCGCTGCCGCAAGGCCGACTCCGGCCGGTGACCCGCGTGCTCACGGACCTGCCACCGCTCGACGGTTCAACGCTGCGGCTGCTCGATTTCTGCGCCCGCTACTACCACTACCCGATCGGTGAAACCATTCTGCGCGCACTGCCGGCACGGCTGCGCTCGGCGCGGCCGGTCTCTGCGAATCGGATCAAGGCTTACCGGCTCTCGGCGCAGGGACGCGAGCAGATGAGGGCCGCGGCCGCGCGCACGTCGCTCAAGACCCGCATCCTGGAACGACTCGTCGCCGCGGATCGGCTCGTCGTCTCCGCCGAGCTGCGCGATCTCGGTGCGCGCGCGACGGCGGTGCTGCGTGAGCTGAAGGCAGCCAGGATGGTCGACGAGTCCGTGCTCCCGGCTCGGGACGCCGAGCACACCGAACTGCCCGCCGAACCAGTGTCCGGCCCCCGCCTGACCGTCGAACAGCACGCGGCGCGCTCGGCCGTGCTCGCCGCCGGCCCGGGCTTTCGCGTGTGGTTGCTGCAAGGCGTCACCGGGAGCGGGAAGACCGAGGTCTACCTGCGGGTGATGGAGCAGGTACTCGCCGGTGGCCGCCAGGTGCTCTTTCTCGTGCCCGAGATCAATCTCACCCCGCAACTGGAGTCATTCGTCCGCCGCCGGGCGCACGCCGCGCACCTCGTTGCGCTGCACAGCGGGCTGGCGGACGGGGAGCGCGCGCAGAACTGGGCAAGCGCCCAGCGCGGCGAGGCGGATGTCGTCCTCGGCACGCGCCTCGCGGTATTCACGCCGCTGCCGCGACTCGGTCTGATCGTGGTGGACGAAGAGCACGACGCCTCCTTCAAGCAGCAGGAGGGGTTACGCTACTCCGCGCGCGACGTCGCCATCATGCGCGCCAAACAGAGCGATGTTCCGATCGTGCTCGGTTCGGCCACGCCCGCGCTGGAAACCTATGCCCAGGCGCTCTCGGGACGCTACGGCCTGCTGCGCCTGAACGCCCGTGCGAGCGGGAACACGCCAGCCACCGTTCTCGTGGATACCAGCCGCGAGCGCCTCGCAGAAGGCATGAGCGCGAGATCGCTCGAGGCGCTGGCCGCCCGCGTCCGCCAAGGCGAGCAGAGCCTGGTGTTCATCAACCGCCGAGGGTACGCGCCGGTCCTCCATTGCCGCGCCTGTCACTGGATCGCGGGTTGCCCGCGGTGCGCTTCACGCCTCGTCGTCCACCTCCAGGACCGAAGCCTGGTGTGCCATCTGTGCGGGCATCGCGAATCGCTGGGGGTCGCGTGCGCGACCTGTGGCAACCAGGATCTGGCTCCGGTCGGCCATGGGACGCAGCGCGTCGAGAGCTTCATCGCGCGGCGCTTTCCGCATGCCAGGGTGCTGCGGGTCGACCGCGACACGACGCGCACCAAGCGCGCGTGGATGGGCATGCGGGAGGAGATCACCGGGAACCGGGTGGACGTGCTGGTCGGCACCCAGATGCTGGCCAAAGGCCATGATTTTCCCCGCTTGACGCTCGTCGTCGTCCTGAACGCGGACAGCGCGCTCTTCAGTGCCGATTTCCGCGCCGCCGAGCGCCTCTACGCCCAGCTCATGCAGGTCGCGGGCCGCGCCGGCCGCGCCGCGCTGCCGGGCGAGGTACTGATCCAGACCGAGTTCCCGAACCATCCGCTCTACCAGGCGGTGCTCGCCCACGACTACGACGGTTTCGCCCGCAGCCAACTCGCGGAGCGGCGGCGCGCCGGATTTCCGCCGTGCGCGCATCAGGCGCTGCTGCGCGCCGAAGCCGCGCAGCGCAATCTCGCGTTCGATTTTCTGGAGCGGGCGGCGGCGGCCGGACACGCGCTCGCGTTGCCGGTGCGGATCTACGATGCCGTCGCCGCGGCACGGCCCAGGGTGGCGGGGCGCGACCGCGCCCAGCTGCTGGTGCAGTCCCCGGCACGTGCGCGGCTGCAGGCGTTTCTAGATGCCTGGCACCCGTTGCTCGACGCCATGGCTGACCGCCGTGTCCGCTGGGCACTGGACGTGGATCCCCTCGATCTTTGAGCTTCCCTGCCGCCCGGCCCGAGGCGGCGAAGCGCGTATAATGCAGCCTCTTCGCTCCAGCCTTCATGAACGAACCCGTTTTCCCCGACCTCAAGTCGCATCTCACCGAACTGCTTCGCGCCGCGCACGAGCAGGTCAATCCCGAGGGTGGCTCGCCGACGATCGCCCTCGAGCGCCCCAAGCAATCGAGTCATGGCGATTACGCCTGCAACCTCGCGCTCCAGCTTGCGAAGCCGATGCGGCGCAATCCCCGCGATCTCGCGCAGTCGCTGCTCACGGCACTGCCCGCATCGCCGTACCTCCTGAAGGCCGAGGTGGCTGGCGCGGGGTTCATCAATCTGGTCCTGCGGCCGAGCGCGAAACAGCAGGTCGTCCGCCAGGTGCTGAGCGCCGGCCACGCGTTCGGGCGCGGCGACTACGGACAGGGGCAGCGCGTGCTGATCGAGTTCGTATCGGCGAACCCGACCGGCCCGCTGCACGTCGGCCACGGGCGGGGGGCGGCGTTCGGGGCGAGCCTCGCGAACGTTCTCGCTGCCGCTGGCTACCGCGTCGAGCGCGAGTACTACGTGAACGATGCGGGGCGGCAGATGGACATCCTCGCACTGTCCGGCTGGCTGCGGTATCTCGAGCTGTGCGGCGTGGCGGTCTCGTTTCCACCCAACGCCTATCGCGGCGACTACGTGCGCGACATGGCGCAGCAGATCCACGCCCTTCACCGTGAGCGCTACGTGCGCGAACCGGAGCGCTGGCGCCACGGCCCCGCCGGCGATCACGCGGACCCCGAGGTCCACCTCGACTGGCTTATCGCCCGCGCCAAGGAAGCCCTCGGTCAGGATTTCGCGTACTTCCACGACTTCGTCCTCGCGGAGCAGCTCGGCGATTGCCGCGACGATCTGCTCGAGTTCGGCGTGACTTTCGATCAGTGGTACTCGGAGCGGTCGCTCTACGACACTGGCCTGGTCGAGCGCGTCGTCGCGACGCTCAAGCAACGGGGACACATCTACGTCCAGGATGGGGCGCGCTGGTTCAGGAGTTCGGCCTTCGGCGACGAGAAGGATCGCGTCGTGCAGCGCGAGAACGGTCAGTACACGTACTTCGCCTCCGACATCGCCTACCACCTCAACAAGTACGAACGCGGGTTCGACCGCGTGGTCGACATTCTGGGGGCCGATCACCACGGCTACGTGGCACGAGTCCAGGGCGCCATTCAGGCGCTCGGCCTCGATGCGAACCGGTTCGAGGCGGCGCTGGTGCAGTTCGCCGTGCTCTACCGGGCGGGCCGCAAGGTGCAGATGTCGACCCGCAGCGGCGAGTTCGTTACCCTGCGCGAACTGCGCGGCGAAGTGGGCAACGATGCTGCGCGGTTCTTCTATGTCCTGCGCAAGAGCGACCAGCATCTCGATTTCGATCTCGATCTCGCCAAGTCCCAGAGCAGCGAGAACCCGGTGTACTACATCCAGTACGCCCACGCCCGCATCTCGAGCGTGCTCGGGCAATGGGGCGGCGACGCGCAATTCCTCGGCGCGGCGGATGTCGCCCCGCTCGCTGGCGATGCCGAGCTCGCATTGCTGCGGCGACTGATGGAGTATCCGGAGACGGTGGAAAGCGCCGCGCACGACTTTGCGCCTCACTACATCGCCTTCTATCTGAAGGACCTCGCGAGCGAGTTCCACAGCTACTACAACGCCACGCACTTCCTGGTGGCCGAGGAGGAGGTGCGACACGCGAGGTTGGCGCTGGTCGCAGCGGTGCGCCAGGTGCTGGCGAACGGTCTCGCGCTGCTGGGCGTGAGTGCGCCGGACAAGATGTAGGGAGACTCGACGGTGACCCGCGAAACGAAGCAGAAGCCGGAACGGAGGGTAAAGGGAGTGAGCTGGATGTCGCTGGTCGTCGGCTTGTTTTCCGGACTGGTGATCGGGCTTGCCATCGCCTTCGCGGTCGCGTGGTACGTGAACAAGATGCCGAATCCGTTTGCACAGAAGGCGAACGGCACCACGGCTGCGCGCCCGGAGGTGGCGAAGCCCGGGCCCGCGACGGTCGAAACACCCGCCAGGCCGCAGCCGAAAATCGAAACGAAGGCGGAGCCGAAACCCGCAGTCAAGGGGGAGGCGAAGGTTGCCAAGGCCGAGGAGGAGAAGCCGCGTTTCGACTTCTACAAGATCCTGCCGGGCTCGGAGGAACCGCTCTCGGATCGCGACCTGAAGCGCGCCGAACAGAAATCGACCACGGCCGGCGCCAAGGATGTCTACTTTTTGCAGGCCGGTGCGTTTCAGAATGCCGCAGACGCCGACAACATGAAGGCGCGCCTCGCGCTGATGGGCATGGAAGCAAGCATTCAGACCGCGGCGATTCCGGACAAGGGCATGCTGCACAGGGTGCGCGTCGGCCCCTTTGGTTCGGTCGACGAACTGAACAAGGTCAAGACGACGCTGAAGGAGAACGGCGTGCAGGCCACGCCCGTCAAAGTCAGCGAGGGACCAGGACGATGAGAACCAGGAAGGCTCGCATGGAGAACTGTGAATGACACCGATCAATCGACTCTGGGGGTTGGCGCTGCTTGCCCTGTTGGCCACGGCATTTTCGGTAGGAATTGTCAGCGCGGCCTCACCGGTACTCGACAAGGAATACCGCCTGATCAATCCGCCTCAGCCTACCGACGGCTCGAAGAAGATCGAGGTGGTCGAGTTCTTCTACTATGGCTGCCCACACTGCTACGAGATGGAGCCCGCGCTCAAGAACTGGCTGAAACGCAAACCCGCGGACGTGGAGTTCCGGCAGCAGCCTGCGGTCTTTCGCGAGAACTGGATTCCACTCACCAAGACCTACTTCGCCCTCGATGCGCTGGGACTGCTGCCCAAGCTCAGTGACAAGGTCTACTCGGCGGTGCACGACGAGGGGCTTGGACTCTCGGACGAAGCCCTGATGAGCAAGTGGATCGGGCAGCAGGGGGTCGACCCGGTGAAGTTCAGCGAAACGTACCGTTCGTTCGCGGTGCAGAACAGCGTGCAGCGCGCGATCCAGGTCACGCGCGACTACCAGGTCAAAGGCACCCCTTCCATCGCGGTCGCGGGGAAGTACATCACATCTCCCTCCATGACCGGAGGCTTCGACCGGTTCTTCGAAGTGGTCGACCAGTTGATCGAGATGGCGCGTAAGGAAGCGGGGGGCAAGAAGAGCTAGTCGAACGCCCCCTGCACGAGCGTTGACGGCCGCGGTCGAGATCTCGCGGCCGTCTTCGTTTGGACGCCCCGGAGAGCCGCCGCGACCTCACCGTTCATGTGTGCCAGGACTTCCGCAGAGGCCCGACCCTTGCTTCCCCTCCGCACCGCCTGTTGGATGGCTGCCCCGACCGGGTGGATCGATCCGGGAAGCGAAAGATGGCGACGGAGGAAATCATGGACACGGACGGCACGCGCGTTCTCGCGCTGGTGGGACTTAGCAATCACGACCTCGTACTCATCAAGAGCTTGGCGAAGCTCTCCGGGGGCAGACCCCGGAAGTATCGCGTCGCGCCGAGCAGCGAGCGCGCGAGTGCTGATGTCTTCATCGTGAATGGCGACGATGCCTTCGCCATGCAGGAGACGAAAAACCTGGTCGGTCAGCGGACCGCCACGGTCATCCACGTACGCAAGGAAGCCAAGGGCGTGAACGGGCATCCGACCATCATCCTGCCCCTGCATGCGAAAGCCGTCTACGGCACCCTCGACAAGCTGTAGCCCGCGGACTGTCTGCTGACTCCGGCAACGGCCGCCCCTGGGGACTGCCGGTTCGAGCTTGTCGTACTCATCTGCCGCGCTTGTCCGCGGCGTCATTCCACCGTCACGGATTTCGCCAGATTGCGCGGTTTGTCTACGTCGGTACCCCTGTGCAGCGCGGCGTGATAGGCCAGTAGTTGCAGCGGCACCGTGTGAAGGATAGGGGACAGCAGCCCGGCATGATCGGTCAGCCGGATCACGTGCAGTCCGTCGCCCTCGGTCACGTGAGAGCCCTGATCAGCAAACACATATAGCTCCCCACCTCGCGCGCGCACCTCCTGCAGGTTCGACTTGAGCTTCTCGAGCAACGCGTCGTTGGGCGCGATCGCGATGACGGGCATGGCCTTGTCGACCAGAGCCAGAGGCCCGTGTTTGAGCTCGCCGGCCGGATAAGCCTCCGCATGTATGTAGGAGATTTCCTTCAGCTTGAGCGCACCCTCCATCGCAATCGGATAGTGGACGCCCCGACCCAGAAAGAGGGCATGCTCCTTCTCCGCGAAGCGCGCCGACCAGGCCTTCACCTGATCCTCCACTCCGAGCACGTGCTGCAGCGCGGCCGGGAGGTGGCGCAGCGCCCCGATCATCTCCCGCTCCCGCTCCGCGGAAAGACGCCCACGCAGCTTCCCGAGCACCATCGTGAGCAGTACCAGCACGGCCAGCTGAGTAGTGAAGGCCTTGGTCGACGCCACGCCGATCTCCGGTCCCGCTCGCGTCAGGAAGCGCAGGTCCGACTGTCGGATCAGCGCGCTTTCGGGGACGTTGCAGATCGCGATCGAATGCCGGTGCCCCAGCGCCTTGGCGTGCTGTAGGGCGGCCAGCGTGTCGGCCGTCTCGCCGGACTGCGAGATCGTGACGACGAGCTGCTCGGGATTGGGTACCGACTGACGATAGCGATACTCGCTCGCGATCTCCACCGTGCACGGGAGCCCCGCGACCGCCTCGATCCAGTACCGGGCGACCAAGCCCGCGTGGTAACTGGTCCCGCACGCGAGAATCAACACTGCGTTGGTTTTGGAGAGAACCGCCGCCGCTTCCGCGCCGAACAGCTGGGGCGAGATCGAGCTCGCGTTCAGCACCATTTCGAGCGTGTTGGCCACGGCTCCGGGCTGCTCGAAGATTTCCTTCTGCATGAAGTGGCGATACGGTCCGAGCTCGACCGCCGCGGATGTAAGCTGGCTCACGTGCACGGGCCGCTCCACCTCGTTCCCCGCCTCGTCGAACACCCGCACGCGATTCACTCCGAGCTCTGCGACGTCGCCGTCCTCGAGGTAGACCACCCGCTGCGTTACGTGCAGCAGGGCGGAGACATCGGAGGCGGCAAAGTTCTGTTCTTGGCCTAAGCCCAGCAGCAACGGGGCGCCATTGCGCGCCACGATCACCCGATCCGGATCCGCATCGCAAAGCACCGCGATGGCGTACGCACCCTCCAATTCGGCGAGCGCGGCTCGGGTGGCAGCGAGCAAATCGCCCGCGTGGCCATGTTTCTCGCGGATCAGGTGAGCGATCACCTCGGTGTCGGTATCCGACGCGAAGACGTGCCCCAACCCTTGCAGCATCGAGCGCATCGCCTCGTGATTCTCAATGATGCCGTTGTGGACGACGGCGATGCCGCCGCTCACATGCGGGTGCGCGTTGCGCTCCGACGGCGCACCGTGCGTCGCCCACCGAGTGTGCGCGACACCGATGTTTCCGGCGAAACGGTTGCGCTCCGCCAGTTCGCTCAACTCGGCGACGCGACCGGTCACCCGCAAGCGCTCGAGCCGTGGATTGAGAACCGCAACGCCCGCCGAGTCGTAGCCGCGGTACTCGAGCCGCTTCAGTCCTTCGAGCAGGGAGGGCACCACATCACGGCGCGCGATGGCGCCAACAATCCCGCACATAGCCGTGGAATCCTCCAGGATGGGTCAAGACAAAGCGCAGAGAGACCGAACCGCGGAAAGCGGCCGGCAAGTCAAGTTTCGCCCTTCGGTTTCTTGCGCGGCCGCTGCCAGCCGTCGATGGCAACCTGTTTCACCCGCGAGATGGCGAGCGCGCCGGGGGGCACGTTGCGCGTGACGGTCGTACCGGCGCCGATCGTGGCGCCCTCGCCGACGCGCACGGGCGCGACAAGCTGGGTGTCGGATCCGATGAACACGTCGTCTTCGATGACCGTCTTGTGCTTGTTGGCGCCGTCGTAATTGCACACGATCGTGCCCGCACCGACGTTCACGTTGCGGCCGACTTCGCTGTCACCCACATACGCGAGATGATTGGCCTTGGACCCTTCGTGGATCGTGCTGTTCTTCACCTCGACGAAGTTGCCGATGTGAACATGTCCGGCGATCCGCGTACCAGGCCGCATACGCGCAAACGGGCCGATGCGGCATGCCGCGCCGATTTCGGCTTCCTCGAGATGGCAAAAGGGGAAGACCACCGAGCCGGCGCCGACCGCGACGTCGCGCAGCACGCAGTGCGAACCGATCGTCACGCCATGCCCCAGGCGCACTTCGCCTTCGAAAATGCAGCTGACGTCGATGGTGACATCGTCACCGCATTCGAGCGTCCCGCGCACGTCAATGCGCGCCGGGTCGGCGAGCGTCACACCGCGCGCGAGCAGGGTATCCGCCTGCTCTCGCTGGTAGATGCGTTCCAGGGATGCGAGGTTGCCCTTGCTGTTCACGCCCAGCGTCTCCCACGCCGCCTCGGCCTGTGCCGTGATAACCGGGACGCCGTCGCGAATCGCGTGGGCAACGACGTCGGTAAGGTAGTACTCACGCTGGGCATTGTCGTTGCCGAGCGCGCCCAGCCAGCCGGCGAGCCGCTCGGCGGGGACCACCATGATGCCGGTGTTGACCTCCTTCAAGGCGCGTTCGGACTCGGTCGCATCGTTTTCCTCGACAATCCGCTGCACGCGCCCTGCGGCATCGCGCACGATGCGACCATAGCCCGTTGGATCCACGAGCACGGCGGTCACGACGTGGACGGCATCAGGCGGATCGCCGGCGACGAGCCGCTGCAGCGTCCCGAGGCGCGTGAGCGGGACATCTCCGTACAGGATCAGCACCCGGCCATCGCGATCGATGTGGGGCAGGGCTTGCAAGACCGCGTGCCCGGTTCCGAGCTGCGGTTCCTGGAGGGCGAAGCAAAGGTCCGGGGCGGCCAGAGACTCTCGCACCGCCTCGCCGCCGTGCCCATACACCACACAGATGCGCTGCGCGCCCAGCACCCGCGCCGTGTCGATCACATGCTGGGCGAGGTAACGACCACCCAGCCGGTGCAGGACCTTCGGCCGCGACGAATACATCCGCTTGCCTTTGCCCGCAGCGAGAATCACCACGTTAAGGCGTGCGGTCACGGGTACGGGACTCGGCTCATGGGACTCCGGCATACGCAGCATTCTAGCTGCGGGCCGCCGCTAAGACGAAGCAACAGGCCGGGTGGAAGCAACCCCTCGAAGCAGCGAGGTCAGCGTCCGCCTTTGCGCAATTTCTGGATCGCCGCGAGCTGCGCGATCGCCTCGGCAAGCTCCGCCTCGGCCCTCGCGAAATCGATCTCGGCCGACCGATCCTTGAGGGCTTCCTCTGCCCGCTTCTTCGCTTCCGTGGCTTTGGCTTCGTCGAGATCGGGACCGCGGATGGCAGTGTCCGCGAGCACCGTGACCACGTCGGGCTGCACCTCGAGAATACCGCCGGACACCCAAACCAGCTCCTGTTCCTCCTTCATGGGCAGCTTGAGGCGCACCGCGCCGGGACGAATGCGCGTGAGCAGCGGTGTATGCCGAGGCAGAATCCCGATCTCCCCGGCTTCCGCAGGGGCGATCAGCATCTCGACCGGGCCCGCGAAGATGGACTCCTCGGCGCTGACGACGTCGACGTGCATGGTGATTGCCATGGCGGCCCCTCCGTTATTGCAGCGTCTTGGCCTTCTCGACCGCTTCTTCGATGCCCCCGATCATGTAGAAGGCCTGCTCCGGCAGATTGTCATACTCGCCCTCGACGATGCCCTTGAAGCCCTTGATCGTCTCCTTGAGCGAAACGAACTTGCCGGATGAACCGGTAAACACCTCGGCGACGAAGAACGGCTGCGACAGAAAGCGCTGGATCTTGCGAGCGCGGGACACGGTGAGCTTGTCCTCTGCCGACAGCTCGTCCATGCCGAGAATGGCGATGATGTCGCGCAGTTCCTTATAACGCTGCAGCGTCTGCTGGACCGTACGGGCGACGTTATAGTGGTCTTCGCCGACGACATGCGGATCGAGCTGACGTGACGTCGAGTCGAGCGGATCGACGGCCGGGTAGATGCCGAGCGCCGCGATGTCCCGGGACAGCACCACCGTGGCATCGAGGTGACCGAAGGTCGTGGCGGGCGACGGGTCGGTAAGGTCGTCGGCGGGCACGTACACGGCCTGGATGGACGTGATGGAGCCGACCTTGGTCGAGGTGATGCGCTCCTGGAGCTGACCCATCTCCTGCGCCAGAGTTGGCTGATAGCCCACCGCGGAAGGCATGCGCCCGAGCAAGGCGGACACCTCGGTTCCCGCCAGGGTGTAGCGATAGATGTTGTCGATGAAGAGCAGCACGTCGCGCCCCTCGTCGCGAAACTCCTCGGCGATGGTGAGCCCC